>JBBSRQ010000014.1:0-28685 GCA_038242845.1 Propionibacteriales bacterium | reverse complement strand
GGGCCCGGATGCTGCAGCGCCTGGTCGTCGCCGCAGCCGTCGTCGTCGCGCTGGGACTGCTCGCTGCACTGGTTGTGCCCCGATGGGTCCAGCCACCCGCGTGGCGCTACGAGCCCCTCGTGAACGACATGGCGACGACACCGGAGGTCGCTTGGAATGCTGAAGGTGGGGAGGCATGCCACAACCCTTCCCATGGGGACCTGGCCATCCTCACAGACAACGACCGCGTGTGGGCACTTGATCTGGACAGCGGTAGGACACGCTGGAGCGTGGAACTGGATACGTTTGGACGCGTCACGTGTCTCCCAGGAGCGGATCGGGTGGCGGTCACCATGATCGACACATCGGACCAGTCCATCCTCAAAACGATGCTCCTGAGCAGCTCAACCGGCGCCGTGATGGCCGAGCTGCCCGGAGATGCGATCAGGCAGGTCATCCCCCTGGGATCGAGTATCGGTTTGGTGGATGACACGAACATGCTGAGGGCGGTCCGTCCGGGGGCACTCGATGCGCCCCTGTGGAGCCGCCAACTCCAGATTCCACCGGGCGAACTGGAGGCGATCTTTGTCATGGAGATCGACCATGACGTCGTGCAACTCATCTACTACGCGAACAACAACACTGAGGGCAGTTCCAAGAGCTTCACACTCTGCCTGACCACAACCGAAGGATCCTCGCCGCTGTGGTCACAGGGTTCCTCGATCGACCACGCCGTTTATCGTCGGTTCGGGGACGTCATCACGAAATTCGGCGACGGGGATGGAGGCCATCTGGTCTCGGTCATCAACCTGCAGGGACAAAAACTGTGGGACGCGGGGGGTGACGAACTTCACACCGCGGGGTCGCGCTTCTACCTGTCATCCCCGTCGATCTCCACCGCGGGGACCTGGTACACGGGTCTCCACCAGGTGGACCGACGGACGGGGGCTGTGGCGCGCGGGGTACTCGGGATGGCACTGCCAACTGGACGAGCACCACATCGTGATGGCTGACGAGCGGCGGACATGGGCCCTCAAGCTGCGCGACGGCACGGAGTCCTGGAGCATGGACGTCGACGGAGACACCGTGGCCACCTCTGCCTGCCCGACGCAGGCCTCGTCGCTCTGGCGTCGTACCGCGACACCGGCGGCGCCCTGCGCCAGGACACTCGGTTGATCGACGGCTCCACGGGTGATCAGCGGTGGCGATTCCCCGCCGAATCCATCGACGGCAAACACACGACATTTCAGCGCCTGGCCGTTTCGCCCTGCGATGGAGCGGAAGTGGGGACGAACAACTCCTGACATGGATCGGTCGGCGGTGGAGGCGCAACCAGCCCTCGTCGCGGTTGTCGGAGATGCGGTCTTCACGTCGGCAACGCGACACCTCCGGGCTCGGACTCCACATAGGGTGGTGTCCATGCATCCACCCCAGCCGCGCCACGGGACCCTGCCCGCACAGGTTCCCTCGCAGCGGACGCGCGGCGCGATCCTGAAACGGCTGCGCGCCGTGACGGGCGCCATGAACACAGCGACGCTGGATGCCATGGAGTCACGCCACGAGTGGTTCGGCCAACTCGACGCCGAGTCCCGTTCCTGGATCAACGTGTTGGCGCGCAGCGGCATCGACGGGTTTGTCAGCTGGCTCGCAGGTGAGGACTTCTCCCCCGAGTCGGTCTTCGATGCTGCCCCGAGGGCGATGGCCGGCCGCATCACGCTACAGCAGACCGTGGACCTGGTGCGCACCACCACGGACGTGGTGGAGGAGCAGATCCACCTCCTGCTTCCGCGCGGGGACCGGCAGGCCCTCCAGCTGGGAATCGTGCACTACTCCCGCGAGATCGCCTTCGCCGCCGCCGGTATCTACGCCACCGCGGCCGAGGCCAGGGGGGCATGGGACTCCCGCATCGAGGCAACTGTCATCGACGCCGTGGTCCGAGCCGAAACGGACGAGTCGGTCCTGTCACGCGCATCGACCCTCGGCTGGAACACCGAAGCCCGGGTCATCGTGGCGATCGCCAGCGCACCGCGGGAGGCCGGCATCGACGACCTGCGTCGAGCAGCCGGGAAACTTGGGCTCGACCTCCTCGCGTCGCCACACGGCGACCGTCTGGTGTGCATCTTCGGCGGCGAGGCCATCACCGACTCGCACGAGGCATCCCAACTCGTTGCCCGACTGGAGCCGCACTTCGCAGACGGCCCGATTGTGGTCGGCCCCGTCGCCGACGGCCTCGCAGGAGCCCCGCGCTCGGCCCGCGCCGCGGCTTCAGGGTACCGCGCGGCCGTCGCCTGGCCCGAGGGTCCACGGACGCTGCTGGCGGATGAGTTGCTTCCTGAGCGGGCCCTCTCCGGGGACGGTCACGCCCGTCGCACGCTGGGTGGTGAGATCTATCAGTCATTGGCCTCATCAAAGGAGCTGTTGGAGACCTGCGTCGGATTCCTGGACAGCGGTTCCTCCATGGAGGCGACCTCGCGCGCACTGTTCATCCACCCGAACACCGTGAGATATCGCATCAAGCGCATTCAGGAGTCGACGGGCTACAACCCCACCGACGCCCGTGAGGCCTACGTGCTGCGCATGGCCATCAGTCTGGGGCGCCTGCAGACTCAGTGAGACAGAATGACACGGGTGTGATTCAGGCACCCGCACAACCTCTGGCGACCCATCATTCGCCCATGACAGCGTCACCTTGTGGGAACCCCACAAGGCAGCCCGTGACTATTTCGTGACATTCGATCCCCCGAATCGAAGGCAAAACGGGCATTGTGGTCACATGCTTGCAATCGTCGCGCCCGGGCAAGGAGCCCAGACTCCAGGATTCCTCGCGCCGTGGTTGTCCGAGCCGGTGCTCGCTGACCGTCTCAACTGGCTCGGCGCCGCCGCCGACCTCGACCTCGTCCACTACGGCACCCAGGCTGACGCCGACACCATCCGCGACACAGCCATCGCACAGCCGCTGCTGGTGGCCGCCGGCCTCGTCGCTGCACTTGCTCTTTTCCCGTCACCGTCGCAGGCCTTCGGAAGCATCGGCGTTGTCGCCGGACACTCCGTCGGTGAACTGACCGCCGCGGCCGGCACCGGCGTGATCTCGGCAGAGTCCGCCATGATCCTTGTGCGGGAACGCGGCAAGGCGATGGCCAAAGCGTCGGCCGCCACCCCCACGTCCATGACGGCCCTCGTCGGCGGCGATCGTGACGAGGTTCTCGCCGCCCTCGAGGCCCACGGACTGACGGCGGCCAACAACAACGGCATCGGACAGATCGCCGCCGCAGGCACCGTGCAGCAACTTGCCGCGCTGGCCGCCGACCCTCCGCGCCGCACGAGGCTCGTGCCGCTCAGTGTCGCCGGGGCCTTCCACACCCAACACATGCAGCCGGCGGTCGCCCATCTCACGCGGCTGACACAGGCCATCCGCACACGGGACCCCCGCACGAAGCTGCTCAGCAATGCCGACGGCTCCGTCGTGGCCGACGGCCGCGAGTTCCTCAACCGCATCGCCTCCCAGGTGGCAAGCCCTGTGCGCTGGGACCGTTGCATGGACACCATGGCGGCGCTGGGCGTCACCGGGTTGCTGGAGCTACCACCCTCCGGCACCCTCACCGGGATCGCCAAGCGCAACCTCAAGGGCGTCGAACTCTTCAGCCTCAACACCCCCGACCAACTCGACGACGCCCGCGCCTTCGTCGAGAACCACGCCGCACCAGAAATCGTCTGAGGAGATACCCAAGTTGAGCATCCAGCCCTCGCAGGGAGCCAAGTTCGCCCGCATCATGTCGGTGGGGGGTTCCCGTGGCAGCCGCATCGTCGACAACGCCGAGATGTGCACCATGATCGAATCCTCCGATGAGTGGATCCAGCAGCGCACAGGTATCAAGGAGCGCCGTTGGGCCGCCGACGGTGAGGACGCCGTCAGCCTGGGTACCGCCGCCGCCGCCAAAGCCATCGAGCGGGCCGGCCTGCAGCCCAGCGACATCGACGCAGTGCTGGTCTCCACCGTTTCGCACTTCATACAGACCCCGTCGATGGCGTGCATCATCGCCGACAAGCTGGGCATGCCGGAGCCAGCCGCAATCGACCTGTCGGCCGCCTGTGCTGGCTTCTGCTACGGCGTCGGAATGGCCGACGGCATGGTGCGGACTGGATCCGCCAAGCATGTCCTGGTGGTGGGCGTCGAGGTCTTGTCGAAGTACACCGACTTCACGGACCGCAGCACCGCCTTCCTCTTCGGCGACGGCGCGGGTGCCGTGGTCATCGGACCCAGCGACGTCCCCGCCATCGGCCCCACGCTGTGGGGTTCCGACCCGTCGCAGCACGAGGTCATCACCATCGATGACTGGCGCGATGAGCGTACCCCCGAGGAGGGCGGCCCCTACATCCACATGGAGGGCCGGCAGGTCTTCAAGTGGGCCACCACCTTCATCGCCGGCAAGGCCCGCGAGACCCTCGAACTCTCCGGCCTCACGCCGGAGGAGCTCGACGTCTTCATCCCCCACCAGGCCAACAACCGGATCACCGATTCGATGTTGCGCCACCTCAAGCTCCCGGCTGACGTCGTCGTCTCGCGCGACATCATCAGCATGGGCAACTCGTCCGCGGCCTCGATCCCGCTGGCGATGGAGGCGCTGCTCGATTCGGGCGACGCCACCAGTGGGCAGACTGCCCTGATGATCGGGTTCGGCGCCGGCCTGGTCTACGCAGGCCAAACCGTCGTCCTTCCCTGATTCGCTTCACCACCACCACAAAGGAGCCGACATGGCAAGCACTGAAGAAATCCGTTCCGACCTGGCCGAGATCGTCAACGACGTGGCCGGCGTGGCAGTCGAGGACGTGCACCTGGACAAGTCCTTCGTCGACGACCTGGGCGTCGACTCGCTGTCGATGGTCGAGATCATCTACGCCTGCGAGGACAAGTTCGGCGTCTCCATCCCCGATGAGGACTCCAAGAACCTCAAGACCGTCGGCGACGCCGTCGCCTACATCGAGCGCGCCTCCAACTGAGGCACTGGGCGGGCCCCGACGGGCCCGCCCGCACCATCCACACGACGCGGTGACGTCGACGTGCCGCACAGCGCCGCTCCGTCCCTGCGTCCCCGGTTTTCCACCTCGTCACCCCCACTTCCTCACTAGGAGCCCCATGACCACCGTCGTCATCACCGGTTTCGGAGCCACCACCCCGTTGGGCGGCGACGCACACAGCACCTGGGAAAGGATGCTCGCGGGACGCTCCGGCGTGCGCCTCCTTGAGGAGGAATGGGCCGTCGACCTGCCCACGCGCATCGCCGCACCCGCCGTCGTCGAGCCGTCAGAGAAGATCGACCGCGTCGAGGCGCGACGTCTGGACCGGTCCTCGCAGCTGGCTCTCGTCGCCGCGCTCGAGGCTTGGGAGGACGCGGGTTTCGGCCTGGGCGAGGAGAACACGCTCAATCGCGACCGGCTGGGTGTGGTCTGCGCCTCCGGCATCGGCGGTCTGCACTCCCTCCTCAGCCAGTGGGACGTGCAGAAGGACAAGGGTTTCCGACGAGTTTCCCCCTTCACGATCCCCATGCTCATGGCCAATGCGCCGGCGGCCAACATCGGGCTGAAGATCGGTGCCCGTGCGGGCATCCACACACCGGTCTCGGCGTGCGCCTCCTCGAACGAGGCCATCTCGCTCGGCATCGACATGCTGCGCCTGGGACGTGCCGACGTCGCCGTCGTGGGCGGCACGGAGGCTGTCATCCACCCGCTGCCATTGGCTGCCTTCGGCAACATGCACGCCCTGTCGCGTCGCAACGACGAACCGGAGCGTGCCTCGCGTCCTTGGGACACCGACCGTGACGGCTTCGTCCTCGGGGAGGGCGCCGCCCTGATGGTCATCGAGACCCTCGAACATGCAACCGCCCGCGGCGCCCGCATCTACGGCACCCTTGCCGGGGCTGGCATCTCCGCCGACTCCTACGACATGGTGCAGCCGGACCCGGCCGGCCACGGACAGACGCTGGCCATGAAGCGCGCGCTGATCGAGTCGGGCCTCCTGGCCACCGACATCAAGCACATCAACGCCCACGCCACCTCCACGCCGAAGGGCGACGTCACGGAGGCCGCCTCCATCCGCAACGCACTTGGCGACCACGCCTCGTCCGTCATAGTCACCGGCACCAAGTCCATGACCGGGCACCTGCTCGGCGGGGCCGGCGCCCTTGAAACCTTCGCCACCGTCATGGCGCTGCACGACCGGCTGGTGCCCGGCACCATCAACGTCGAATCCATGGAGCCCGACCTGGGGATCGACATTGCCACCACCGTGCGTGAGCTGCCCGACGGCGACCTGGCCGCCATCAACAACTCCTTCGGGTTCGGTGGCCACAACGTCGCAGTGGTCGTCACCAACGAGAACATCACGGGTTGACCCACAGCACGAGCCCCAAACAGGGGCTCAGACCACCTGGTGGAGCCACCGGATGGGCGCGTCCTCCGAGGCATAGCGGAAGGTGTCCAGCTCGTCGTCCCACGGGGTACCCAGCAGCGCTTCGAGCGCCTTGTGGATGGGGTCGCCCCCCACGGCCTCCGAGACCATGGCGTTCTTGATGCGGTCCTCGCTGACGAGGACGTCCCCATGGACACCGACGGTGGCTGAGAAGGCCCCCAGGCTCGGTGTGAAGCAAAAGCGCTGGCCGTCGGATCCAGGGCTGGCATCCTCGGTGACCTCGAAACGGACGCGCTCGTAGGCGGCAAGCTTGCTCGCCAGCGCCGCACCCTTGCCGGCGTCACCGCTCCATGACACCTCGGTGCGGCGGCTCCTCGGCTCGGCCGGCTGGTCGGTCCAGTCGAAGTCGAGCGTGTCGCCGAGCACGCTGCCCGCGGCCCACTCCAGATGAGGGCACAGCGCAGCGGGCGCCGAGTGGATGAACAACATCCCCCGCGCCTTTGGCTGACTCACCGCAGCCATGCGTGCAGTCATCTTCAGTTCCTCCTGGTCCAGGCCGGATTGCCTTCCCCTGCGATACGACCGCACCAGTACGAGCCATTGTGCATGACACACGCGGCGGCGACAACCGACCCGTCGGATATTCCTCCATCCCAGCGGCATGGTCGGGGCGCATCGTCGGTTCCCCTGTGCTGCGTTTCCGCGCTGGCAGCGATCGGTGCGGTGCCCGGAGCACTCGCGCGTCGCGCGGTGCAACCGTCGGCTGACCAGCCCTGATTCGAGTGCGGCCGGACCGATCGGGTATAACAGGGGACCATGAGTACCGGTATCTCCATCGACGACGCCCTCCTCGGCGAAGACTCCATCTCCCAGGTCCGCACCTCCACCCGTGGTGTCCACTGGTTGGCGAGCATTGCCGAGCAGAACGGCAGGGTCACGATTCGCCGGTGGGACGGCACCGACATCGTCGAGGTGACCCCGGATTCCAACGTCCGCTCCCGGGTAATGGAATACGGGGGCGGCGCCTACGACGTCTCGGGCAGTCTCCTGGCCTACTGCGACGACGTCACCCGCCGCGTGATCCTTCTCGAGGACGGCAACCACACGCCGCTCACCCCACAGCAGGACGGCTTCCGGTGGGGGGACCTCCACCTCGTCCCCGAGAGCCGCCTGCTGGTTGCTGTCCGCGAGGACCACGACGCCACGCCGGAGGCCCGCACCGAGATCGTCGCGCTGACGCTGGACGGCGACAACGTCGACGGTGGCCGGGTCCTGCTCACCGGCGCCGACTTCTATGCTGGACCCCGCGTCCACGACGGGCAGTTGGCCTATTTCCAATGGGCGCATCCCAACATGTCGTGGGACAGCTCAGAAGTGGTGGTTTGTTCCCTCGATGACCCCTCCGATGCCCGCGTGGTCGCCGGCGGCCATGGCGTGAGCGCCCAGCACCCCCTGTGGTGCTGCCACGGGCAACTCAGTTGGTCCTCCGACGAGACAGGCTTCTGGAACTGGTACGCCCGCCAGGGCGAGCGCACCGTGGCGTGGAACGTCAACCACGACTGCGACGTCCCCACCTGGGTGCTGGACAAGGCACCATCGGCCGCCGTGGGACAGGACATGTTGGCAACCATCGAGATCGTCGACGGCAGGGGCGTCCTGGCCCTGTGGCAGCCCAGCACCGGCGGTGTGACCTACCCGCTGCCCGGGACAGCCTTCATCGAGTCGATCGCCTCCTTGGGCGACGACATCTTCGTCATCGCCTCCTGGCCCGAGAGGGCTGCCACCCTGGTGCGGCTCAGCCCCACCGGCGAGCGCCAGGAGGTGGTCGGCAGCGCAAAGGTGGACGGCGCGGTCGCCCCAACGTCCCGGTGGGCCGAGTCGATGGCCGGTCCAGTGCAGTCGTGGTTCTACACGCGCCCCGATCTCCAGGCCCCACCCATGGTGGTCATGACCCACGGTGGCCCGACATCCGCCCGCGCGGCATCGTACGACCGTCAGATCCAGTTCTGGGTGTCTCGTGGGTTCGCAGTCCTGGACGTCAACTACTCAGGCTCCACCGGCTTCGGCCGCGCCTACCGCGACCGGTTGAAGAGCCAGTGGGGTGTGCTCGATGTGGCCGACGTCATCGCCGCAGTCAACGATGTCGCTGCCGCGGGATTGGTCGATCCCACACGTGTGGCCATCACCGGGGGAAGCGCAGGCGGCTACACCACCCTGCAGGCCCTCGTCACCACCGACGTGTTTGCCGCCGGGATCTCCTCCTACGGGATCGGCGACCTGCGCGCGCTCGTGGCGGACACCCACAAGGCCGAGTCACGTTACCCGGACAGCCTCATCGGCCCGTGGCCCGAGGCGGAGCAGACCTACCTCGACCGCTCCCCCGTCACCCAACTGGAGAATCTGAAAACCCCCATGCTCATCCTTCAGGGCCTGCAGGACAAGGTTGTGCCCCCGAACCAGGCCTACGCCATGGCCGACGCCGTCCGTGCCGCCGGCAAGCCCCTCGCCCTGGTGACGTTCGATGACGAGGGCCACGGTTTCCGTGGCATGTTCGCCCGCCGCAGCGCACTGGAGTCCAAGGTGTCGTTCCTGCAGCAGGTATTCGGCATGGAGCACAGCCAAGACGTCCCGGTGCTGGACATCGAGAACCTGGCCCGCTGAACCTCCGCGGGTTGGATCCCTGCCGTGTGTGAGAGTCTGGGTCCACGAACCATTACCGAGCCCGGAGGAGGCCCTCGATGATTTTCATCGTCGTCAAATTCAACGTGAAGCCCGAGTGGAAGGAACGTTGGCTGGACCTGACGCGTGACTTCACGGAAGCCACGCGACGCGAGCCCGGCAACCTCTGGTTCGACTGGTCCCGGAGCGCGGACAACGACTGCGAGTTCGTCCTCGTGGAAGCGTTCAAGGACGATGCCGCCGGAGACCACGTCAACAGTGAGCACTTCGCCCAGGCAATGCAGGACATGAAGCCTGCGCTGATCGAAACCCCACACATCATCAGCGAGAAGCTCGAGGCCAATGCGTGGGGCCAGATGGGTGAGCTGACCGTCCACTGAGCTGCTGTTGCCGGGGCAGCCGCCCTCACCGGCAAAGGGATGCCAACGGCTGAGGACTTCGAACAACCCCAGTGACCGTTGGTTGCCGGTCGGCGAGGATCGGTCCTAGCCTTCGTTCGCGGCACAGGCCCGGCACGGAAGCCGACGCTGTTGTTGCCGCCGTCACGCCGCGACAGGCGTCGGAGCACCGTTGCGCCCCTCACTGATTCGTCTTGCCGTCGCCCTGCTGCTGGTTGTACCCCTGGCCCTGTCAGGAGCGTTACCGGCGCGGGCGGAGGCAGGCGACCTGACGTCCCGCGTCCTGACACCATTGGCCCCCGGAAACGACGCCATCACCAGCGTGGGGGTGCAACGAGGCAGAGGGATGGAACGCGAGTCCCTCGGCGTGGCCATCGCCTCTGGCGCGGTCATTGAGGCGCGCGTCACCAATGGCGTCAGCAACGTGATGCTGTCGCTGATGACCGACGACCACACCACCGACGTCGAGTCCGGCAACGGTTACCAGGGCGGTGACACCCGACTGCCCGTCGACGGAAGCTGGCGTCGCATCACTGCCGTGGCTCCCAGCGGTGTCTTTGCCCGAACCAGGAGTTGGTCCACCGCCCCGCGCATCGAGTACAGGGTGGCCTCAGGCACCGCGTACGAGATGCCAACCCATCGGCTGGGCACCTCGCAGGCAGGGTTCGTCAGCTCGTGGGAATCCTCCCAATCCCCCTTCGCCGTCGTCGTCGACGGCTCTTTCACCATGCTTCTGCCCCGTGTGGACCTGACGGAGGTCACGGACATGGCCTCCTGGTCCCAGTTCGACGATCTCGACGCAGTGATCCTGTTCTACCGCAAGCTCATGTCCACCTACGACAGTTGGCTGGGCGTCTCGGACACTGATCCCTCCCCGCTCCACAGGAACCTCGCGCAGGCGCCGTTCCTGCGCCCCGACAAGACGGGTTGGGGCCTCGCCTACTACTCCGGCGGCAATTACATTGGCACCAACATCGGCTCCGTGCGCTATTACCTGGAGGGGCCTGCGTCATGGCTGATCCTGCACGAGATCGGCCACGGCTACGACGGCATCATGACAAGCACCGCCGGCCCCGACGACGTCCAGTTGGGAGAGGTCTGGAACAACGTCTACGGCTACCAGTACCAGACCATCATCAATGGCCAGACATCCAGCAACTGGCTGAATGGGACCTCGAAGCCGGTGGACCAGAAGCGTCGCGACGACGCACGCAACCGGGCCGGTGGCGCCGTGCACTTCAACGAGCTCGGCTTCCAGGACAAACTCGACTTCGTGACTCGCATTGCCGACCTGACCGGACCGACGGGATTCTCCGTGTTCAACCGTTCACTGCGGGAACTGCGGGCCTCCGCCGGCTTCTCTGCCTGGCCCGCCCGCAAGGACCTCATCGCCCAGCGTTGGGGTGGGGCGCAGGGACACAACCTTGCACCGTGGTTCGAGTCCTACTCGCTCCCCCTCTCCACAGGAGCCGCTGAAGACCTCTACGACGTGCAGCAGCGACCGATCGCCATGCCGTTGAGTGACCTGTTCACCGACGCAGGGCGTGCACGGTCAGCTGCCACGCAACTCGGGCTCGACAGCCCCGGCGCGCTGGTGTCCAGCGTCCGAACCGCGACGTTGGGAACCAGTGGCAATGTCCGCGTCACCGCGGCGACGTCCGCGCCTGCTGACGTCGAGGGACGTCTGGTGACTCTCTGGCGAGGCGGCAGGGAGGTCGCCTCCGCCCCGTTCCTCGCTGGCGTCGCCGCCTTCACGGATATTCCTCTGGGCGCACTGACCGTGCGGTTCCCGTTGTCCCGCATCACCGGAGTGGTGCCCCCGCGCCAGTGGGTGACCGTCCGCCAGTCCTCCGGTGCGAGCGTCGTCTCCGTGGCGTACCCGGAGACAGCGCCCCCGCTCGCGCTCGACGCAACGCGACTCACGCTGCTCGGTCTGGGCGACAGTGCGTTCGCCTCCGTTGAACACGACCCTGTCACCTCCACTCTCACGATCTCCGACACCCTGGAGAGTCCCCACAGCTACTTCCCGGACCAGTACGCACGCGTGACCGTCTCTGCCGGTGATCAGCAGCTCTTCGACCGCTCCTTCATCGGAGACAGGAGACGCACGGCAGCGCCCTCGACCACCGTCCCCGCCACCACGGGCACGACGATCACGATCACGCACCGGGAGCCCTCCCGCATCGTCGAGACCATCCCGTCGACCGGCGCAGCCAAACCCAGTCTGAACGCCACCGAACCCACCACCATCTGGCGAGTGACCGGACACGGACTGGTGAGGATCAACGACGATGGCACCTGGGACGAGCAGGCGGCGGCACGCGACAGCAGGGTCGCACTCGAGACGGCTCTGACGCAGCTCGAGCGGACTGTGACGCAGTACCCCGGCGCCCAGCTGTCGGTGACGGCTTCGCAGCTGCACATCGCCATCGACCGACTCCCCGATCCCAAGGAGCGCCAGCGGCTCACCTCCCAATATGGCTCTCTGCTGACCCAACAGGTGGCCCTCGCGGACCGCTCCGTGTCCATCGACAGCTCCTCGCCCAGCCCAACCACCTCTCCGTCGGCCAGTGCGAGTCCCACCGTCAGCGCCACCACAAGCCCCACCGTGAACACAAGTCCCACTGCCAGTGCCACCACAAGCCCCACGGTCACCACCAGCCCCACAGTCACCACCAGCCCCACGGTCACCACAAGCCCCACGGTCACCAGCAGCCCGACGACGACCGCCACGAGCCCCAGCACGACACCGACCGTCCCTCCATCAACACGACCGTCGGTGATCCCCACGAAGACAACTCCGACGACGCGACCCTCGGTCACCGCGACTCCCCCAAGGGCAACCGCACCCACAAAACTGCCCACGACGCCAGCGCCGTTCGACCTGTACTCCACGCCCGGGCACCACACGGTCAACGGCCGTCAGTGGTTCACGACGTGTGAGGCGTACTCACAGACCCAACGTTGCCGCACCGAGATCTGGGGCACCACGGTGACCTATGCCAGCGGCCGATTCGTGCAGAAGACGGGGTGGCAGTTCAACAACCTCACCTACCTGCCGTCGCCCCGCGCGCTCTGGGAGGGCAACCCCCTTGGCCACACGTATGACTGGACGGCGACGGATGGGCGCAAGTGGCGCACCGCGTGCGACACCGCCATCACCGGCCGCAACGGGTGCCGCAGCTGGACCATGTCCCGCGTGGTGCAGGCAAAGACCACTCCGGGCGGGGGTTACAGCTATGCCATCAAGAGCGTGGAGGTGTTCAACAACATTGTCAGGTTCACCTGACCGGCAGGGCGAGGCTCCCACCCCGTGCCACAACGATCTCAGGGCCAGCGGGCGCCCAGCGAGATGACGCCGAGCGCAGCGAGGACGGCGAAGATGATCGCCAGACCGGCGTACCTGTCGGTGACCTCGGCCGGTACCTTCTCGTAGCCGATGTCGGAGCGGATGGCCTTGTAGATCTCGCTGAGTTCACCGGCGCTCTCCGCGGAGAACTTCTTGCCACCTGACCGGCGGGCGATCTCGGACAGTTCGAAGTGGTCCACGGCGACGCGTTGGCGTTCCCCGTTGGACTCCACGTAGCCGTTCTGGGTTCCGTAGGCGATCGTGTAGATCGGCACACCCTTCTCCTTGGCCACTTCCGCGGCACCCGCCGAGGAGCGGCCAAGGTTCGTGGCGCCGTCGGCCAGCAGCACGATGGCAGCGGGTGCCACCGCCTCAGGGTCCTTCGGGTCCGGCGGCACCAGCTTCAGGGCTTCGAGGCTGGTGTAGATGCCTTCACCCGTGGCGGTGGACGGTGCGAGCTTGAGGACCTCGAGGGCACGGATCACAGCGCCTCGGTCCACGGTCGGCGGCACCACGACGTTGGCGGTCCCCGCGAACGTCACGAGCGCGACATTGAATCGCTCCGGCAGCGACTGGACGAACTGTTGCGCGGAGTCCTTCGCAGCTTCGAGTCGGTTGGGATCGATGTCGGTGGCCTCCATTGACCATGAGACGTCGATGGTCACCACGATGGAGGCGCGGTCCCTGGGCTGCTTCGTGAAGTCCGTGGGCATGGCCCACGCGATGACCAAGGAGGCCAGGCTCATGAGTGCCAGGAGCACGGCACCGTGGCGCTTCCATGCAGCGTCCTTGGGAATGACGAGGCGGAGCCGTGTGGACAGCGTGGTGCGGGCCTGCTTGCCCGTGAGCAGCAGGTACAGCGCGCCGATGAGCGGGATGAGCGCGAGCCCCCACAGCCTCTCGGGACGCAGGAACTCCAGAGCCAGAGGAATCATCGCGGCCACCTCGCGGCCATCATCACGGCGCCAAGCGCTGCCACGATGGCGAATCCGAGCGCACCGAACGCGTACTGGGCGGTGATCGGTTTGCGGATCTCCTCGAAGCCCACCGACGAGCCGATCTCCTTGTAGGCGTCGGCCAGCGAGTCAGCGGAGTCAGCGCTCACGGCCCGGCCGTCTGTGATCTTGGCCACGTCCTTCATGACCGTCACGTCCGGGGGGACCTTCTCCCGCGTCCCGTCCAGATCGACGTAGCCATTCTGCGTCCCGAAGGCGATCGTGAACACCGGGATCTTCGCCTGCTTGGCCTTGCGTGCCGCAGCCTCCGGCCCGGGGCCGACAGTGTTGGCGCCGTCGGAAAGCATGACAATCATCGCGGGCGCGGGTTCCTCGTTCTCGCCGACGGGCGCCTGGTCGACGGCCTCCAGTGCAAGTGCGAGCGAGTCGCCAATGGCGGTGCCGTCCTCCACCTCCAGCCCCATGAGCGCGCGTTCCAGTGCACCCCGGTCGGTGGAGGGTGGCATCTTGATGGACGGCTGACCGTTCAGAGCCACCAGCGCAACGTTGTACGAGTCGGGCAGTCCGTCGATGAAGCTCTTGGCGGCCGTCTTCGCCGCCGTCAGCCGGTCCGGTTCCACGTCCTCGGCCTGCATGGACAGCGACGTGTCCACCACCATCACCACTGTCGCGCGCTGCCTCGGAACTTTCTCAGTGCCCAGCGGTTGCGCCCAGGCCAGGCCGAGCGCCACCAGCGAGCACAGTGACATGCCCACCGCCAGGTGTCGGGTCCAGCGACGCTGGGACCCCATGACTGCCCCCAGCACGCCGGTGTTGGTGAAGCGAAGCGAGACCCGTCCCCGCAGCCGCATCAGGACGAGATACATCAGGACGAGGACGGGGAGAACGATGAGCACCCACAGGCGTGCGGGGGATCGGAACTCCGGGAACGCGAGCAGCTCGATCACTTGCTGACCCCCTGCGGCGGCTGGTGGAGCATGCTCGCCACCCGGCGGTAGTTGAGGACGAACCGGGCGATGTCTGCGACCCAGTCCCGGTCGGTGCGCAGCTGTATGTGGCCCGCCCCGGCCCTGCGCAGCGCCACCTTCACACGCTCGCGCTGCGCCTTCGAGGCAGCATCCATCCGCTGACGGGCCGCCGCGTCGGAGGTGTTGACGTAGCGCATGAAAGAGGTCTCGGGGTCGCGGATCAGCATCTCGCCCACGTCAGGGAACTCCAGTTCGTGGCGGTCCACCACCTCTATGCACAGCACCTGGTTGCGGACGGCGAGGCGCCGCAGCGACCTCTCCCACGGCGGCGGGACGCTGGGGTCCAGTTCGCGATCACCGGCGGTCAGGAAGTCGGAGACCACCACACGCATGCCGCGGCGGCGGTAGGACCGGCTCAACTGCTCGATGCCGTCGGCCAACTCGAGGGTGCCGGGCGCGTTGTCCGGGACGATCGGTTCCGTCAGCATCCGTCGCAGCAAGCCGTAGAGGGCTGTCCGCCCGGAGCGGGCCTGCAACCGCGTGACGTGGTCGGGTTTCATGAGCATGCCGCCGAAACGGTCGCCCATTTTCTGGCTCAGGAAGCCGATCGTGGCGATGGCGGCGATGCCGAGGTCACGCTTGGTGATCCCCTCGGTCCCCCAGTTCATCGACGGTGTGACGTCCAGCAGCGCCCACACCTCCAGCTCACGGTCCGCCATGGTGTCGCGAACGTGCGGCACCGTGGTGCGGGCGGTGACCGCCCAGTCCATCTTGCGGACGTCGTCCTGACCGGGCTGGTAGACCCGTGCGTCGTTGGTGTCGGAGCCCGGACCCGGCAACAGACCCAGGTGGTCGCCGTGCAGGAAGCCTTCGAGCCGCCGGACGATCGTCAGCTCCAGACGGCGCAGCGCCGCCTCGGGGGCCAACTTGTTCAGTGGAACCGTCGGGCCCGTCGGTGCACGCAGCACCGACGTGGCGGCGCCCGGATCCTTCGCCGGCGCCAGCGTCAGGGGCTTGCCCTGCGGTGGCGGCGGCTGGAAGGCGGGAGCGTCGCGAGCCAATGGAGCGCCGCTCACATACGGCCGGGCTGGTGGGCGTGCTGCTGGTGGCTGGCCTGCCGCTGTTCCTGGTTCCACACGGGGGTCGGCGCGGGCACCATCGCAAGGATGCGGTCCACGACGTCGCCGGTGCTGATGCCGTCGGCCACCGCGTCGAAGCCCAGGACGATCCGGTGCGCCATGACGTCTTTCGCCACCGCCTGCACATCGGTGGGGAGCACGTAGTCGCGGCCATTGATCAGGGCCAGGGCACGCGAAGCCGCAACCAGGCCGAGGGTTGCGCGCGGGGAGCAGCCAATCTGCACCACGGATTCAAGGTCAGGCATGCCGAACTCGGCGGGTGTGCGGGACGCCAGGACGAGGCGCACGATGTACTCGCTCACGAGGTTGTGGACGAAGACGTTGCTGGCCATGTCCTGCAGGTGGCGCACCACCTCCGCGCCCAACACCGGCTCCGCGACGGGGGGACGCACGCTCATGCGTCGGAGGATCTCGAACTCCTCGTTGCCCCGGGGATAGGGCACATCCACCTTGACGAGGAAGCGGTCGCGCTGCGCCTCGGGCAGCGGGTAGACACCCTCGGACTCGATGGGGTTCTGCGTGGCGATGACGATGAAGGGCGAGGGAGC
The DNA here is from genome assembly GCA_038242845.1 of Propionibacteriales bacterium. Lineage (GTDB taxonomy): Bacteria > Actinomycetota > Actinomycetes > Propionibacteriales > Propionibacteriaceae > Arachnia. The sequence goes on along the minus strand of JBBSRQ010000014.1, from coordinate 12,263 downwards.
CGGGTAGGTCTTGCCACCAATGGACACCTGCTTCTCCGCCATCAGCTCCAGCATGGCCGACTGCACCTTTGCTGGTGCGCGGTTGATCTCATCGGCGAGCACGAAGTTCACGAAGACCGGCCCGAGTTCGATCCGGAACTCTTCGGAGGTGGAGGAGTAGATGCGGGTGCCGACGATGTCGGAGGGCACCAGGTCCGGCGTGAACTGGATGCGTGCGAACTCCCCGCCCACCACGGTGGCGAACGACCGCACCGCGAGGGTCTTGGCCGTGCCCGGCACACCCTCGAGCAGACAGTGTCCCTTGGCGAGCAACGAAACCATCAGCTGCTGCACCATGTGTTCCTGCCCCACGATGACACGCTGCACCTGACTGATGGCGGTGCCGAGCAGCCGGGCAGCCTCTGCGACATTGTTCGGCAGTGCTGGCTGCGTTGCTTCCGTGCTCACTCGCATGCTCCTGATGATTTCTGGCGGCTTCGATTTCCGGCCCAACGATACCCACCTCTGGGAATCATTTCCTGCACGCGGACCACCTGCCCACCCCAGCGGCACGTCGGCGGCTCACGCAGCGCTTGCCCGATGTGGTGTCATATGTGGTGATGAACGAGTTCCCGGTACCTGATGAGCCGACGCCTGAGGCGACCGGCCAGACCGGCAATCCCGGACAGGATCCCGGCGCCTCTGCTCCGCAGGACTTCTCAGAGCACTATCCGCTCCAGGCCGACGACCCGGTTCGGATCGGCGACTACTGGCTGGATGCGCGCCTGAGCGCCACCCGCGCCGGCATGGTGTTCACTGCGCACGAGGACGAGGGGGACTCCGTGATGGTGATCCTCCTCGCCGAGGGTGCCGCCGAGGACCATGCTGCCCGGGCCCGTTTCTCCGGCGAGGTCAACGCCATGCACATCGACACCGTCGTTGCCCGCGGTGGGCAGGGGCAGGACGACGGCCGGATGGGTGTCCGCTTCCGCAGCGAGGACGACGACCCCGTCGTCGCGGACCACAAGCCATTGGCACCGTGGGTGGCGTTGGCGTTCGACGGCACACAGCTGGCTGTCCAGGAGGCGGAGCGTGTCCTGTTCGCCGTCGACCTGGAACACACACCACCGTTGGGTGCACCCAGCGGACCGGACTACAAACTCCACTGGTCCGACGACACCGCGCACGGCACCACCCGGCTGTGGCCCCTGCCATGGCCCGGCCGCGCTGACAGGGCGGGATGGATCTCCATGCTGGTGTCATGGCTGCTGATGCTGCTCATCGCGGCCGTCGCGATCCTGTTGGCAATACTGGTGTTCCAGAACCAGCCCCCCGTCAGCCCGCCGCCGCCGATTCCCACAGAGGCCAGCGGTTCCGGGCAGCCCACGAGCGGGTCCCCGTCCGGATCCCCCCAGAGCCCCGGCGAGGGCCAGCCGAGCCGCTCCGACTCGCCGTCGATGCAGCAGCCCTCCGGCGACGATTCCGGCCCGGGCGACCCGTCGCCGAACAAGCGCCTCTGACGGCCCTGACGCGCAGGGTGCACTGTTGCCGCCATCGGTAGGCTCGTCTGCATGAGACCCGCCCTTGTTGCCACTGACCTCGACGGCACCTTCCTCGGAGCCGGCAGTGTGGCGCACCCCGACAACATGGACGCCGCCAAGCAGATCGTCGAGGCGGGCATCACGCTCGTGATCGCGACGGGTCGGCCTCGGCGCTGGTTGCAGCAGATCGACGAACTCCGCGCCCTGAATCCGCTCGTCATCGCCAGCAACGGCGCCTCCGTCGGAGCGTTGTGCGCCGACGAGCCGGACATCATCCACCCCCTCCCGCCAGCCGCCATCGAGGCGTTCGCGAGGGCACTTCCCGCCGAACTGGAACCGTCGTTCGCGGTGGAGTACGCAGTCGAATGGGGTCGCGAGGACCGCTATCCCGCCGCACCGGTCAACGACGAGGCGCGCCACGTCGAGGATCTCCCCCAGCTCCTGCAGCGCGGCGACATCATCAAGGTGTTGGCGCGCACCGAACACCTCAACACCGACGAGTGGGCACCCATCACAGGGGAAGCTGCTGGCTCGGAGCTGACCTGCACGTTCTCCTGGTTCGACCCGCACGGCACCGTCGAGATCAGCGCAACCGGCGTCAGCAAGGGCACGGCCCTCGCAGAAGTCCTCGCGTCCCTCGGCATCGACCCGGCCGACGTCGCCGCCTTCGGCGACATGCCCAACGACCTCGAGATGCTGCACCTTGTCGGGGCGCCCTTCGTGATGGCCGGCTCCCACAGGAGCATGTTCGAGCACGGCTTCACCACCATCGGGCACCATCATGAGGGCGCCGTCGGCGAGCAGCTGCGCACCTACCTGATCTGAGCCTTTCCACCTCGTCCCGGCTTCGAGGCAACCTTTCGGTAGGGCTGGGCGGTCCTTCAGGGCAAGGAGGTGGGAATGGTTTCGGAATCCGGCGCGCACGCATCAACGTTCGACGACTTCGTGCGAACGCGCGGTCGTTCGCTCTGGCGCGCCGCATTCCTGCTGACCGGTGACCCGCACTCCGCAGAGGACCTCGTCCAGACAGCACTGTCGAAGACGTTCCGCCGCTACGATGCCATGGCCAACGACGCCGCGTTCGACTCGTTCGTGCGCACCACCATGTACCGAACCTTCTGTTCGTGGTGGCGCCGGGCCTGGCGTGGTGAGACCCCCACCTCATCCCTGCCGGACGTCGAGACCGACGATCCCCGTGCCGAGGTGCGTCTCGACGTCGTGAAGGCCCTGCGGGAACTCCCACCCCGGCAGCGCTCGATCCTGGTCCTGCGGTACTTCGAGGACCGCCCCGTGGCCGAGGTCGCCACACTGCTGGGCATCACCGAGGGGACCGTCAAGTCCGCCTCCCACAAGGGCGTCGCAGCACTGCGCGACTCCGCCCATCTCATCGACCAGGAGGCACCCCATGAACGATGACATCTCGCGAATGCTGCGTGACGCCGCGCCCGAAGGACCCGACCCCACAGCATGGGCCGACGGCGCCCGGCGCCGTGGGGGCCGACGTCGGGCAGTCGGCGGAGTGATTGCCGCCGTCGCGGCCGTGGCACTCATCATTCCCCTGTCCTTCTCACTGCGGGGCCCGGACACCACCACCGTTCAGGCGACCCCTTCTCCCACCAGTGCGGTCCAGCTCGAACCAGGCCCGCTGCAGCCAGCCGAGTGTGCCCAGCGAGACGGCGACGAGGACAGGTACTGGGAGAAGGACAGGTCGCTGCCTGCAGGTGCAGACCGCGTCTGGTTGTGCGCGGAGACCTTACGGGGTGGGGAGCCCCCGCTCCCGGGTCTTTGGGTCGGTGCGCCGGAGGCGCTCACCGTCGGGGTCCAGGACGCCACGGAGGCGTTCAATGCGCTGCCCCTCGCCCAGGTCAAGCGATGCCCGGCACCCACTCGCTACGAGGCGACCATGGTGTTTGAGTACCCGGATGGCAGCCGCCACGTGATCGGCGCCTTCGACGGTTCATGCGACGCGGTGGGCAACCGTGACGGCTGGCGGTCCTATCTCGTCACGCTGGCGGAGCTCTGGAAACAACAGCGCAACATCCTCGACACACAGTTCACCCGCGAGGCGGAAGTCTGCCCCGCCACGGAGTCGTTGCTGCAACCTCGTCCCGGGGAGGCAACGCGCGGCTACGTCTGCCCCGACGACTCCCAAGTGGATCTGGAGTACCGCGGCCAACGTCCGCTGCTGCCGCAACTCGTCTCCGACATCGCAGCCGAGATCAGCAACACCGGGACTCTCGTGGAGGACGGCTTCCCCCCCGACCTGGGCATGCCCAACCTCGTGCTGCTGAACACATACGGCGATCCCGTCTCCATGACCAGAACCCACGCCGAGGAGGGCAATCCTTCAGAATGGCGGTGGGCCGACGCCGACGGGGTCCACGTCTGGACGCCGTCCACCGATCTGTCCGACCGCATCAATTCCCTGCTCCCCCTCGAGAACCCGAACATCACCCCTTCGTCGGTGATCCCTGAGCTGGATTCCCTCCGGCCGCTCGCCTGCACCTCGAATGCTGGAGGGCTGCCCGACGCCACCACCTTCCCCGGACACGAACTGCCCGGGGGCGCCGTGCGTATCTGGCTGTGCGGGGGCTCACTGGATGGAATGACAATGGTCGACTCCGCAGGTGGAAAACACGAACCTTTTGACGTGGTCGGTGCCCCTGAGCCATTGACAGGCTTGGCGGCGGAGGCCGTCGCGTCGTTCAACGCTCTCCCTCTGTCGGACGGGACCCTGAAGAAGTGCGCCCCATCGATGCGCTATACCGCTGCCGTAGTGGTGGAGTATCCCGACGGCGACCAGGAAGTCCTGCGCGGCACAGACGGCGGTTGCGGTGAGGTGGGCGGACGAACGGGATGGCGGGACTATCTGTCGACCCTCAAGGGGTTGTGGGGTGAGCAACGGGATCTCCATGACGTCACTCTGATCGCGGAAGCCCAGGTGTGCCCCGGCACGGATTCGCTCATGGATCCCAGCCCCGCCGACGCCGTCCGCGGGTACGCCTGCACGGTCGGTGCTCCACCCAGGATGACGAGCGCGCAACGGCCTCTACCTCCCGAACTTGTCAAGGACATCGCGAGAACGATACGTCCCGATGCCTCACCGGCTGACGACGAATACCCCGAGCCAGGAAATCCCACGATCGTGTTCCTGACCAGCCACGGCGATCCTGTCTCGCTGACACAGGGTTCCGTGGACGGGACCGTCGCGGCCAGATGGTTCTGGTCCGACGATCAGGGAACGTACGCCTGGACCCCTCCACCCGATCTGGCCGAGCGCCTCGACGCCGAGCTTCGCCAGGAGTAGCCGACTTCCCCACATCCCAGTTGGACCCCATCCGTGGAATGCTGACGGCATCGTGCTTGTCATGGCAGTCGACACCTGAACGGCGACGGCACGGTTGGGATCCGTCGGACTGGGACGCACTCACCGTCGCTGGCGTCGTGCGCTGCTTGGTTCCACGAAGGGCTGGGCCCCGGGTGCCGGCCCCACGTGACCGGACACGCCTCGTCGACTCATCACGTCGACGTATACGTCGACGGCGAGCAGTGAATGAGGCGAGTCCGGCTTCCCTCCGACCCGCGAGGAACCACGTCTGGACTCCCCCACAGTTCCGATGCATTTCCAGGAGCTCCGAATCACGTGCATTGAACAATGGTTGGATCGACCATGACCACCATGCGGAATGAAGCCACGCACAGCGCCGACACCCACGAGTGGATCAGGGTGCAGGGGGCCCGAGAGAACAACCTGCAGGACATCAGCGTCCGGATCCCCAAGCGCCGGCTGACAGTCTTCACGGGTGTGTCCGGGTCCGGCAAGAGTTCGCTGGTGTTCAACACCATCGCAGCCGAGTCCCGTCGGCTCATCAACGAGAGCTACAGCACGTTCATCCAGGGGTTCATGCCCACGATGGATCGGCCCGAGGTGGATGTCTTGGAAGGACTGACCACCGCCATCATCGTCGACCAGGAACGCATGGGCGGCGACCCCCGCTCGACCGTCGGCACCGCGACCGACGCCAACGCCATGTTGCGCATCGTCTTCAGCCGGCTCGGGCAGCCCCATATCGGCTCATCACAGGCCTTCTCGTTCAACGTCGCCTCCATCAGCGGCGCCGGCGCCGTGACCATGGAGAAGGGTGGACGGACCACCAAGGAGCGTCGGAGCTTCACCATCACCGGGGGCATGTGCTCACGGTGCGAGGGTCGCGGATCGGTCACCGACTTCGACCTGACAGCGCTGTACGACGCGTCCAAGTCCCTCGAGGAAGGCGCCCTCACCATCCCCGGATACAGTATGGACGGCTGGTACGGACGCATCTACGGCGGCTCCGGTTTCGTGGATCCCAGCAAAGCCATCCGCGACTACACCACGAAGGAACTCGACGCCCTCCTCTACAAGGAGCCGACGAAGATCAAGGTGGACGGCATCAACCTCACCTACGAGGGTCTCATCCCCAAGATCCGCAAGTCGTTCCTGGCCAAGGACATCGACGCGGTGCAGCCACACATCCGCGCATTCGTGGAGAAGGCCGTCACATTCACGGCCTGCCCGGACTGCAAAGGCACACGTCTCAACGAAGGCGCACGCTCGTCGCGCATTGACGGAACCAACATCGCCGACGCCTGCGCCATGCAGATCAGTGACCTGACCGAGTGGGTGCGGGGCCTCGACGCACCGTCGGTGGCACCGCTGCTGGAGAAGCTCCAGCAGACACTGGACTCGTTCGTGGAGATTGGTCTGGGGTATCTGTCGCTGGACAGGTCCTCGGGCACTCTCTCGGGAGGCGAGGCCCAGCGCACCAAGATGATCCGCCACCTCGGCTCACCCCTGACTGACGTCACCTACGTCTTCGACGAACCCACGGCTGGGTTGCATCCGCATGACATCCAGCGCATGAACGACCTGTTGTTGCTGCTGCGGGACAAGGGCAACACGGTGCTTGTCGTGGAGCACGAACCCGAAACCATCGTCATCGCCGACCATGTCATTGACCTCGGTCCCAGCGCCGGCACTGCCGGGGGCACCATCTGTTTCGAGGGCACCGTCGACGAGTTGCGCACCAGCGACACGCTCACGGGTCGTCACCTCGAGGACCGGTCGTCGTTGAAGGGAACTGTCCGGAGCGCCACGGGAGCCCTCGAGATCCGGGGCGCCAACGCCAACAACCTGCACGACGTGGACGTCGACGTCCCCCTCGGGGTGCTGGTTGTCGTCACTGGTGTGGCCGGATCGGGTAAGAGTTCCCTGCTGCACGGATCCATGCCGACCACCGCCGGCGTGATCGCCATCGGCCAGGAAGGGATCCGGGGATCCCGACGCAGCAACCCAGCCACCTACACCGGGCTGCTGGATCCCATCCGCAAGGCCTTCGCCAAGGCCAACGGCGTCAAGCCTGCGTTGTTCAGCCCGAACTCAGAGGGCGCGTGCCCTCAGTGCAAGGGCGCCGGGGTCATCTACACGGACCTCGCGATGATGGCCGGTGTCTCGGTGACTTGCGAGCTGTGCGAAGGCAAACGGTTCGATGCCTCAGTATTGGAGTACTCGTTCGGCGGCCGTGACATCAGCGAGGTACTGGCCATGCCGGTGACCGAGGCCGAGGAATTCTTCGGTACAGGTGAGGCCCGCACCCCGGCGGCCCACACCATCCTGAGGCGTCTCGTCGACGTCGGTCTCGGCTATCTGAAGCTGGGCCAGCCGCTGACGACCCTGTCCGGCGGTGAGCGGCAGCGGTTGAAGCTGGCCACCCACATGTCGGAGAAGGGTGCCGTCTACATCCTCGACGAGCCCACCTCCGGACTGCACATGGCCGACGTCGAGCAACTGTTGGCGCTTCTGGACCGGCTCGTGGATTCCGGGAAGTCCGTCATCGTCATCGAGCACCACCAGGCAGTGATGGCACATGCCGACTGGATCATCGACCTCGGCCCCGGGGCTGGCCACGACGGCGGCCGGGTGGTCTTCGAGGGCACGCCAGCCGGCATCGTCACCGACGGCTCCACCCTGACCGGAAAGCACTTGGGTTCGTGGGTGGGTGCTACTGGACCAGTCGTGTAGAAGTGTGCGAGAGAATTTTACCTTTGGGCACCTAAGTGGGCCGATGTGGGCGGTGCTGAGACGCCATTTGGCAGCCGGCGGTTTCGACACATCCAAGCTCATTCTTGGCGGTCGGATACTCAACCAGCGGAAGCCAGCTGGCCATTCAGAGAGCCGAGGAAAAGAAGAGCCGCGATTGAGTAGGCGAGCGGCGAAGGCAGCCCCTAAGAAACCACTTCGAGGAACGAGCAGATGCGCGCTGAAGGAGAGCAGTCGACGTGTCGGAATCCCTCGAGTCCTATCGAGGGCCCGGGTTGAAGAGAACCTAAGCGGGCTCGTCCAGATCAACTTCCCGATCACAGGTTGTTGACATTTCCAGAGCCCGGCCGTCTTCGTCCGGTGCGGCCGCCGACTGAATGGACCAAAGTTCCCCAGCCTGGATTGAGGATCCCTGTACGATCTTTGGAACGCGTTCGTGTGATCAAGGTCCAAGCCGCGGCTGGTCCGGTTGCTGAACGGGAACGCTTCCTTGGGAAACACGAGTAGTGCGGCCTCCTTCTCCGCAGCGATGACAGGGTCGGAGGCGATGATGATTTTGTCGCACAAGTCGATGGCGCCCTGCCACGACAGCCGGTGCTGCTTCTTGGCCCACAGCTTCCCGACCCGGTCCGCGGTCTCGGGGGCCAGCACACCGAACTTCCCAGCCGCCTTGCGTGCCCGGTGGGCATCCAGGGTGAGGTCCTGCACCGCAGCCCACAACGACGGGTGGCGGTAGTACAGGTTCAGGGTCTCAAACAAGACGGTGTTGCCGCGGCGGGGGGAGCACCCCATCAGCGGACCGAGATCCATCCCCGCGAACTCGGAAACGGGTCCAATCCCCAGCGATCCTCCGGGGGTTGTGTCCTCAATGAACTCGTCGATGAGGTCATCGTCGATGCTGGTGCCCAAGGTGGCGGAATAGTGTTGGGCGAGAGAAACGACGGCACGCAACTGGTCGGCCTGTGCCTGTTTCTCTTGGGTCATCGCGGTCAGCAACAATGCTGTTGCTTCGATACAGCGCTCCTTATCCATACACCAAGACTAATAAGCAGCACTGACAATTTATGACGGTGAGATCGCTCTTCAGCAACGCCTGCAATGGTGGTCATTGATAGCGGGTTCAAGTGTTTGAGGGACGCGGACGCAGGAGGGCCCCGCCGAATTGATCGGCGGGGCCCTCATTCAGCGTTGGGTCAGTTCTTGATCTCGGGAAGAACGTCGGGGTTCGCCTCGATCCAGGCGGAAATGGCTTCCTTCTCCTTGCCGTCGCCGTACTCGTTGACCACCCTGTCCTCAAGGGAACCGTACTGGTCGTCGTCCAGCTTGAGCTGGCCAATCCACTCGGCAGCTTCGGGGAACTCGTCAGCAAAGCCCTTGGTACCCAGGAAGTGCAGGCCCTCAGCCTCGCCGAGCGCACCCTTGGGGTCCTCGAGGTCCTTGACGGGGAATTCTGCGTTGGCCCAGAACGGACGCCACAGGGTGACAACGATGGGGGCCTCCGTGCTGGTGGCCTTCTTCAGCTCTGCGAGCATCGCGGTGGTGGAGGACGTGACCAGCTCGTACTCGTCACCCAGCTCGTAGTCGGGGATGACCCTGTCCTGGCTGGCCTCGGTGAGGCCGGCACTCGGCTCGATGCCGATGATCTTTCCGTCGAGGACGTCGCTCATGCCCTTGAGGTCCTCGATGGAGCTGATGTCCATGTACTCCGGCACCGCCCAGGTCAGCTTCGCGTTGTCGTAGTACGTGCCCAGGTCGTCGATCTTGTCGCCGTACTTCTCCATGTAGGAAGCGTGCGTGACCTCGGGCCATGCGGACGGGTACATGTCGACGTCACCGGTGGTCACGGCCTGGTAGATGAGGGCGGCTTCGCTGATGGTCTCCATCTCAACGGTGTAGCCCATCTGCGTCAGCTGGTTGTCCAGCAGGTACGCGGTGCTCAGACCGTCGGTCCACGAGGGGACGAAACCGAGTGTGATGGTGCCCATGTCTTTGGCGCCGTCTCCGCCGGCGTCGCCGGTGGTGGTGTCGTCGGTACCGCATGCGGCCAGGGAGAGTCCGAGGACGGCGGCGCTCAGTGCGGCGCCAATCTTTTGGGAGATCTTCATGGTGTTTCCTTTCCTACGTTGCCACCCGTGTGGCGGCTCTTCTACGTGGCGGCGCCCGGCTGTGCCGGACGCGCCGATGATCAGGTGTGTGTGGCTCAGGCCGCGGTGACCGGCTCGGACGATCGGGCCTTGCTGGCGAGCGCGAGCAGCGAGGACTTGCCCCGAGCCTTCTTGTCCCCCAGCGCTCCGGTGAAGCGGTCCAGGAAGATCGCCAGGAACACGACCGAAAGACCGGCTTCAACACCCTTGGCCAGGTTCAGGGTGGAGATCGAGGAGACCACCTCTTTACCCAGACCGTCAGCACCCACGATGCCGGCGATGACCGCCATGGAGAGGGCGAGCATGATGACTTGATTGATCCCAGCCATGATGGTGGGGACTGCCAACGGAAGCTGGATTCCGAACAGCACCTCGCTGCGCTTGGCACCGAACGCCTGACCGGCCTCCACCGTCTCCTCGGCCACGCCGCGAATACCGAGTTCCGTCATGCGAACGCCGGGGGGCAGCGCGAAGATGATGGTGGAGAACAGACCGGGGACAACGCCGATGCTGAAGAACGTGACTGCGGGGATCAGGTACACGAAGGCAGGCATCGTCTGCATGAAGTCCAAAATCGGCTTCACGGCTGCGCTCACGGTGTCCGACTGGGCGGCGGCGATCCCGAGCGGGATGGCCACGATCACGGCGAGCAGCGTCGCGATGAGCACCATGGACAGCGTCAGCATGGCGTTGTCCCACTGGTTCATCCCGACGATCAACAGGAAACCGACGAGGGAGAGTGCGGCGAACCGCGCGGAGCGCAGCACCCAGCCCAGCGCCGCGAGGAGCAGCACCATGACGAACCACGGCACGGCGATCAGGACGTCGGACAGCCCCTCGACGAGGAACTTCATGATGGTGCTGAGGAAGTCGAAGAAGAAATCAGCGTTGATGGTCAGCCAGTCGATACCGCTGGCCACCCAATCACCAACGGGAATGCGGGGAAAGTCCATCAGTTCGCGCCTTCCATGACGTGGGCAGAATCGGGTGCGGTGGAGTCATCCATGGACTCATCACCGTTGAGGGGGACATCAGGTGATCCCCAGGTTTCCGGCATGTCGGCACCCTGACCGTTGTTGGCGGCGGCCGCCAGAAGGGTCACCCGTGGAATGACGCCCACCGTTCGCCCGTTGTCATCGAGGACGACGATGGGGTTCAAGTGCTGTGCCGACACTGCGAACAGGTCCGCCAGCGAGGTGTCCTGGGCGACCGTGGGCATCTCGTGCACGGGCGACCATGGAAGGTCCTTGCTCCCGGTGCGCACCGCCTCTGCCACGTCGGGCTCCCAGAGGATGCCCGCGGGCGTGCGGTCGCGGTTCTGGACGAGGATCCAGTTGTGCTGTCCCTCGCGCATCACCTTGTGTGCGGTCTGCGGTCCGCTGCCGGTGCCGATGACGCCCTGCGCTGGTTCCATGACGTTGGAGGCCGTCAGGACGCGCGTGCGGTCAACGTCCTGGATGAAGCTGGCCACGTAGTTGTTGGTGGGCTCATTGAGGATTTGCTCAGCCGTGCCGATCTGCTCCACCCGGCCGTCGCGCATCATGGCGATGCGGTCGCCGAGGCGCATGGCCTCGTTCAGGTCGTGCGTGATGAACAAGATGGTCTTCTCGAGGCGCTGCTGCAGTTCGATGAGCTGGTCCTGCATGCCGCGGCGGATCAGGGGGTCGAGTGCGCTGAATGCCTCGTCCATGAGCATGATGTCGGTGCCGGCAGCCAGTGCACGGGCAAGACCGACGCGCTGCTGCATGCCGCCGGAAAGTTGACCGGGAAAGTGACCTCCCCAGCCTCCGAGCCCCACTTCCTCGAGCGCCCTGTTCGCTGCTTTCTCCCGATCGGCCTTGTTGAGGCCCTGGATCTTGAGTCCGTAGGCAGCGTTCTCGCCGACTGTGCGGTGCGGCAGCAAGGCGAAGTGCTGGAAGACCATGCTGATCTTCTCGCGTCGTACGGCACGCAATTTCTCGGCGGAGACGTCCGTGATGAGCTGGTCGGCGATGGTCACCGTGCCAGCAGTCGGCTCGAACAATCCGTTGATCATGCGGATCAGCGTCGACTTGCCGGAGCCCGAGAGCCCCATGACGACGAAGATCTCGCCGGGCTCTACGCTGAAGGAAGCGTCGATCACGGCGGCCGTCAGCCCCTGCTTCTGCAGGTCTTCCCTGGTCTTGCCCTGCCTCAGTTCTGCCACCCCACGCTTGGGGCGTTTTCCGAAGACCTTGTACAGGCCTTCCGCGTTGATCGCGGACACGTGACTCCTTGCGGGTCGTTTCGTCTGGGCATGCACGTGTTTGTTTCCGAGAAGACTGCGGGAACTGGCCGAAATGTCGGCCCACACACAGCACCGAAAACGTGTCACAACAAAAGTGCGACGTGCATGTTGCCCACTGGCGAGGTTGGGGCAGATGGCCCCGGGACTGCGGACGCCACGACGGGCGAGGCACGCGAGTCCCACCACGAGCGGACGGGTACAGCGAACGAACCTACCCGATGAGGTCGCGTCTCGCGATTTCCGAGATAACAAAG
>JBBSRQ010000013.1:0-28787 GCA_038242845.1 Propionibacteriales bacterium | reverse complement strand
TGGAGGTGCCGTCAAAGTGGAAGGTGTACTGGGCCTTGCCGTCGTCGTCGAGCGAGACCACTGCCAGTGACGTCGGGTCCGTGGTCCGTACTGCAAGGTCGAGTCCCACATCGTTGGACTGGAGGTAGCCCTCGATCTGCGTGCCGAAGGCGTCACCGCCCAGTCGCCCCAGGAACTGGACGTCCTCACCGAGACGTCTCAACGCCACCGCGGTGTTCATGGGACCGCCGCCGGCCAGCGCCGCCCACAGAGTCTCGGCAGGGGACACCGCCTCAACGGGCAGCATGTCGATCAATGCCTCACCACACACCACAAATCGCATGGCGACACTCTACGGGGCTTGCCCGGCGTGTTTCCCGCAGGTCACGGGTTCCATCGACTGGGCGGTATGGCCAAGTGGTGGAGAGCAGCCAGGACCTGCATGAGCGGATGGCGTGGGTCGAGTACGTCCAGTTGCGCCAGGCATTCGCTGTGCTGGGCTCCCTCGCCATCGAGCCAACAGGCCATGGCGAGGAGCGACACCACGTTCGGCGCCAACGCATCGGTGCACCAGCGACGCACCTCGGCCAATCTGGGTCGAAGGTACGCGGCCGTGACGGTGGTGAGCTGCGCCAACACCTCGCCGAAATGGTCCTCCTCCTGCAACAGCACAGCCAGCTCGGCCGCCGTCGATCCCAAGGGCTCCGGGTTGCCCATGTGCCGCTCGAGAAGCGCAAGGCGTCCCTCCCTCCCCAGACCTGTGATGACGACGGTGGCCGCGTCGATGGCGTCGGACACCACGCTGGCTTCGCCGGCTGAGGGTGGTTGCACCTCGGCCACGGCTGACTCCCGGCTGGTGGTGACGTTGACACCTGAGAACACCGCCTGTGCTGCGAAGTTGCTGGATGCGTAGGAGTAGGGGATGCCATCGGGCGGCAACAGCACGTCCGGATGGACATACCAGAAGCGGTCGCCGTCGGTGACGAGTGCCTCGGCGACGGAGTCCTCCCCCACCACCGCGACCAGCTCACCCACGGCGATCGCTCCGCCCTCGGGGTCAGAGGTGTAGGCCAGCACCGCCACGCGACAACCGGCGCAGGCCTTCATCGCATTTTCCAGTTGCTCCGCCACCTTCCCGAACCCGAAGCCGCTCGTGAACCAGTTCAGGTCCATGCGGGCACAGAATTCGACGCGGGTACCCCGCACCCCGAGGACCACGCAGGACTCACGCGGATGGAATCCCAGCATGATCACCGGGATGGCCAGGAGGTCGGCGCTGGTGGTGCCGTGCAGTCGAGTGATCTCCATGCTCATGTTGCCTACCTTGGGCGCAGGTGCAGCAGCATCCTCTGGTGGGCCCCCATTCTGTGGAGAAGCCTCTTCACCGGGGAAGCGGACTCCGTGGTTGAGTATCGTGGGGGCCACGATGAGCAACCAACAATGGCCACCACCGGGCAACGGACCACGGCCAGGTCCGCCGGAGCAGTCCCCGTGGTCGCAACCGGACGCGCGATGGAGCCCTCAGAGCTACCGCGACTCCGCCGGGCGTGACCCCCGACAGCCATTCGGTCAGGTTGCCGACCCGGCTCCCGCGCCCGGCATTGACCAGTTCGAGCCACCGCGCCGGTCCAACAGGACAACGCTGTGGCTTGGCGTCAGCATCATCGCGGCCATCGTCGCCCTGGTGCTGATCCTGCAGTTCACAGGAGGTTTCTCGGGGAGTGAGCCCGCCGCCAGCCCGACCCCGCCCAACCAGACCCAGCAGGAGGCGACTCCCGAACCCGTGGCCACCGGTGGCACCTCCATCCCGTTCGAGGGCAACGGCAACGGGGTCTTTGAGATCCTGTCCCAGGAGTGGACGGACACCGGCCTGCAGGTCCAGTACCGAATCACACTCGACGCGAACCAGGGGGAACGCAGCTTCTCCCTCTACATGTTCACCAACACCACGTTGGAAGTCGCCGACCCACTCAACTTCGACTTGGCCACCGTGACGAGCGACGAGCCGTTCACGGGCACCGTGGAGTTCGCGGTGGACCGGGCCGAGAGCACTCTGGTCCTGGCCTCAGGCTTCGGGACTGCCCTCACTGCGCTGCCCATTCCCGCCTGATGCGTCCTTGACGTCCCGACGATCGGTGGCAAGCCCAAGGGTGTGGGCGGCGGCCAGTGCCTGCGCGGCCTCCTCGGCTGCCTGCCGTCGTTCCTCGACGGCGTCGGGGTGGTCGCGGGACAGCAGTACGACGCCGTAGACGGCCACCGCGCCGGAGATGACCATGCCGATGGCGGGGCCGATGCCCATGCCGATGCCCTCGCCCAGGACCGCCAGCCCGAAGACCACAGCGACGAACGGGTCCACCGTTGTCATGGTGCCGACGGTGATCTCAGCAGGCCCTGACGCGTAACCCTGCTGGATCATCCAGACACCCAGGATGTAGCAGGCGAGCATGAAACCGATGACGGCGAGAACCCGCCAGTGGAGCAGGGAGAACCCATGGGTCTGCACCAGGTTCATGGCCGCCTTCATCATCCCGGAGGCCAGACCGTAGAAGATGGCACCCACCGACGACCACAGCATTGCCTTCGCCCACGAGGCAGCCTTCGTCGCGACCACCGACAGCAATGCACAGAGCGCACACACGATGATGAATGCGACGAGGATGGGCGTGAACTCGAACTCCTTCTCACCCGTGGCGAACAGCGCAGAGAAAATGGTGAAACCCACCACGCCCAGCACGGTGACGGACACCGCCCTCCAGATGCGCACCGGCACCTTGTAGCCGTGGATCTTCGCAGCGAGCAGTACGGACCACGGCACCGCGAGGATTCCAACCGGTTGGACAACCGCCACCGGTGCCATGGTCAGGGCGATGAGGTGGAACGCGGCGCCGCTGAACACGAGAACCAGGCCGAGCAGCCACTTGCGGATCCTGAACAGCCGCAGCATCCCGCCCATGCTCAACCGGTTGGACGAGGTCTTGCCTGACGGGTCAAAGGTGCTCTTGACACCCAGGTGCTGCAGCGTCGCTCCACTGGCGAAGAGGAACGAGCCGAGGACCTGTAGCCCAATGGCCAGGACGATGTTCACGAGCAGCCTTCCGAAGTGTGTTTGCGGCGAGGTCGACGATATCCGACGTCGACGGGGATGAGAGTCAGACCCCAGTCTGGATCACCCGTGCGGTCACCCCGGGTAGACGATCACCGTGTCCCCGACCTGGGTGGCGTCGAACAGTGCCGTCACGGCGTCCTTGTTCCGGACGTTCACACATCCATGCGATGAACCGTTGTAGCCGCGTGACGCGAAGTCGGACGAGAAGTGCACTGCCTGGCCACCGGAGAAGAACAGGGCATAGGGCATGGCCGTCTGGTAGAGGCTGGAGACGTGGTTCCTGGACTTCCAGTTCACGGCGAATGCCCCGTTGCGGGTGGGCGTCAGCTCGGAGCCGAACCGGACGTCCATGGTCAGCTTGATCTCACCATCGACCACCCACGCCAGCTTGCGCTGCGATTTCGAGATGCACACCACCCGGCCCGTGAGGCACCGATCATCCAGCGCCATGGGCGCGTTCTTTGGTGTGGGAGCGATGTTGTTGAGCTCGTCCGTGGTGGGTCTGCGAGTCATCGCGGACAGGCGGTCCTGGGTGCGCTGATCCACCTCCCCGGTGACCGGGATCTGCCGCTTGGCCTGGAACCCCTCCACGGCCACGACGGTGCCCGTCCCGAAGACGCCGTCGATCTTCGCGTCGTACCAGGCGATCTGCTTCAAGCGTGCCTGCAGGTCCTTCACCGCCTCGATGTGGAGCCGGTGGCAAGCAGCGCGGGTCCGGGCGTCAGGACGTTGTACATCTCGTCATGGGTGGGTGTTCGAGACATCCCGACGAGGCGGTCCATCGTGGCACGGTCGACGAACCCGAGGCTCGGCAGACCCCGCTTCGTCTGGAAACCCTCGAGTGCCAACTGCGTCTGCGGGCCGAAGTTCTCGGTGATCTTGCCCTCGTACCATTGCAACTGGAGCAGACGGTGCTGCAATTCGCGCACCTCATCACCCGTGTCCCCTGACGACAGGATGGCTGCGGGAAGCACCTCGACCGACGGCGTGGCCGTGGTCACGGGCCCCGTCATGCTGCGCGCGCCCTCCGGCTCCGATGTCACCTCCGGGCTCCTTGGGGCCTCTCCCCGCATGGGGGTCATCGACGGGGTCAGTGTGGCCTCTTGCGGGGACGACAGGCTCGTCGACGGCGCCGGGGGCGCAATGGTTGACACCTGGGTCGGCACGGGTACGGCGATCGGCTCGGGTGCACATCCGGCGACGCCGAGCACGAGAACGATGGCGAACGCCAGGCGCCGGGGGGAGAACAGCGGCACGGCTGATCCTTTGCTGGGGGGAAAGGACTGGGCAGGGACAGGCTATGTCGCGACGCACCGGGTCGGGTGCCACGCGCCCGCGAGTCGCCCAATCCGTGCCCATTCCGCGGCATCTCACAGACCGCTGCTCCAGTGGTTACGTGTTCCGCCACCCCTCTGCACGATGGCGCTGCCCTCGATGCGACTCGGTATGATCCGCTGGGACTGGGAGGATGAATCATGCACAGGATCGGGTTCGACCGCGAGAAATACCTCGCACTCCAGTCCCACCACATCGACGCCCGACGCAAACAATTCGGCGGCAAGCTCTACCTCGAATTGGGCGGAAAGCTGTTCGACGACCTCCACGCCTCCCGCGTCCTCCCCGGCTTCACCCCCGACAACAAGATCGCCATGCTGGCGGAACTCAGGGACGACCTCGAGATCGTCATCGCCGTGAGCGCCCGCGACCTGGCGCGCAACAAGATGCGTGCTGACCACGGCATCTCCTACGACGAGGACGTCCTGCGCCTCGTGGACGGTTTCCGGTCCCATGGCCTCTACGTCGGCAGCGTGGTCATCTCCCGCATGACCGAGGACAACGGCAACGCCCGGGCGTTCAAGCGCAAGCTCGAGAAGCTGGGGTTGAAGGTGTACCGCCACTACCCCATCAAGGGCTACCCGAACGACATCACACACATCGTGAGCGACCAGGGCTACGGCCGGAACGACTATGTGGAGACCTCGCGCGACGTCGTGGTGGTCACAGGACCCGGCCCCGGCAGCGGGAAGATGGCCACCTGCTTGTCGCAGATGTACCACGACCACAAACACGGCATCTCCTCCGGTTACGCAAAGTTCGAGACCTTTCCCATCTGGAACCTTCCGCTGGACCATCCCGTGAACATCGCCTACGAAGCCGCGACGGCTGACCTGGACGATGTCAACATGCTCGACCCCTACCACCTCGCGGCCTATGGGAAGCAGGCAGTGAACTACAACCGGGACGTCGAGATATTCCCCGTGCTGAACCTGATGTTCGAGCGCATCCTCGGGGCATCCCCGTACAAGTCGCCCACTGACATGGGCGTGAACATGGTGGGCGCCTGCATCTCTGACGACGAGGTGTGCCGCGAGGCCTCCAGACAGGAGGTGATCCGGCGCTGGTTTGCCGCCCTGGTCGAGGAGAAACGCGACCAACTTGAGCCTGATGAGTCGGACCGGATTGCACTGCTGATGAGCTCGTTGGGGGTCAGCAAGCAGGACCGGTTGGTGGTTGAACCGGCGCTCCGGGTCGCCAAACGCACTCAGGCACCCGCCGCAGCGATCGAACTCCCGAACGGGCAGATCATCACCGGCAAGACCTCCCCCCTGCTCGGTGCCTGCTCCGCGATGCTGCTGGATGCCCTGAAGGAGCTCGCCGGAATCAATGACTCAGTCAAACTGCTCTCCCCGGAGGCCATCGAGCCGATCCAGGAACTCAAAACCCGGCACCTCGGCAGCAAGAATCCCCGGCTCCACACCGATGAGGTACTCATCGCCCTCGCCGTCAGTGCGAACGCGGATCCCCACGCGAAGCGGGCCCTCGCAGAGCTCCAGCACCTGCGCGGCTGCGACGCCCACTCCGCCGTGATCCTCGGTCCGGTGGATCGCGGCATCCTCCGCAATCTCGGCGTCCTCATCACCAGCGAGCCCGTCTACCAGACAAAGAACCTCTACCGGAAACGCTGAAACAGGGACAGCTGTGCCAAGAGGAAAAGCATGATGCGAACCCAACGAAGAGCGGTCGTGGCTACGACCGGTGCATTGCTGGCTCTTCTGACGAGCTGTTGGGAACTAAACCCGGAGAACCCCCGGCCGACCGACGACCAGCCCTGGCCCGTGCGTGGCGCTACCGTCGGTGCATGAACGCGTTGTCGTGGCATGCGCTGCCAAGAATCGAGACCTGGAATCCAGTGATCCACACCGCCCTCCTCCATTCGGCCTGTCCGGTGGCCACGTCGTGATCACGTTGGTGCTGATGAGGCACGCGAAGTCGGACTGGAGCCATCATGGTCTTCCTGACCACGACCGACCGTTGAATGCCCATGGCATGCGGGACGCCCCGCGCATGGCCGAGCAACTCGCCGGGACGGGGTTCCAGCCGGACGTGATCCGTTCCAGCACCGCGGTGCGGGCTCACGCGACCGCTGAGGCGCTCAGCGCTGCGCTCGGCGTCACACTCACGCCGGTGCCCGAGCTCTACGGCGCTTCGGCACAGAGCTTGCTCTCCCACGCCGCTGACACTCGCGCACGCGCCGTCGTGCTCGTGGCCCATGATCCCGGAATGACAGATCTCGCCGAACAACTCTCCGGTGGCAGCATCACCCACATGCCCACTGCTGCCATCGCGACGTTCACGTGGGAGACCGACGACTGGAAAGTCGCGTCAGGAAGTGAACCTCATGCCTGGGACCTGGAAACGCCCCGCTGACGAACGTTTCCGTTGAACTCCAGGGCAGCCATCGACAAGCATCTCCTGAACCACTGCAGGGATATTCTTCCCTAGTGGCGCAGAGTCGCTGGGGCAGTTGAGTCACAGCACCGTGAATACCCGAAGGCGGCGTCCCTGGTCCACGACAGGACATGAGAGGCAAGCATGAGCACAAACTTCAACGTTGGCGATCACGTCACGTGGAATTCCGAGGCTGGCCACGTATCCGGCACGATCACCAAAGTCCACAAGAAGGACTTCGACTACAAAGGCCACACCCACCGCGCGAGCGACGACGAGCCCCAGTACGAGATCGCCAGCGACACCACCGACCACATTGCGGCACACAAGGGCTCCGCGCTGCGCAAGTCCAGCAAGGAATCGAAGAAGAGCTGACGCCAGGCACTGGAGCGCTCTCTGCCCTCATCAACGTCGGTCCCCAGTCCACGAGCGGAGGCTGATTCAGTCTTCTTGGACGTTCGACGGAGAGGTCGAAACATGAACAAGCTTGCGGGGAGGGTCGCGGTGGTCACCGGTGCCAGTCGCGGTCTGGGTGAGGCCATGGCGACGGGATTCGCACGGGAAGGTGCGTCAGTGGTCCTGGCTGCTCGCACCGTCGCAGACCTTGACCGGGTCGCAGCGCGATGCCGGGGTGCGGGCGCCGCACGGGTGGAGGTGATTCCCACCGACGTCACCGACGAGGAGCAACTCCGCGCACTTGTGGGCGTGACAATCGAACGGCTTGGCCGTCTCGATGTCTTCGTCGCCAATGCGGGGATCGCGGTACCCGGCATCAGTGAAAAGAGGGTGACGACGCTGGAGACGTACGAACTTTCTGTGGTTGAACGACTGATCGCGGTGAACACCGTGGGGATGTGGCTGTCCATGAAGGCAGCCCTGCCCGTCATGTCCAGGAATGGGAGCTTCATCGCCATCGGGTCCGAACTTGGCCGGATGGCGGGTGCCGGTGCCGGGGTGTACGCGGTCACCAAGGCAAGCGTGGACCTGTTGGTGCGCATCGCTGCCGCGGAGTCATCGGAACGCGGTGTGCGGGTCAACTGCCTGGCCCCGGGCGGGATGGTCGACACACACCTTTTCGGGCAGAACATGATGCCCGACTACATCAAGGCCCATGCTCCTTGGTCAGAGGCCACGGTGATCATCCCCGCCGCAATCTGGCTGGCCTCCCACGATTCGGACGGGATCACTGGAAAACGCCTCGCCGGCACGGAGTTCAACAGCACTCCAGTGGAGGATCTCCACACGATCCTGCATGATGTGTGACTGACGACGAGCCCAGCAACACCTCTGACCAGACGTTTCTTCCCGACGTGACCCCACCGCGGGAGGCGTCCACAGACCGCGCCGTCAAGCCAGGCACCGGTCAGGATCCGACGAGTCGTCTGAGCAGCGTCAGTTCCTGCGTCACCGCCAGCAGTTGCCGCCGAAGGGGCTGGGCCCGCTCGGTGAAGCCCCTCTGGAGCGTCGCGTACTCAGCGCGACCCTCGGCCGTTTCCACACGGATGGGTTCCAGGCACCACTGCGCGAGGTCATAGGCGCTGGCACGCATGTCAACGATGCGGATGTCGCGGGCCAGGAGGAAGGTCGAGAACAACAGCTCCGACGACACTGCCGGTGACAGCTTGCCGGCCCACTTGTACAGATCCATGTTGACGTGCAGACACCCCGGCTGGTCCAGCTCCACCTGGTTCCCCCGCGACGGCTGCAGCAGATTCAGTGGCTTGGCCGACGGTGTGAAGAAGCGGAAGGCGTCGACGTGCGAGCATCGGCACCCCACCTCCTCAACAATCCGCGCAATCTCGTCGGGCGGGAAGCGCAGCGGAAGGTAGGAGTGGCGGGTGTCGCCGGGCTCCAGGCGGTACACCATGGCCCACTCATGCATCCCGAAGCAACCGAATCGAGGAGTCCGATCCAGTGTGGCCTCCAGCAGTTGGTGGGCCGTCTCGATGGTGGCCGCGCGGCGTGCGGCGAACTCCGGTGCATCGAATACCGCAAGCCCATCCTGGATCCGGTGGAACTGGCGATCCGCGAACCCCTCAGCATCCTCCAACCCGACGCCGATCCCGGGGTTCCACGTACGAAGATGGCTGGGGCGAAGGTTGTAGTACTGGAAGAGGAAGTCATCGACCGGATGCTTCAGACCGCGCTCCCGCCGGGCCACGATGTCAGCGATCTCGGCATCAACCCATGCGGTGTGCCGGGACGCGGCGCTCCGCCACTCATCGGCGCCAAGAACGCTCATGGCCCACCCCTCAGCAGTTGGCGACGCGCCGACCACTCAGGAAGGAGCCTGTTCATGTGCGCTTTGAAGGCTGGTCCGTGTCCACGCTCCAGCAGGTGGACCAGTTCGTGGACCACCACGAACTCCGATGCCTCCGGCGCGAACTTCGCCAGGGCTGTGTTGAAGGTGATCACGGCCGTGACCGTGTTGCAGCTCCCCCACCTCGACGTCATCCGTCGCAGCTTTGTCCCCGCGGGACTGCGACCAACGCGTGGCTCCCACTGCGCCAGCGACTGCTGTAGGACGGGTCCCACCTCGCGTCGGTAAAACGCCTCCATCGCACGCCGGGCGGCCTCGTCATCCCCATGCGGGCACCGGATGTGAATCTGCTCGCCCACGAGCCGCGCCGAGGCACGTGCGGCATCAGCCAGCACCACTTCACGCCACGTCCCCCACAACCGGACACGTCCCCCCGTCGCGAGTCGTTCTGGTCGCGGTGAGCGGAGGCGGACGGCCGTCTGCGTCTGCAGGATCCATCCGTTGTTCTCATTCAGGAACCGTTCGATGACGTGCTCGGGTGTGCCGAATGGCGCGGACACGGCGACGGCGCCGTCGGGAGGTGTGATGCGCACCCGCAGACGCTTCATCGCCTTGTACGTCACGAGCGCCTCGAAGCCGTCCATCTGCAGTGCCTCGCTGCTGGTGGCCCAAGAATCCATGGCAGTGATGATACGGGGGCCCCACCCACAGAAACGACGGCGTCGAGGCGCGGCTCAGCCCTTGCTCGACCGCTGTTCGATCGCCCGGCGCAGCAGTTCGATCGTATCGCTCGGCATGTAGGACTCGGTCTCCCCCGCAACGTCGACGTGCACCCGCTTCAGTACCGCAGCGGCCGATTCCCCCACCGCGATGACGGCGACGTCGGGTTTCCACCCCAGCAGTTGACTCACGGCCAGTGCGCTGGAGCCCGACGCGATGATGACCGCGTCGTACCGCGAATCGTTCCATGCCTCGACCAGCTCAGGTGGCGCAGCCTGGACCGCCTTCATGGTGTAGACGGGGATCAGCTGAGCCACGTAGCCCTTGGCCTGCAGTCCGGCCACGAAGGTGGGCGCAAGCAGTGCCGAGCCGGGGACCAGCACCTTGCCGGTGCCTTCGGGCCAGATCTTCAGGAGGGCGCCGACCCCCCATCCGTCGGTGGGCTGCAGATCAACGGTGTAGCCGAGGTCCACGAGTGCGTCCGCAGTTCCGGGACCGATGGCGGCGACCTTCGCCTCACGCGGGAGGGTCCACCCCAGCTCTCGGATGCTGTCGACTGCTCGGCGGGAGGTGAACGCCACCCACTCGGCAGTCTCGAGTGTGCTGCTGACGGACAGGACGTCGCGTCGTTGCAGTGGCACGGCGTCGACGGTGATGCCTGCATCGCGCAGTCCCTTCGACATGCGCCCGTCCTCACGGGGGATCAGGACCCGTGCGTTACCCAGGGTGGTGGCTTTCGGCCGCTCGTTGTTCTCCGGCTCCGGTTCCGGTGCAGGTTCGCGCCCGATCTGCTCGGCCCCCCGACGGCGAAGCGCCTCGGCGGCCCGCTGCCCGCAGCGCACGGCGTGGAACTCCGAGGTGGGCATCCCCATCTGTACCGACATGCCCTGGGAGCCGTCGTGCGGAAGGATGTCGACCTTGAGCGTCAGGAGTCCGCTGCGCTGCGCGAATGCCCCCACGGAGACGGAATCCGAGACGTCGAGGGCAGCGCGTGCTGCGCGCTCCGTGAGTACACAGATGCGGGTGTCCTGGTCGTCGAACTGCGACAGCACCTCCAGCAGATCGACGTCCGACTCCCGACACTCGTAGCCGACGGCACCCAGAGCGGGCGCAGACACCGAGGGGATGTGGTCTGTGATGGTTTCCATCCGGTCAATGGCAGCGACGTCGGCAGCACTGGCGACGACGGCGTCGAGCTCCCCGGATGCCACCTTGTCGAGGCATGCGGTCAGGCTGGGCTGCAGGTCCTCGAACTCCATCTCAGCGCGAAGCCGAAGAACGTTGCCCCTTCGCAGCGAACCCTTGGTTGCGATCCGCGAATTGTCGGGACGTCCGGACAGCGGCAAGCCGTTGCGCCCGCAGACGGCGTCACGGGCGTCGCCCCTCACGGGGATGGCGGCCAGCACCAGCCCCGGCACCGGGGTGGTGGGCACGCGGTTCATGCGGTGGATGGCCACGTCGAAGTCGTCGCGCAGCAGTCCCAACCGCAACTGTCCGATGCTCTCACGGTCCTGCGTGTCGGGCAGGAGAACTATCTGGACCTCGTGCCCCTGTTCGCGCAGTCGCTCGGCCAAACCATCGGCCCGTGCCATGGAGACGTCAGACTCCTTGGCTCCCACCCTGATCCTCATGAATTTCCCTTCCCGGCACCCCCCGCTCGTCGACGGCACTGTGTGCCGCGGTGAAGTACCGGTGCTCACCCTACTAAGACGGCCCGTCAGGGTCGACGTCCAAGTCAATTCATCCTCCAGGAACGTGGATGCCCTCAGCATGGCTGTTGGGTAGCATTCGGTGCCTTGACCCGCCACCAGCGAGCCCATCACGGGGTGCGGCGGTGAGCTGGTCAAAGGAGGACACATGACCGATGCACTGTTCGACGACAGTAGTGGGCGTTCCAGACGCGATCTGACTCCGGGTGCAGCGTGGGTGCCGAACTGGTTGACGCTGGTGCAGCAGGAGTGGATCGTTGCACGCTTCCACGAGTGGGCCGAGGAGCCCGTTCCCATCCGCAGCGCCAAGGTCCGCGGGCACGAGATGAGCGTGCGAACGGTTTGCCTGGGGTGGCACTGGCGGCCGTACCAGTACACGCGCGACGCCGTGGACGTCAACGGGAATCGTGTCCTCGACTTCCCCGACTGGATGCTTCGATTGGGGCGTCGCGCGGTCGCAGAAGCCACCGGCGATCCAGGCGCCGGGGAGAGCTACACCCCTGACACAGCCCTGGTGAACTTTTACGGTGAGGACGCCAAGATGGGGATGCACCAGGACAAGGACGAAGCCTCTCTGGCGCCCGTGGTGTCCCTGTCCATCGGTGACACGTGCACCTTCCGCTTCGGTAACACGCACGCGCGCACGAAACCGTATGAGGACATACTCCTGCAGTCGGGGGACCTGTTCGTGTTCGGCGGCCCCGCACGGCTGGCTTTCCACGGCGTCATCAAGGTGCATCCCCACACCGCGCCGCACGGATGTGGACTTGCTCAGGGACGGATCAACATCACGATGCGTGACACGGGGCTCAGCGGCTGAGACCCACCTCATTCGGTGTGGCGCCGAGTACGGGCTGAAATGCAGTGATGGCTCTCATATTTCGCGCCGTACCACCGTGTGGAAATGAGGGCTGTGGGGTCACCCGAGCCAGTTGCCACGCTGGATGGCGTTGGCCGTGTGAAAATTCGGAGCCGGCAGTGAGCGATGACGACGCCGCAACGGCACGTGAGGACAACCCCGCCAACTTGACTCAGCGGAGGAAAAGGAACCACACCAGGGTCCCGAGGCCGAGCAGCACCAGCCCTCCCACAGCGAAGACTGCCATCGCGATACCGATGCGCACACTGGTTGGCTGCTTCTGGCGCAAATCCATTTCCCTGCCCACGAGCGTCACGAGTTGACATCCCTCCTCGGAGTCGTAGCGGTAATCCACAGCCCTGGAGAGACGACCGTTCTCGTCGAGGGCAAACACCTTCTCAGCCCCCACCTGGATGAGGCGTCCGTACTGCCGGGATGCCCGTACTGCGAGCCGGGGCACCCCCGCCACCCATCGCACTTCACGGGAGTCGTCGGAGATGGTGTATGTGTCCCCCTCGACAGCGACATGGTGGATGTAGGTCTTGCGCAACCCGGCTTTGTTGAAAAGGCCGTACCACTGCGCATCGGCGATCTTGAGTGCAACGTCGAAGCCCCGGGGGGTCGCGGAGACGCCGTAGGGCGTCTCCCTTGCCGCCTCGGCCACGCGGGCCATGAACATCCGCTGGGTGTCGACCATGGACCCCACGATATTGGGGGCCGGGTCGCACTCACCGCGAACACGACTGCGCCAAGCTGCCCGACAACTCACCAGCGTGCACCCGATCAGTCACCTGACACACGCGCACCCAGTGATTCTCCCCATCACTCCTGGTCAGCCAGAGCCGCGAATGCTGCCGTGATTCGTGCCTTCGCGTCCTTCGCCACGGCATGGAGCGCCTCATTGTCAGCCAGACCCATCATCGCGTCAGGGTCGAAAGCCTCCACGACCGTGGAGTTCTCATCAACGGAGCGCACAACGACGTTGCAGGGCAGCACCGCCGCAATTGAGGGCTCCGCCTGGATCGCTTCGTACGCCAGGGGAGGCCGACACGCTCCCAGGATGATCTGCGGATCGATGTCGACGTCGAGCTTCTTCTTCAGGACAGCTTTGAGATCGATCTCCGTGAGGATCCCGAACCCCTGATCACCCAGGGCGTCGCGCACCTTCTGGACTGCGACGTCGTAGGGCTGGTTCAGGGTGGTTGCGATCGTGTAACTGCTCATCGGTCACTCCTTCGTCGGTTGGTTCAACCCGAATGATACCCCTGGGGGTATGGAGTGAAGCTCACTAGACGTACTTCTTCTACTCCTCACCTTCTACTGGCAGCCCCTACCGCACAGCACAGAAGTCACCAGGCGTAGTCCTCAGGTGCCGTCTTATAACCGGGGAAAATGTCGTCGAGCCGGGACAGGGTTGCGTCGTCGAGTGACACGTCCAGCGCACGGATGGCCGCGTCGAGCTGCTCCTGGGTGCGGGGGCCGACGATAGGTGCAGTCACGACCGGCTGGTGCAGCAGCCAGGCGAGCGCGACATCTCCCGGTGAGTGGCCCAGTTCGTCTGCAAGATCCTCGAAAGCCTGGATCTGCGGGCGTCGTTTCTCCAGTTCGTCGGCGACTCGGCCCTCCGCTCGACGGCCCCCCTCACGGCCCTTCTTCAGCATGCCGCCCAGCAGTCCGCCCTGGAGAGGCGACCACGGCAGAATTCCCAGCCCGTAATGCTCCGCGGCGGGGATGACCTCGCGTTCGATGTCGCGTGTGATGAGGTTGTAGATCGACTGCTCACTGCTGAGACCCACGCTGTTACGAGCCGAGGCGGCGGCTTGGGCCTGGGAGATGTGCCACCCTGCAAAGTTGCTGCTGCCCGCGTAGAGGATCTTGCCCTTGGTAATTGCGACGTCGATCGCCTGCCAGATCTCGTCCCAGGGTGTGCCACGGTCGACGTGGTGGAACTGGTAGAGGTCGATGTGGTCCGTCCGCAGACGCCGCAGGCTGGCATCGAGCGCCCGTCGAATGTTGAGGGCAGAGAGCTTGCCGCTGTTCGGCCAGTCATCCATGTCGCCGTAGAGCTTCGTGGCCAGCACCGTACGCTCACGGCGGCCGCCGCCCTGGTTGAACCAGTTGCCGACGATCTCCTCCGTGGCCCCCTTCCCCTTGTCACGGCCGTAGACGTTGGCCGTGTCGATGAAGTTGATGCCGTTCTCGTGGGCGGAGTCCATGATGGCGTGCGAGTCGGTTTCTGTGGTGTGGGGCCCGAAGTTCATGGTGCCGAGGCACAGTCGGCTGACCTGAAGGCCGGAGCGGCCAAGATGCGTGTATTCCATGGACCCCACTCTGCCCCCATCGGAGGTCGGAGCGATGCTTCGCTACAGATTCGGTCTCGCAAACGGACGTGACACCAGCACGAAACGCAGGACGTTGGCTGCGGTGCGCTGCAACTCCCCCAGCGTGACGCCGTTGGGGAGCGCATGCGATTGCAGGACGGAACGGTCGCGGCCACGTCGCAGGGCGGATTTGGTGCTGCCGGGCATGAGTACGTCGACCTGGGCACGCACCCGGTAGGCACTGTCCCACAGGCCAGGGAAGTCGGGGTCCCGTGAGGGCTCCATCCACCAGTCGGTCATGACCATGCCGTCGTAGCCCCACTGGTCGCGCAGGATTGTGGTGACCAGCTCATGGTTGTAGTGCGACCACACACCATTGACCTTGTTGTAGGAGGTCATGAGGGTGTGAGGTGACGCCTCGGCGATGCAGATCTCGAATCCCCGCAGGTAGATCTCTCGCAGCGCACGTTCCGAGATGCGGGAGTCGTGCTTGCTGCGGTTGGTCTCCTGATTGTTGGCGGCGAAATGCTTCGGGCACGCCGAGACCCCTTGCGACTGCACACCAGTGACCACCGCGGCACCCATGCGACCGGTGACCAGCGGGTCCTCCGAGAAGTACTCGAAGTTGCGGCCACACAGCGGATCGCGGTGGATGTTCATCCCGGGGCTCAGCAGCACGTCGGAGCCCTTCCTCAGCATCTCCTTGCCGTGCTCAGAGGCCAGTCGTCGCACGAGTTCCGGGTTCCAGGTGGAGGCCAGCGCCGTCCCACAGGGCAGCAGGGCGGCGTAGGTGCTGAGCCGGATACCCGACGGTCCGTCAGTACAGGTGACAGGTGGGACTCCTTTGGCCCGCAGCGATTCCGACACGCCACCGAGAACACCGGCGTTGCCCGTCGCGCCCAGCGGACTGTTCATGCGCCCGTCGCCACAACTGAGGGCTTCCAGATCCTCTGCCGGGAGCTGTGCGACGAACTGGTCCAGGGAGGCTCGC
Source organism: Propionibacteriales bacterium (assembly GCA_038242845.1). Lineage (GTDB taxonomy): Bacteria > Actinomycetota > Actinomycetes > Propionibacteriales > Propionibacteriaceae > Arachnia. Next base: position 13,113 of record JBBSRQ010000013.1, on the reverse strand, counting down.
CCTTCAGCCACGTCCGCCAGCATCCACTGGTGGTTCGGGTCGCCGATCAGCTCGCCCGGCAGGGTCTCCAGGATGCGGGTACGAAGGTCCACCGTGCGGATCGGAACGTCCTCCCAGCCGATCTGGACGTCGCCGTCCGCCCCACGAACCGGCGTCATGCGCCGGAAGCTGCTTCCGGGCTCCACTGCGCACGCCTCTGAGAGTTGCTCCACCACCCTCACCTCATCGACGACGTGGGAGCCGACAAGCTCGGCTGACCGGACGTCTACGCCAAGGAAGAACTCATGCAATCCCGGCTGCACAACCCAGGCCGATCTGTGGCCTGTGGCGCCATCGTCGTCGTAGGAGGCCATCGCGTCGATGGGGAAGCGCAGGTGAAGCCGTTGGGTATCCCCGGGCCCGAGGTCCCCTGTCTTCCTGAAGGCGGCAAGGACGCGCGCAGGAGTTCCGAGTACGCCGTCGGGTGCCCGGAAGTAGAGCTGCACCACCTGTGCCGCGGTGTGGCGGGACCCGAGGTTGGTGACGTCGACGTCGACACACACCTGATCCGCCTCGACGTGGCAGTCCGTGTTGGTGAGCGAGAACGTGGTGTAGGACAACCCATGGCCGAACGGGAACATCACCGCGTCCTGGGCGAAGGTCTCAAAGTAGCGATACCCGACGTAGACGTCCTCGACGTAGTCGCTGTGGTGTCGATCGCCGAAGTGGCCGGCCGACGGGTAGTCGTCGTAGCGCCGTGCGATGGTCGAGGTGAGACGTCCGGACGGCGAGACACGACCCGTGAGCACGTCAGCCCGCGCGCTGGCGCTCTCCATCCCGCCCTGCCACGCGAGGACGAGCGCACCCAGCCTCTCCCCGTAGGCCTCCGTCCAGGACAGGTCCACGACGTTGCCGGTGTTGAGCACCACAACGGTGCGTTCGAAGCGGGCCATGACGGCGTCACACATGTGGCGTTCGGCGTCGGTGAGGTAGTAGCTGCCCGCCTCCAGCACGTTCTCGCGGTCCTCGCCTGCGGCGCGCCCGAGCACCACGAGCGCGACGTCGCACCGCTCAGCGGCGCCGTCGACGACTGCCGTGGTCAGCGGCATCTCCTCAAAGTGTCTGGGCCAATTTCCCCAGAACCCCTCGTCCGGGGCATTCGCGTCGCACCAGGTGCGGTACGTCAAAGCGAGTTCCGTGTCGAGCAAGATTGAATCAACCTCCCCGAGCGCTTCGATGAGGGATCGATGATGTGGAGGATTCACATCACCACCTGAGCCATACCCGACGGTCAGCCAATCCCGTTGGACGCGCCCGAACACCGCGACCTTGCCGCCGGACGCCAAGGGGAGGGTTCCGTCGTTGCGCAGCACAACAACCCCTTCAGCGGCAGCCTCACGGCAGAGCTCCACCAGGGCTGGGTCCACATGGGCGTCCGTGTCGGCGATGGCGGTGCTCTGTTGCGTGAGCCCATTGACCACCTGATGGGCGATTCGTCCAACGATGCTCTTCACGTTCTGCCTCATGGTGGCCATGATTCCACGCGTGCCAGTCCGCGACCCGACTTCTGTTCCTCAACACCCACTGTCGTGACCGAAACGTTCCCTGGCAGCCGAGTTGAGGACAATAGGTCGGGGCAAGACGTCCGACTCGTCCCACGCACCCTCGCCCTTCGGCAGACTGGGAGCATGGCCATCATCTCTGCGGTTCTCGGGGACATCACCACCCAGTGCGTCGACGCCATCGTCAATGCCGCCAACAATGCGATGCGTGGTGGTGGCGGTGTCGACGGCGCCATTCACCGTGCGGGCGGTCCCGCCATTCTGGGCGACTGTGTTGAACGGTTTCCCAACGGTCTCGCGACGGGGGACGCGGGCTGGACCACCGCTGGCGACCTGCCTGCGCGGTGGGTGATCCATACTGTCGGACCCAACTTCGCCGCCGGTCAGCGCGATCGTGCGCTGCTGGAGTCCTGCTACAGACGTGCCCTGGAGGTTGCCGATGAACTGGGAGCACGCAGCGTGGCTTTCCCGCTCATCAGTGCCGGCATCTACGGGTGGCCCAGACCCGACGCCATCGACGCAGCCATCGAGACCATCCGCTCCACCGACACACAGGTCACGGACGTGCGACTCGTGGCATACGACCCGTCCACACATGCGGAGGTCGTCACCGCCCTGGTGCAGTGACGACCTCTTCTCATCGGTACCGACGGTCCACGACCACCGGCTCAACCCTTGACGGCGCCCTCGGTGATACCCGACATGAACTGTTTCGCCCCGATCATGAAGATGAACAGGAGTGGCAGGACTGCGATGAGCGACGATGCCATCAGCATGCCGTAGTCGGTGCCATGGGCGGTCTTGAGCTGGCTGAGCGCGACCTGCAACGTCAGTTTGCTCGGATCGTTCAGCACGATGAGGGGCCACATGAAGTCGTTCCAGGAGCCGATGAAAGTGAACATGCCCAGGAACGCCAGCGCTGGCCGGATGGTTGGCAGGCACACGTGCAGATACTGTCGAAGAAACCCGCACCCATCAATCGTGGCAGCCTCCAACAGTTCCTTGGGAATCGCGGAGGTTGTGTACTGCCGCAGCCAGAACACCCCGAAAGCGCTTGCCAGCATCGGGAAAATCAGTGCCTTCAACTGCCCGACCCAGCCGAGTTGGCTCATCAGAAGGAACTGCGGAATTGTGGCAAGTTGGGACGGCAACAGGAAGGTGGCAAGCACGACGCCAAACAGCAGCGTCTTTCCCGGGAAGTCGAACTTGGCGAACGCGAAGGCCGCCAATGACGAGATCACCAGGACGAGGACTGTGACGCTCACTGCCACAGCGACGGTGTTGGCCATCGCTCCCCAGATGTTGACCTTTTCCGTGATTGCCGCAACGTTCTCACCGAGGCGGTCGCCGGGGGTGAGTGCCGGGGGGTACTGGAAAATCACTTCGGAGGGGCGAGTGGCCAGCACGAACATCCAGTAGAACGGGAAGAGTGAGACCAAAGCGCCAAGGATGAGGAACACGTGCCGCACCACATCCTTGGACCGCAATGGTCGCTTCCTCGGCTTTCTGTCTCCACGGCTGGTTTCGATGGCGGCACCAGCGAGGGCAGCCGGAACTGCGCGGGACGACATGGTCATTTTGGCGCCTTTTCCTTTCGCTCCCGAGTGACGAGCCAATTGATGACGGAGAAGAACATCACAACAACGAATACCCCCCAGGCGATGGTGGCCCCGTACCCGTAGCGGTTCTCCTGGAACGCAACCGAATAGAAGTACAGCACCATCGTCAGCCCTGAGTTCCCGACCCCGCCAGCCGACGCCGCACCCGAGGAAAGAGAGGAAGTGAGTACCTGTGCCTCGGTGAAGCTCTGCAGCGAGCCGATCGTCGAGAGCAAAGTGATGAAGAACACGATGGGCCGCAACTGCGGCAACGTGATGCGGAAGAACGTCTGCCAACCGTTGGCCCCGTCGAGGGAAGCAGATTCGTACTGCGACTTGTCGATGGCCTGCAACCCGGCGAGGATCAGCAGCGCGTTGTAGCCGACGAATGACCACGTGGTGAGCGCCGAGATCGCAATCTTGATGCCCCAGACGTTCTGCAGCCACGCAATGTTGCCAAACCCCAGGATGTTGATCAACGCGTTGGCGATGCCGAACTGGCTGGAAAACAGTGAGCTGAACAAGATGCCCATCGCAACCAGGGACGTGACGTTGGGAATGAGGTAGATCACCCGGTACGTCGTAGAGAATCGCAGGGTTGAGTTCAGCATGAGGGCGACGAGGGTGGCCAGTGTCAGCGTCGGTATCGTCCCCATGATCCACAGGATCAACGTGTTGAGGAGGGACTTGTAGAACAGCGGGTCCGTGACGAGGTAGGTGAAGTTCTCCCAACCGATGAACTCGATGTCTCCGAGGCCCGACCAGTTCGTGAAGGCAAGACCCAACGTGAAGATCATGGGCATGGCGCCGAACACTAGGAAGAAGAAGAAGTAGGGCGACACCGCGCCGTACAGCGGTAGGGATCTCTTCATGCGTCGCCCGGTCGACGACGAGCGATAACCGTCGACCGGGGGTGGGGGTTTGGCTCCCCGAATGGTCATGGTGCTCATGACACAGTGACGCCCACCTGCTTGGCGAGCCGCTTTGCTGCCTTCACTGCGTCGTCCCATGCCTGGTTCGGGTCCTTGCCCGACGCCTCGACGAGGTCTATCTCCGCGTAGAAGGGCGCGCTGACGGTGTCCTCCTGGGGATCCTGGTACAGGGGACGAACCGTCTTTGCGGCATGGCCGAAGACATCGGCAGCGACCTGGCCACCGAGGAACTCGACGGGGCCCGCGACCTGCGGCATGTCAAAGGCTTCGGGCGTGGCCGGGAAGTTGCCCTTGTCCTCGTACTCGTTGGCCTCATTCTGTGGATTCAGGATGAACTTGATCAGTTCGAACGACGCGCTCGGGTCCTTGGCTCCCTGCGGGATGGTGAGGAAGGATCCGCCATTGTTGGTGGCGTCGCCCGGATGCTCGCAGACATGCCACTTGCCGCTGGTCTCGGGCGCGTCGACCTCCAGGTCGGCGAGGTGCCACGACGCACCAAAGTCAGCGGGCAGCTTGCCTGCGTTGATCGCCGCTGCCGTGTCGGCACTGTTGGCTGCAAGCTTCGCCACGATACCGGCGTCCAGTGCCTTCACCGTGGTGTCCCAACCCTCGCGGATATGAGCCTGGTCTCCGATGAACACCCCGCTCTCGTCGATGAACCCCTTACCAGACTGCTTCCACACGAGGTCGAACAACCCGGAGGCATAGCGGATCAGATAGGTGTCGGGCATCTTCGCCAACAGCTTCTTGCCGAGCTCAAAGTAGTCGTCCCACGTTCGAATGGCCGCGGCCAACTCCTCCGGTTCGGAGGGCAGACCTGCTTCCTCGAACACGTCGAAGCGGTAGAACAGCGCCGTCGGGCCGATGTCGATCGGAATGCCCATCTGCTGGCCGTCCTCCGTGGTCGCCTGCGCCCACTTCCAGTCGAGGTAGGTGTCCTTGATGTCCTTCGCACCGACCGTGTTGAGGTCGACGAAGTACTTGGACTGGGTCTTGAAATACGCGATGTCCTCTCCCTTGACACCCGTGATGTCCGGAAGCCCGGAGCCAGCAGTGAGCGTGGTCGTGAGCTTCTGCTTGAAGTCGCCGCCGATGACGTCCTGCCGCAGTTTGTACTGCGGGAACTCGGATGCGGTGCCTTCGAGAACCTTCTTGCCGAAACCTTCGGGCCAGGTCCACAAAACCATCTCGGTCGTGCCACCTGACGTGGCGCCACCGGTGGACGTGGCGGTACCGGGCGCTGCACTGGAGCAGGCGGCCAGCCCGCCGACGCCGAGCAGACCAAGACCAGCGGCCCCGCCCGTGATGAGGGATCGTCGGGAAACGTTCATGTGAATCTCCTAAGTGGTGCGTGGTCCGAACGTGTCGAGCGGATCAATGTCTATCTGACCAAACCAATCAAAGTCAATCATGACGATGAGCCATGCTGTTTACATCATGGACACCCGCATCCTCGGCGAGCCCGCCACTTCCGACGCCATCTCGGACATCTTCAGCTGTGAATCCGCGCGCTAAGAGCTTGCTTCGTCATCGATCTTCTTCGATCCGTATCCTGCGGAAACAATGTAGCAGGAGAACTATGACCATGACGACCGTTGACCAAGTTGATCGAGTTTGCACAGAATCAGAGGGTAGGCGCTACGTTGTGAGCATGTTGAAATCCGTCCGTCACGAGACCGTCCTGCACCTGTTGCAGGCCCAGGGGTCGGCGACCGTCAACGAGATCGCCGAACACCTCAACACAAGTCCGGCAACCGCCCGGCGTGACCTGACAGAGATGGAGAGTCAGTCCCTTGTGGAGAGGACATGGGGCGGTGTTCGCCTGGTGACAGAGGTGGACGACCCTTTCCAGGAAGCGCTCATCAGCCACGGGGCTGCCAAACGACGGATCGGTGCGGCGGCGGCCGCACTGGTCCCCGACGGGGCCACCGTGATCCTTGACATTGGCACCACGGTCCATCACGTGGCGCTCGAGTTGTCCGCTCGGGACATCACAGTGCTCACGGCATCCTTGCCCACCTTCGAGGTGTTGCGCGCCGCTGGGCGGGCCAGCATCATTCTGCTGGGTGGGGCCTGGTCCGAGCAGTACCAGTGCTTCACGGGAACGCCGGTGACCGACGCGCTGGAGCACCAGCAGGCGGACATCGCCTTCCTCGGGTGCTCGGGCGTCTCGGACACCGGACGAATCCGCGACACGTCCTATTCGCAGAGCAGCATCAAACGCGCCATCCACGCTGCCGCGACGACCACGTGGCTCCTGGCTGACGCCCGGAAATTCCCCGGCAAGGGCGGCGTCTCGCCGTTCGACGTGGACGGGCTCGACGGCATCGTTACCGACTCCTCGCAACTGGCTGCACCCCTCACCGAGAAGTGTCGAACCCACCAGACAGAAATCAGGACCGTATGAAACTCACCTTGATCGGCGGCGGCGGATTCCGCGTCCCGCTCGTGTACCAAGCCCTTCTCGCCGATACCTCCGCTGAGCGTGTCACCGAGCTGCGTCTCTTCGACACGGACGCGAAGCGGCTCCACGCCATCTCGGAGGTTCTCGAGGACCTGAGCCGCGACGAATGCGACGCGCCCACTCTCGTGGTGACGCAGGACATCGTCGAAGCGCTGACGGGTACCGACTTCATTTTCTCCGCCATTCGGGTGGGGGGCACCGCGGGCCGGGCGCTAGACGAACAGCTCTCGCTGAGCCATGGGGTCATCGGTCAGGAGACCGTCGGTGCCGGTGGAATCTCCTACGCGCTCCGCGGCATCCCCGTGGCCCTGGACCTGGTCCAGAAGATTCAGGAGCACGCCCCCGACGCGTGGGTCATCAACTTCACCAACCCGGCCGGGGTCATCACCGAGGTCATGCAACGCCACCTCGGGGACAAGGTCATCGGCATCTGCGACTCCCCCGTCGGACTCGCTCGTCGCATCATGGATGTCCTCAAGGGCGCCGGCCTCATCGAGAAGGACCTTCCCGCCCCCGGGAGCGGCACTGACCGGGTGCATCTCGACTACGCGGGCCTGAACCACCTCGGGTGGCTGACAGGACTGCGCGTCGACGGGCACGACGTACTTCCCCACCTGATGGAACGCCCAGACCTCATCGAGAGCTTCGAGGAGGGGCGCCTCTTCGGAGCCCCGCTCATCCAGGCGCTCGGGGCCGTCCCCAACGAATACCTGCACTACTACTACTACGCGCGCGAGGACCTCGAGATCGATCAGGCCGCCGCACAGACTCGGGGTGTCTTCCTGCAGGCGCAACAGAAGGGCTTCTACGAGGGCGCCGGGCAGACCTCAACGGGTGCGTTCGACCGCTGGGAGCACACCCGGATGGAGCGTGAGGAGACCTACATGGCCACCAACCGCGAGGCCGCCGGCAACTTCGACCGCGACGCCGCTGACCTCGAGACTGGTGGCTACGACAAGGTGGCGCTGGCCATCATGCACGCCATCGCCAATGACGTGCCGGCAGAACTCATCCTCAACGTGGCCAACCGTGGCCTGCTCCCGGACCTGGACGACGCAGCCGTGGTTGAGGTGCCCTGCCGGGTGGACGGTCGAGGAGTGGTGCCGATCAAGGGCACAGCCCTGCCCGATCACGGCCGAGGGATGGTCGTCAATGCCAAGTACGTGGAGCGTCGCACCATGGACGCCGCCATCAACAAGTCCCGTCAGGATGCCCTCCTCGCGCTGACCCACCATCCGCTCGTGGACTCCTACACGGTCGCCGAAGCCCTGCTCGACGACCTCGTGGGCGCCTTCGACGAGCTCAGCTACCTGAAGGACCCCTTCAATGCATGACAGCCGGGAACTCGTGGAGGAGCGGATCGAGAGGTTGCGGGAGCGAGTGTTGACCCGCACCCACCGCAGCGTCGCAGCCCTTGCGGTCACGGCATGGCGCGCCCCCGGCGAGCCGGTCGCCTTCGATGTTGCCCGTGATGAGGTCTACGAGGACTTCCCCACCGGCACGTGGTGGGGACCAGCCTGGAGCACCTGGTGGCTGAGGGTGCAGGGACAGGTTCCCGACGACGCCGCTGACCTACCGCTGGAGCTGCGCGTCGACCTGGGGTTCGTTGGTGACTGGGCCGGCAACCAGTCCGAGGCCATGGCATTCACGGAACACGGGCGACCGTTGAAGGCCGTCAACCCCATGAACCGCACCGTGGCACTCAACTTCGGTGTGCTGGCCGACACGTTCGCCGCCAGCGACGCCCCCCTGCTGCGGGACGACGGCTCCCTCTTGCTCTACCTCGAGGCCGGCTGCAACCCGAACATGTCCCACATGCTCAACCAGGTCACCCAGCAGGGTGACACCCTCACCCGCTCCGAGGAACCCCTCTGGCAATTCGGTGGGGCGGAACTGGTCTCGCGCGACGACGAGGTGTGGGGCCTCTCCTGCGACCTGGAGGTGCTGGACGGCCTCATGCGCCAACTCCCCGAGAGCTCCACGCACCGGGCCACCCTGCTGCGTGGGATGGAGGATGCCGCCGACGTCATCGACTCCGGTGACATTGCACGGAATGCGGCGGCCGCCCGTCTGGTCCTGGCACCACTGCTCGCCAGCGGTGCCAACTCCTCGGCGCAGAAGATGACCGCGGTGGGGCATGCGCACATCGACTCGGCGTGGCTGTGGCCGATCAGGGAGACCCGACGCAAGATCCTGCGCACGTTCTCCAACGTCACGGCACTCGCGGACGAGTACCCCGACTTCCACTTCGCCGCCACATCAGCCCAGCACTACCAGTGGTTGAAGGAGGCGTCACCGGAAGTCTTCGAACGGGTGCGCGCCGCCATCGCACGCGGACAGTGGCATGTCGTGGGCGGCATGTGGGTGGAATCCGACACCAACCTCCCCGGCGGTGAGGCGCTCGTGCGCCAGTTCACCTCCGGTTTGCGCTGGATGCGCGACGAGCTCGGCGTCCGTCCCGACTGCCTCTGGCTCCCTGATTCGTTCGGGTACACCGCCGCACTCCCCCAGATCGCCCGCCTGGCAGGCATGGAGTGGTTCTTCACCCAGAAGCTCTCCTGGAACAGGACCAACACCCTGCCGCACCACACCTTCTGGTGGGAAGGACTCGACGGGACCCGCATCTGGACCCATTTCCCACCTGTGGACTGCTACGACAGCATCGTCAGCCCCGAAGAGGTCATGAAGGCCGAGCGCAACTTCAAGGAGAGGGGTCGCGCCCAGCATTCGCTGCTCCCGTTCGGGTACGGCGACGGCGGTGGCGGTCCCACCGCCCTCATGATGGAACGCACTCGCCGCCTGAAGAACCTCGAGGATGCCCCCGTCGTCACACCGGCTCCCCCCAGCACCTTCTTCGAGGCGGCTCGCAACGAATACCCGGACGCTCCCACATGGGCGGGCGAGCTCTACCTCGAGTTCCACCGTGGGGTCTACACCACCCAGGTGGATCTGAAGCAGGGCAACCGACGCAGCGAGCACGCACTGCACGCCATCGAACTGCTGGCCAGCATGGCCGGGCACTGCTCCCCCGACTACCGCTACCCCTTGGACGCCCTCGAGGTCCTGTGGCAGCGCATGCTGCTGCTGCAGTTCCACGACATCCTGCCCGGCAGCAGCACGTCGTGGGTCAACCGGGAGGCCGCCGCGGAGTACGCGGCGCTTTCGAAGGAATTCCAGTCGCTCCTCAGGGACGCCTGGGACGCCGTGCGAACGGATGATGCCGGGACCTCTGTGATGAACGCCGCCCCGATCCCGCGGCGCGAGGTGGTCCTCTCAGACGGCGAAATGCAGTTGGTGGAGGTGGCCGCCCATGCCATCACCCCCCTGGACGACGCACGCGTCGAGGCCATGCATCCCGCCGTGCACAGCCACGTCGCCGGCCTCACCGTCCTCGACAACGGACTGGTGCGCGTGGAGATTGACGCCGACGGCTGCGTGGCCCGTCTGCGCGACCTCGTGGCCGAACGAGACGTACTGCTGCCCGGCACCCGGGCCAACGTCCTTCGACTCCACCCGGACCACCCCAGCTGTTTCGACGCCTGGGAACTGGAGTCGCACTACCGCCACCAGGGGACCGACCTTGTTGACGCAACACGCATCGACGTCGTCGCCGACAGCCCCCTGCGTGCCCGTGTGGACGTGACACGTGAGTTCGGGTCCTCCCGTGTGGTGCAGAGCATCAGCCTCGACGCCGACTCCGCCACCGTGGACTTCGCCCTGTGGATCGACTGGCAGCAACGCCACCACGTCCTGAAAGTGGGGTTCCCACTCGCTGTGCGGGCCACCCGCAGTGCCGCCGAGATCCAGTTCGGCCACATCGAGCGGCCCGTGGCCTCCAACACTTCCTGGGACGAGGCCCGCTTCGAGACCAGCGGACACCGGTGGCTGCTGTTGGCAGAGCCCGGCTACGGCGTCGCGCTCGCCAACGACTCCAGCCATGGACATGATGTGTTCCCTGCCGGCGGGTCACCCAACTCCCCCACGAGCGGCGTCACCGCGGGACTCACGCTGCTGCGTGCGCCGCAGTCACCCGACCCCTTCGCCGACCAGGGCGAGCACACGATGCGCTACAGCCTCACTGTGGGGGCCGACGTCGCGGCCGCGAATCATGCGGGGCTGCGCCTCAACCAGCCGCTGCGCCTCATGCCCGGCACCACCCGTCAACCCTCCTTCACGGAACTGACACCCGTGGGCGCCGTGGACCTGGCGGTGGTTGACGCCGTGAAACACGCCTTCGACGGGTCGGGCGACATCGTCGTCCGGCTGCACGAAGCCGCTGGCGCCAGCAGCCGGGTGGACCTGCTGGTGGGCGTCGGCGCGGTCTCCGTCATGGAGGTGGACCTCCTCGAGGACGCCGTCGACGAGCCCACACAGACGCTGCCCGAGGGCGCCGTCCCCACTGGAGGCGCGGTGCGGCTGGCGCTGCGGCCGTTCCAGATCCTGACACTGCGATACCGGAGTCACCCATGAAGCTGCTGTTGATCTGTCTGGACGGGATCCGCGTTGACCTGGCGCTGCCGGAGTCGGTCGCTTCGAACCCTCTGTTCGCCAGTCCCGACCACCCGTCGGACCCACGGTTCAGCGTCGGGGCACCCGACAGCACGTCCACGAGTGACGAGGCCACGAGCCGCGGCGTCCTCGCTCCGACACTTGCACGGTTGGTGCGCGGCGACGGGCGTTCCGGGGGCACGATCATCCCCATGTGGATGACTCCCCCCACGGACTCGGGACCGGGATGGTCATCCATCCTCACCGGATCCACGCACGAGCAGTGCAACGTGTGGTGGAACGAGTTCGTGGGCCACCAGATGGCCCGCCGCCCGGACATCCTGTCGCGCGTCTTCTTCGCCAATCCCGCGGCCCGCACCATGGCCGCTGCCACGTGGGACGCGTTCACGGTGGGCACCGGGCCCGGCCCCATCATCCAGCAGCGCATCGACCAGCAGCGCACGGGACAGCACCAGCCGTTCCACCCCGATGTCAGCCGCGGCATCGAGGTGGCCGATGCGGCGGTGCTGCAGTGGGTGAACTGGCGGCTGTCCCACGAGGGTCCCGACGCAGCGGTCGTCTACTTCGAGGGTGCCGACAACGCCGGCCACGCCCATGGCGCCAACTCACCGGAGTACCGAGCTGCCATCACGAGGCTGGATGAGTACACCCGGTACCTGGTCAAAGCTGTCGCGGAGCGCCACGAACAGCTCGGCGAGGAGTGGCTCGTGGCCGTCACCACCGACCATGGGCACAAATCCGAGGGGGGTCACGGCGAGGACGAGGTGGAGGTTCGACGGAGTTTCCTCATTGCCCACCACATCGGTGGGGAACTGCCGGAAAAGTTGCGCAGAGTCTCCAGCCTCCGCAGCCACGAAGTGATGGACGTCCTGCTCGATGCCATCGGGGTGACCCAGGGCCATTTCGCCTCCGACGGCGTCGGCGAAGTCCGCGACATCGCACCGGTCGGGCCGACGAGGGACCCCGCGTTCGAGTGGTGAGCACCCGTCCTTCGACGGGTCGCCCCCAGGATCGCACGCGCCCGATGATCCGGCCGAGCGCCGTCGGCGTAGCGTCCCTCGTAACTCCCCAGGCTCCGCCGCGCCGGCACCACCGCTCTTCGACGAGGGCCGTGGCAGGTGAGGTCTCCGTCGAACCCAAGGCGGTTCGCAAACCCGCGTGCTGGGTTGTGCATCGTTTCCCATCCGGGGCCCGGCACGGCACGCTGAGCTCATGACCGTCGATACCCGTCCGCTGCGCATCCTGTTCCATTCGCCCCAAATCCCGAACAACACGGGTGCGGCGATGCGACTGGCAGCGGTGACCGGCGCCGAGCTGCACCTGGCGCGACCGCTCGGATTCGACATGGACGACGCCAAGCTCCGCCGCGCTGGCCTCGACTATCGCGACAAGGCCGCGACCTTCGTCCACGACTCCCTGTCCGACGCCTACAACGCCCTACTGCCCGCCAGGGTGTTCGCCTTCACGGCACACGCCGACACCGCCCACACCGACGTTGCCTACCAACCCGGGGATGTCCTCCTGTTCGGCCCGGAGCCCACCGGTCTCGCGCCCGCTGTGCTGGGCGACGCTCGGATCACCGAACGGCTGCGAATCCCCATGCGACCCGGAATGCGTTCCTTGAACCTCTCCAACGCGGCAGCTGTAGCCGTCTATGAAGCCTGGCGCCAACTCGGCCACCCGGGCGCCGGATTTTGAGATAGCCGAGTAAGCACTGCCCCACATCAGTGGGACGGTCCTCTCACGGTGCACTCGTGGTCGCGGCGGACGTTCAGCCGTGGAACGAGCTTGGAGGGTTGTCCTTCCCAAAAAACCAGGTGCCGGACTCTGGAGGCGATGAGGCCTCCGATCAGCGCGCCAGCACCAAAGGCGATCAGACCGGCGGCGAGCGAGGCCCCTCTGACTTTCGCCGCACCCCCGACCGCCGACGACGGCCAAGGGTGCAAGCGACTCAGGACAGGTGTGACGCGAAGAAGCCCTTGACCTGCTCAACCGGGCGTTGCTGCTCGCCCTGCTGGGCACCCAGCACAATCGCTGCACCCGTCAGCGCCGGGATGGCCCACTGGCAG
>JBBSRQ010000012.1:0-29515 GCA_038242845.1 Propionibacteriales bacterium | reverse complement strand
GCGGTACTCCATCCGGGACGCAGCCTCCCCGAGCACCCCGTCGGCGACGGGCCATGACGCGCCCCAATCGCCGTGGTACGACGCCCCGAGGAGTACGTCACCACTGAGCGCCAGATAGGCGAGCGGGTCGTCGACGCCCCGGCGCGACACCTCTGTCAGGACGCCCGTGCTTCGCTCCAGCCGAAGCGTCACGACGGCAGGCCCAGGCTCCTTCACGGCGACGTAGACCAGGTTTCGCGCAGTGTCGACGGCGAAGGTGTTGCACCCCACGCCGACGTCGGTGTTCGCCAGAAGGTGCAGTTCGTCGTCGACGAGGCGGAAGATGGAGAGGTCTCCACCCTTGTCGTTGCCAACCAGGACCAAGGATTCTGAGCTCATGCCCCGATCGTAGGCGGATGAGCCCGGCCGTGGGCCCATCGTGGCGCCAGGCACCAATGGTCTCGCTGCTGGTGTCGGCGGTAGTGTGCATCCACGTGACCCCTCCTCCCTTCTCGGCCATCCTGTTCGACTGCGACGGCGTGCTCGTCGACTCCGAACCGATCACCAACGGCGTGTTGCGCGAGATGCTCCGGGAACTCGGCTGGGACATCAGCGAGCAGGACTGCATGGACCTGTTCGTTGGCAAGTCCTTCCTAAACGAATGGCGGATCATCCACGAGTACACCGGCCACCGGATCGACCAGACCTGGATCGAAGACTTCCGCGATCGCCGGGACGCCGCATTGCGCGCTGGACTGGAGCCCATGCCCGGCGCAGTCCACGCCGTCAGGGCTGTGGCCGCGGCGATGGGTGGGTTCTTCGCGTGCGCCAGCGGGGCGGACCGTCGCAAGATCGAAATGCAGCTACGCATCGCCGGCCTGGCCGAGCTGTTCGGGGACCGCATCTTCAGTGGCATGGAGATGCCCCGGAGCAAGCCCGCTCCTGATGTCTACCTGACCGCGGCGGCGGCACTCGACGTCGACCCCGCCACCACCGCCGTCATCGAGGACTCCGTGGCAGGGGTTCTCGCGGGGGTCGCGGCGGGGGCGACGGTGTTCGCGCTCGCCCCTGTGGACCGCACCTACTCCCCCGCGGAACTGCTGCTGGATGCCGGGGCCCACCACGTCGTCACGACGATGGCCGAGTTGCCACGACTGCTGTTGGGAAGCGCCTCGCCGGCGCAGCGGTTCCGGGTTGACGTCCACGAGGCATCAGCCGCATCTCCTGCCAGGCATGCGCACATCAAGGCCACCCCAGGGCGATGACGCAGGGCGGAGAACTGCAGCGCAGCCTCGGTCTGTCGGATGCGGTGGTCATCGGCGCGGGTTCGATGATCGGGGCCGGGGTGTTCGTCGCCTGGGGTCCGGCCGCCATGGCCGCCGGGAACGGGTTGTTGATCGGGCTCGTCCTCGCCGCCCTCGTCGCCTTCTGCAACGCCACCTCCTCGGCCCAACTGGCCGCGGTGCATCCGGAGTCCGGAGGCACCTATGTGTACGGTCGCCGCCAGCTGGGGCATTTCTGGGGGTACCTGGCGGGATGGGGGTTCGTCGTCGGCAAGACCGCATCCTGTGCCGCGATGGCGCTCGCCGTGGGCGCCTACCTCTGGCCGAGCCAGGAACGGGCGGTGGCTGTGGTAGCCGTCGTCCTTGTCACAGTCGTCAGCATCGGCGGGCTCTCGCGGACAGTGACGGTCACGAAGGTTCTCCTCGCCGTGTCCCTGACGGCCCTGGCCGCGGTGCTGGTTGCCGGATGGTCATCCCCGGGCGTGGACCTGGGCCGCCTGACGCCAGTGGATTCCAGCGTCTTCGGCGTCCTGCAGGCGGCCGGGTTCATGTTCTTCGCCTTCGCGGGCTACGCCCGCATCGCGACCCTTGGCGAGGAAGTGAAAGACCCCAGTAGAACGATTCCGCTGGCCATCCCGCTGGCCCTGGTGGCAGTCCTGGTGGTGTACCTCGTGGTCGCGATCACGGCACTCGCCGCGGTGCCGGTCTCCGCCCTGGCCGGCTCCAGCGCTCCCCTGCGAGCAGTGATTGAGGCCAGCCGTCTGTCCAGCCTCGGGCCCGTCGTATCCATTGGTGCCGGGATCGCGGCACTCGGAGTCCTGCTGAATCTCATCCCGGGCATCTCCCGCACCGCGCTTGCGTTGGCCCGTGACCGCGAGATCCCCACCTGGTTCGCCCACATCGACGTCGCCCGCTCCATTCCGCTGCGTGCGGAGCTCGTAGTCTCCGCCGTCGTCATTGGCCTCATCCTGGTCCTCGATCTTCGGGACGCGATCGCCATCTCCGGCGTTGCCGTGCTCACCTACTACGCCATCACCAACGCCTCAGCCCTGACTTTGACACGCGAACAACGCCGCTGGCCGCGCGCCGTCGCCATCGCCGGACTCATCGGCTGTGTCGTCCTGGTGGGATCACTCCCGGCCACGGCCATCATCATCGGTGTGGCCGTGCTCGGCATCGGCTTGGCAGCGCGGGCCGCCATCAACCGCTCACGGGGAGGCAGGGGGGATCCCTCGCACTGACCGCGGTCGACCCCCTCCGAACTACGATGGCGCCATGGCAGGTCACACACTCAGCGACGCAGTCGTCGCGGTCATCGGTGCCAGCGGCGCCCTCGGATCACTCATCTCCCGCGAGATCGCCGCGCGGGGGGCCAAAGTTCTCCTCGTGGGGCGCAGCGCGGAGAAGCTCCGCGCCATCGGACTCGAGGACGTCACACTGGTGGAAGCCGATCTCACCGACGCAACCGCCGGCGACGCGATCGTCAGCGCGGCCACGGACGCCCACGGCAGACTCGACGGCGTCATCAACGCAGCCGGGGTGGTCGCGTTCGGCACCCTGGTGGACACCGATGACGCGATCATCGAGGAGCTCTTCATGACCAACGTCATCGGCCCACTGTGGCTGATGCGCCGCGTGATGCCCCTGCTCCAGGAATCCGGCGGGTTCGTGGCCAACATCTCTGCCATCGTGGCGGAGAAACCGATGGCAGGGATGGCCACCTACTCCGCCACCAAGGCGGCCCTCACGGCCGCCGACCACGCGATGGGCCGGGAACTGCGCAAGTCCGGTATCGATGTCTACGACGTCCGCCCCCCGCACACCGAGACCGGGCTGGTGGATCGGGCCCTGTCGGGCGAGGCGCCGAAACTTCCGGAGGGACTGTCTCCGGAAGTCACCGCCGGCAGGATTGTCGACGCCATCGAGGCGGGGCAGTTCGACGTGCCCGCGGAGGACTTCTCAGCCTGACTTCCGGGCGAGCCGCCAGATCCGCGAGAACACCAGGTACGCCACCGTGCCGATGACCAGGATCACCAGCACCATGGGCAGGAAGTTGGTGGTCCCCATCGAGATCTCGTCCGCGGTCGAGATGAACACCGTCTCGGACCCCCGCGACGGTGCTCGCGGCGTAGCGGGGACCTACAACTACTGGGCATTGACAAGTAGTGGACATGATTTGATACCGAGCATGGTTGCCATGCGGAACGCAACGATCTGCGATGACCGTGGCCGATTACCCGGCCCCATAGCATTGCCCACATGGCGCAATTCGATCTCCCTCTTGCCGAACTCCTCGAGTACCGCCCGCACGTGCACGAGGCGTCCGGGTTCGATACTTTCTGGGCACAGACCCTGGCAGGCGACGCTGCAGTCACAGCGACCGAGGTGCGGTTCGACAACCGTCTCTTCACCGTCGACACCTTCGACATCACCTTCACAGGCTTTGGTGGCGCCCCCATCAAGGCGTGGCTGCACGTCCCAGCAGGTACGAACACGCGTCTGCCGAGCGTGGTGCGCTACGGCGGGTACTCCGGATCCCGCGGCATGCCGTTCGACGCGAGGTTCGCGGCCGCCGGGTACGCCGAGTTCGTGATGGATTCCCGTGGCCAGGGCTGGTGGGGGTCCAACCTCTTCGGTGGAACCGCCGACCACCACACCGATGCAGGCGCCTTCGGGCCGCCCGGACCCATGACGAAGGGCATCGGCTCCGCCGAGACCTACTACTACCGACGCCTCGTCACCGACGCAGCACGCCTCATGCAGTACGCCGCGGGCCACCGCCTCGTTGACCCCTCTCGAGTGTTCGTGGCCGGAGGGTCCCAGGGCGGCTACCTCGCCATCGCGGCCGCGGGCCTGGCGCCGTCGCTGGGCATCGCACTGGCTGGTGCGTTGCCGGATGTCGCCTTCATGTGCACGATCAGGCGCGGCGTCGAGATCACCGACAACCAACCCTTCTCCCTGGTGGCCGACCTCCTCAAGGCCGCCCCCCACATGGAGGACCAGGTGTGGGAGACGCTCGGTCACTTCGACGGCGTGTCCTTCGCCGGGCGCGCCACCTGCCCGGGGTACTTCTCCGTGGCACTGGCGGACCCCACCTGTCCCCCATCGACGGTGTTTCCCGCCTACAACGCGTGGCAGGGGGACAAGGACATCGAGATCTACCCGTACAACGGGCACGAGGGTGGCGGCGACGTCCAGAGGTGGAAGCAACTCGGTTGGCTCGCCAATCGCTGACGGCTGACGGTTGACACCCGCCGCCGCTTTGGCGGGTATGCCCCGCGGCGAGCAGTGGATGCCATCTCTTCCTGGTCGTTTCGAGACGGGGGGAGTAACGCAGTGGTAGCCCGCTGACGCGCAACTGCAACCGCCGGGGCGCGACATTGTGGCTGAGCAGCGACTCCGCCGACAGCGCAGCTCACGAGGTGGCGCGCATCCACACCGGAGAAACTGGTCAGGCTGCGGTCTGATCAACCCCGGGACGTAGGTTGGCTGCATGAGCAACCGCAGCCTTCCGGACGACCTTCCCACCCGCCTGTTGATCAACGGCGCATGGGTGGACGGGGAACGCTCCAGCTTCGACGTGCTGGACCCCGCCACGAACAAGCCGCTGACGGCGGTGTCCAATGCCAGCCCCGACCAGGGTCTCCAGGCGTTGGCCGCCGCCGTCGACGCGCAGGCCTCATGGGCCGCGACGCCGCCCCGGGAACGCTCCGATGTGCTGCGCCGCATCTTCGACGGCGTGCGCGAGCGCCACGAGGACTTCGCCCGGGTCATGACGCTGGAAATGGGCAAATCCCTGGCGGAGGCGGAGGCTGAGGTCACCTACGGCGCAGAGTTCCTCCGGTGGTTCTCCGAGGAGGCCGTCCGCATCCACGGCCGCTACGGCACCCTGCCCGAGGCCAAGCTTCGCCAGTTGGTGATGCGTCGCCCCGTGGGGCCGTGCCTGTTGCTGACACCCTGGAACTTTCCACTGGCCATGGCCACCCGCAAGATGGCACCCGCGCTGGCGGCCGGGTGCACCGTCGTGCTGCGACCGGCGCAGGCCACACCCCTGACCACCCTGCTGCTCGGCCGCGTCCTCACTGACGCCGACGTCCCGAACGGCGTCGTCAACATCATTGCCTCCAGCGAGCATGACGTCACCGACGCCGTTCTGGCCGATGACCGCCTCCGCAAGATGTCCTTCACCGGCTCCACACCCGTGGGTCGGAGCCTGCTCGCGAAGGCCTCGGACCACGTGCTGCGCACCTCGATGGAATTGGGCGGTAACGCCCCCTTCATCGTGTTCGAGGATGCCGACATGGATGTGGCCATCACACAGGCCCGGGCCGCGAAGCTGCGCAACATCGGTCAGGCCTGCACCGCTGCCAATCGTTTCCTCGTGCACGAGTCACGGGCCGAGGAGTTCACCAGCCGACTCGTCGAGAAGTTCGCCGACGAGGTGGTGGGTGACGGGCTGGATGAGCACACCACATTGGGTCCGCTCATCTCTGAATCGGCACGCGAGGATGTCCACGCGCTCGTGACGGCGGCCGTCGACGCCGGCGCCACGCTGTTGTGCGGCGGAGAGATCCCTGACGGTCCCGGCAACTTCTACCCGCCGACCATCCTGCGGGATGTGGCCCCGGATGCCGAGATCATGACCACCGAGGTGTTCGGCCCGGTGGCCTCCATCGCCACCTTCACTGATGAGGCTGAGGCGTTGCGGATTGCCAACGCAGTGCCTGTGGGGCTCTCGGGCTACGCAATGACGCGTGACATCGACCGCATCCAGCGGCTGGGGGCGCAACTCGAGACCGGCATGATCGGCATCAACACCGGAGTGCTGTCCAACGCCGCCGCACCTTTTGGTGGGGTGAAGGAGGCAGGTCTTGGCCGCGAAGGTGGCTCCGAGGGCATCGCGGAGTACCTGGAGACGATCTACCTCGCGTTGCCCGACCCCTCCTGATCAGGGGGTGACGGTGGGGAACGAGGTGAAGAGCGCCTCCAGTTGTCGCCGCACAGTGCCGGGAAGGTGCTCGAGCTCCTCGATCTCGAGGACTCGTTTGCCGGGGCGTCCACCCCGACGCCACAATCCCAGGACGGCGCCGTCTGCCACGATCGCGCGACGAAACACTCCGTTCCTGCCTGGCACCAGGAGCAGTTCCTGCTCCGCGGTCATGGCGAACGTGCGGTCCTGGTAGCCGAGGATGAACTCGTCGAAGCCGGGCAGCAGGAGGGGTTGTGACGCAGCTTTGCCCACCTTCTCGACCTCATCAAGCAGGCCCGGGCGCCAGTAGCTGGGCTCCTCGGCCCCATCGGACTCCAGATCGACGGCGGCATCGGGAAGCGCCGCCCGGATTTCCCGCAGCGGCAGCTTGGTCCACCACGCGAAGTCACGGATGGTGGCGGGACCGTGCCCCGTCAGGTAGCGCTTGAGCCATTCGGCTATCGCTGCCGTTCGATCACCGTTGAACCGCGTGGCGACATCGTTGCCCGGCGGCAGCCAGCTGCTGGCCAGCGCAATGTTTTGTTCCACGCCGTTCCACGTGCCGTGACAGAGTGTTCCCTCGCCGATGAGGTAGGAAAGCAGGTGGTAGCCGACGCCGCCGTCCGTTGGCTGGCCGTCCGCCTCCCACCGCGCCAGGAACTCTGCCCGGGGCAAGCCATCGGGGGCGGTGGACAGGACCTCCACCGCGAGCTCCCGCGCCCGGTCCACCTTGGGCTCGTCGAGGCCGAGGTGGTGGCGTCTGTTCGAGGCTGCCCACAGCGCCGGTGCCGCGCACAGTTCGGTGACCCACGACAGGTCGGCAGCAACCATCAGGAATACCGTGCCGCGCATCGGGTAGCCACGCACCAGATGCCCCGCACGGATCTCGTCGAGGACCAGGGCCATGTCCCCGGTGGTCGTGCGCAGGGCGGCTGACGCGACAGCCCCGCGGAGGTCCTGTCCCTGCATGGCGCCCAGAGCCTCGACTGCGGATGCCGGTGTCGTGTGGGGTCGGGTGATCAGTCCCTGGGCGACGAGTCGGGTGCGGGCGAGTTGCGGATCGGGCATGTCACAGTTCTACCCCGAAACGCCGTGGGAGGGGACGACTGTCCCCCAACGCATGCATCATGCGGGCGTTCGTCGTCCTGGTGACCGCCAGTACCCGCATCCGACACGCCACAGGACAGGCTCAGGCGCAGTTGCGCGCGACGACCGCCGCCACCTCGAGCCCCGACCGCGCAGCACCCTCCATGTAGCCGTTGAAGCGGGCGGAGTACTCGGCACCGGCCCAGTGCAGTACCCCCTCCGGTTCTGCGAGGACGGGACCGTTGGAGGTCCACACCCCGGGAGCGAAGTGGGCGCCGTGGCAGCCACCGGTGAACGGCTCCGTCGACCAGTCACGCTCGATGTAGTCGATCGGCTTGGAGGCCACCTCGCCGAAGCTGCGCACGACGGATTCCATGAAGGAACGCTGTCTCAGCGTCACGGAACGCTTCGACAGGCTGTCGGCGTCCGCACCCTCGAAGAAACCCATCAGCAGACCGCGCTGGTCATCGCCCGTGGTGGTGTCGAAGGTCACCCGCACCGCACCCTCGTCGGCGCTGGACTGTCCGGACAAGCCCATGTCACGCCAGAACGGCGTCTCGTAGACGAGGAACGCCTTGATGACGTTGCCCGCGGCCACCTTGCTCGCCGTCTCCGAGCGCCACTCGGGCAGCGGTGGGTCGTAGGTCATCTTCATGGAGAGTCGCGGTGGCAGGGTGGAGATCACCTGGCGCGCTTCGACCCGTTCTCCGTCAGCCAGCACCACGGTGGCTGAGCGTTCCCCGTGCTCGACGTTCTTCACGACGGCACCGAGGCGGACCTTCTCGCCCAGTTCCTCGGCCATGGCCCGACACACCTCGAACATGCCGCCGTCGACGCGGCGCTGGTTGAGCCCTCCGTTGGAGGCAAGCATGGATTCCAGGTCGGGACCGGAGTTGACCTGGTGGAGTCCCTCCAGCAGGGTGGCGGATCGGCTCATCGGGCCGAACGCCGCAGTGTAGACCTCGATGAAGCGGAGCTGGGCTCCCTGGGTGCGCAGGTTGGTCTGGATCCAGCGGCGCAGGTCCTGGCGCAGCCACGCGTCGTTGGCGCTCGACCACGAAGGGTCGTCCCGGAGGCGCTGCGCGAGTCGCCGCAGCCTCAGCAGGCCCTGCCCGAGGTCGGACACCTCAAAGGGGTTCAGGGCTGGATCATCGCCGGCCGAGGGGACCTCAAGGTTCTGGCCACGCAACCGCACCACGAGGTTTCCCTTGTTGGGCAGGGCGACGGTGCGCAGACCGTAGCGCTCAACCAGTTCCTGGAGGACGTCGTGACCGGCACCGATCCACTGGCCACCCAACTCGACGTACTGTCCGTCATCGAGGACGCCGTTCTCGATGCGTCCACCCACGCGTTCCCGGGCCTCGAGGACCACGACGTCCAGACCTCGTCTGACCAGGTCCAAAGCCGCCGTCAGGCCCGCCAGGCCGCCGCCGATGATGGCGCAGTCACGCATGCTTCCTCCTGAAAATTCGCCGCCAGCACTTGAACAGACACCAGCGCAGAACAGCCTACAAGGCGGCATACCAACCGACGACAACGCCCCCGCCTAGTGCCTCGAAGCTCCGCCGTGCACTGGTGCCCGCCGTGTCCACAGGGCCCCGTCAACGGAAAAGACCCCGCCGTCAGGCCGGGGTCTTTCCTCATCGGAGCCGCCCACGGGAATCGAACCCGTGACCTACGCTTTACGAGAGCGTCGCTCTTCCAACTGAGCTAGGGCGGCAGCAAGCAGAAACTATAGCGCCGCTGCACTCCAGAGGGAAAACCAGTCCTCTGCGGCCGGGCTCACCTCAACTGCAGGTGGTGCCATCCTCCGGTGCTGTTCCCTCCACCAGGAACTTCGTGACTGCGTTCCCGACGCACTTGTTTCCGCCCGTGACGGACCCGTGGCCGGCACCCTCGAAGGTCAGCAACACCCCGGACTCGAGTTGCTCCGCCATGGACACCGCGTGCTCATACGGTGTCGCGGAGTCGCCCGTGGTGCCGACCACCAGGATCGGCGGGGCGCCCTTGCCGGTCAGCTTCAGCTGCGGCGAGCTCGTGGCCGTCCAGGTCTCGCACACGAAGTCAACGCCCATGTTGGTCGCGAACACCGGCGAGTCGGACTTGCTCTCCTCCCACCAGTCATAGGTGGCGTCGATTCCCTCGTCTGCCCAGTCGACGCATCGGATGGCCGGGAACGCGAAGGCGACGGTCTCCCAGGAGCGCTTGCCGCGGCCGTTGAGCTGGTCGGAGGCACTGAGCAGGTCAGCGCCCTTGCCGTCCATGGCATCGGTGAGGACGTAGGTCAGGGCGGGGTAGGCCATCTGGTCGGAGTACAGGAACATGGCGATGCCCGTGGTGGCCAGGCCCTGCGTCAGCATGCGGTCCCCCACCACCTGCGGGGCTCCATCCAGCCCTGAAAGGAAGTCCGCGATGCCGTTCACGATCTCGTCCACGTCGTTGCCGAGGCCGCAGGCTTCGGTCCTGGCGCACCAGGTGGCGTAGTTGCGCAGCGCCAGTTCGAACCCCTCCGACTGCGAGGCCGATTCCTCGTCGTCGGTGATGTCCACGGCGGAATCCAGCACCAGTCGACCGGCGCGGTCAGGGAAGAGTTCCGCGTACAACGCCCCGACGTAGGTGCCGTAGGAGACTCCGACGTAGTTCAGCGTCTCGGCACCCATGAGGTGGCGGAGCAGGTCGAGGTCGCGCACGTTCTCGATCGTGGTGATGTGGTCCAGCAGTGCGCCGGAGGCATCCCTGCACTGCCGTGCGAACTCGGCCCACCCCTTCTCCAACGCGACCCTTTCGGACTCGTCATCGGGGGATCCGTCCAACTCGAAGAGCTCATCGGTCTGCTCCGTGGTGCCGCACTTGACGCGGGTGGACTCTCCGGTGCCCCGGGGATCCCATCCCACGATGTCGTATCCGGCCCAGGCGTCCGCGCCGAGGCTGGTGGCAAAGTCCTGACCACCCAGTCCCGGACCGCCCGGGTTCACGAAGAGCGGTCCCCGGGTCGGATCCTTCGACGGCACCATCCGCACGGCGATCTCCACGGCGGCCGTCCCGGGCTTGTCCCAGTCGAGGGGAGCCAGGACCGTGGCACACAACTGGGCTCCGCATGGCGTCCATTGCACCGTCTGCGCCCAATACGGTGAGAGGTCGTCCCCCAGCGCGTTGGGAAGCTTGACCTTCGGCGAGGTGGCCCGGTGTTCCAGTTGCCGGTCAGGGTTGACGGGGCCAACCAGCGGCCATGTCGCGTGCTCAGCCACCGGCACGGTGGGGACGCCCGGATGCGGGTCCGAGGATTCGAGCGGCGGTGGGGTCTGCGTGGTCGGCTCGGGCGCCGCGGTCGCGGGCCCCTCCGGCGACACGCCGCCCACCATCCCGAAGACGAAGAACGACGCCACCAGTGCGACCACCAACACCGCCACCACGCCCTGCGCCCAGCCCACCCAGTTGTTCCGCATGCAACAGCCTTCCTCGCGTTCGTGCAGTCGAACGCTACACAACTGTTCCAACGCGGCCTCTGGCGCTGGGTGGGCTCAGCGGGCACTCAGCCCTGGCGCTCGGCCTTCGAGGCCGCCCGGGCACGACGGAACGCGCCGTCGATGCCCCATGCGCCGCCACCGATGCTGAGCAACAGCAGGCCGATCGCAGCCAACAGCAGGTCCTTGTCGCCGATGAAACCGTCGACCCAGACCTCACCTGATGCGAAGATGGCGAAGTTGCCCCAGCGGATGAACACCAGGGTGGCCACCGAGATGACCAGCAGCAGCAAACCGACGAGGCGCTGCAGCAGGCCGATCACCAGCAGCAACGCCATGGCGCCCAGCGTGAATCCGAGGATCCAGGCGACCAGTCGAGGCTCCGGGATCACCGGGTAGCCGCCGAGGAAGTTGGCCGTGGCGTCGACCCCGCTGCCGAGGATCTGGAAGCTTGCCAGGCCCAGCACGCCGGCCAGGACGATGCGCATCACGAACAACCCGAAGCTGGGGAAGAACCTGTCGGTGGTGACCCGGGGCGGCCCGTCGTCCTCGCGCAGCGCGTTGTCCGTCGACGTCGGCACGGCGCCGAGTCGCTGTTCCCGAGCCTGACGTTCCGCCTCGAGGGACGCCTGCAGGCGCTCCTCCTCGACGTCTGCGTCGTTGCTCGGGTACTCGTCCTGGGCCATGACGGTGGTGTCCTCGGTGCCCGGGGAACGGTAGAACGCGTCCGGGACAGCGCCGGGCGCTGCTGATGTCGCGCCGGCTGCGCCTGCTCCTGCGAGCGGCATCGCCTGTGTGGATTCCATGTCGTTGGTGTCCATGTGCTGGGTCAGCTCCTCATCACGGTTCACGGCGTCGGCGTTCTGCGCCGGCTCCTCATCAGCTTCTTTCGTGTCGTCGAATTGCGTCGACTCCTCATCAATGTCCTCGGTGTCGACGGTCTGCGCCAGCCCCTCCTCAGGATCAAGGGTGTCCACGAACTGCGTTGCCTCCTCATCACGATCAGGGTCGAGTGGATCGTTGTCCACGGTGTGGACGGGCTCCGGGTCGACCGCAAAGTAGTCGGCGGCGTCCAGATGATGCTCGTCCGTGGGTGCCGCTTCGTCAGTGGGTGCATCGGCCAGGGGTTCCGCCAGCCACTCCCCGGCCGGTTCCTCTGACTGGTCCGCGTTCGCGGAATGGTCCACATCCTCCGCGTCGTCGTCCACCGCGACCGGCTCGACCACGCTGGCGGCTCCGACTGCAGCCATCGACGCATCAGGCACGACCGGTCGGGGGCGCGAGGTCTCGTCGTCGAGCGTGACGGGTTCGTGACCGATGGAATCCTCGTCGGGGTCGGCCACGTAACTGTCCCCTGTGGGCCCGGACCCTGCCTCGTCGAGACGCGCCGGCTCCATCCCGTCGTCATCCGCATCGCCCACCGGTTCATCCACGGTGAGGGGGTTGACTTCCTCCGAGCGGTACTCGCGTTCCGCGTCGGGCTCCTGGCCGGGCACCGGCTCAGGCTCCGAAGCCTCGGGGGAGGCGTCCCCGTCCTCATGCTGGGACCGGGGCCGCGTGACGGGGACGGATTGCTCGTTGGAGTAGTCGTCCCACTCGGTGGGACTGATGGCAGTGCCGTACTCGCTCTGCTCCTCGTTCCAGTCGGCGTTGTCGTCGTGGGGCGTCCCTTGACGCACCCACTCGCCGTTGGCTCCTGATGACATGGGGCTACTCCTCCTGCTGGATTGCTAGCAACATCTTTCCATCACAGAGGTCCGATGTGCTGTCGCCGCGCAGGGGTCGACCAAGGTTGCCTCAGGTACGGGTCGCCTGCGCCACCCCCACCATGAGCGCTTCCATGGCCAGCAGCGGTGCGACGTTGCCCTCCAACGCGGTGCGAGCGGCCAGTATCGCGTCCATGGCGCGGATGGTCTGCTCTCCGCTGGAGCGTCGTGCCAGGGGTTCGATCTCATCGGCCAGGTCCTGGTTGATCAGCCGTGTGCCCGGTCCGCTCTGTACGGCAAGGACGTCGCGGAAGTACCCCGTCAATTCCGTCAGGACACGGTCGAGTGCGTCTCGTTGCATACGCTTGGCGCGCATCTTCTGCTGGTCCTCGAGATCGCGGATGGCAGCCTGCGCGTTGCGGGGCTTGGCACCCCGTGTCCCGATACCCATCGCCTGCTGCAGGTCCGCGAGTTCCTTGGCGTCCAGGTCCTGCGTGGCCTGGGCGGCCTCCTCCGCACTGGACTTCACGAGGTTGTCCGCCGCTGTCAGTGCGTCGGTCAGTGTCCGCAGCCGTGATGGCAGCGTCAGGATCTCCCGACGGCGGATCCGGGCCGCGTCGGAGCGGGCCAGCATGCGGGCCCGCCCAATGTGGCCCTGTGCCACGCGGGCGCAGTGGGCTGCCAGTGCAGGCGAGATGCCGTCACGACGGATGAGCAGCTCGGTGACGGCGTCATCGCCAGGCGTGACCAGGCGGAGTTCCCGGCACCTGGAACGAATGGTGACGATCACGTCGTCGGCGCTCGGGGCGCACAACAGCCAGACGGTCTTCGGGGCAGGCTCCTCCAGAGCCTTCAGCAGAGCATCAGCACCCCGCTCCGTGATGCGGTCTGCGTCCTCCACCACCACCACCTGGTGGCGCCCACCCACCGGCGACATGTTGGCGCGACCGACCAGTGCCCGCACCTCCTTGACCCCGATGGAGAGCTCCTCGGTGCGCAGCAGCGTCACGTCGGGGTGCGCCCCCGTCAGCGACGTGCGGCAGTCGTTGCATTTCCCGCATCCTCCCCGTGGGCACTGCAGCGCCGCCGCGAAGGCGCGTGCAGCATTCGAGCGACCCGACCCCGGTGGACCAACGAACAGCCAGGAGTGCGACATTGCGTGCCTACCACCGAAGACGGCGCGCTCCAGAACGGACACGGCCTTCTGCTGCCCCACCAGCTCATCCCACACCGCTTGAGTCACGTCACCATCCTGCCAGCCGCTGCAGACAACGGGTCTCCGTCATCGGGTCAGCAGGGTCGAGACGCGGGTGGCGATGGCATCGGCGATGTCCTCGCGTGTGCGCCTCGCGTCGAGGACCAGGTACCCGCTGGGGTCCTGTGCCGCGAGATGCAGCAGGTGTGCGCGGGCGCGCCGGTGGAATGCGACCCCGGCGCCCTCGAGGCGATCCTTGACGCTGATGCGCTCCACCGCATCGGCAGGGTCGGCGTCCAGCAGCACGGTCAGGTCCGGGCGGACTCCGTCCGTGGCCCAGCGCGCCACCTGGGCCACCTCACCAGGGTCGAGGTCCCGCCCCGCGCCCTGATAGGCGATCATCGAGTCGACATACCTGTCGCATACCACCACGTCCCCGCGACCCAGCGCGGGAAGGACAATCTCGAACAGGTGTTGGGCCTTGTCGGCCGCATACATGAGAGCCTCGGCACGCGGGGCGATGTCGCCGTTCCCGTGGTCGAGGATAAGTCCACGGAGCGTGGTTCCCAGCGTGGTCCCGCCGGGTTGTCGCGTGATGGTGTGCGCCACGTCACGCGCCGCCAGGGAGTCCGCGAGCAGGGTCACCTGCGTGGACTTGCCCACGCCGTCGCCACCTTCGAACACGATGAAGACGCCGCTCACGTGGCCTTCTTCACCCTGGAGCGCAAACGACGCAGCTCGTCGAGCCGGTCTGGCCACAGCGCCACGAACCGTCCCCGTTCCGCCAGGGTGGAGGCTCGCCCCCGCTCGACCCGGCGACCCAGGTCGAACGCGTCCTCGACGGTGAGTCCTTCGAGGTCCGTCTCCGACGCCGACCAGTCATCGGTGCATGCCCGCAGGTGTTCCGTGACTGTCTGCAGACGCCGCGCCATCCTCCGCAGTGGCTTGCCCAGGACAGGACCCGCCACCGCGGCCGAGACGGCGAGGATCTCCGCAGAACCCAGCGCGGCCTCCCAGTCCTCCTCGGTCGATCCGGCGGTGAGCGCCCCGCACCGGTCAGCCATGATCAGTGCTGCCTGCTGGGCACGCTCCAGCAGCAACGGTGCGGCCACCTCGCGGGCAACATCACCCAGTTTCGGGGCACGCACCTCCCACACGAGTGCCTCGGAGACGTCGAGGGCGGCGCTCGTGGCGTCGGACAGTCGCTCGAACGGCAGGCCGGTGAGCATGTTCTCGACGCGTTCGCGCCACGTCGGCTCCAGGGCGTGGGCCAGTCCCCGAAGATCGCGTTGCACCGACTCCAGTTGGGCGTTCAGCGAGGCGACATGTGGTTGCCTGTCCCGTTCCGCGTCGAGCAGCAACTCCGTGATGGCCCACAGGTCCGCCGCGAACACAGCCGAGACCAGTTCCTCCATCGTGGCGTTGCGTCGCAGCGGCTGCGTGAGCGGGAAGTCGGTGAGTCCGGTGGCCGGCGGGCCGAGACGCTGCTGCAGCGTGGGGAAATGCTGAACGCGCGACGCACCCACCGACTGCATCGACGATGCGATGTGCTCGCCCTGCTGGGGCGTCATTGTGGGGCCGGGTGTCACGACCACCTCCCGGTACCTGCGGATGGGGCTCTCGACGCGACGGACGGTCACCCGCTCATCCGTGATGGTGCCGAGCTGGGAACCGTCGCCGGCCCTCACCAGGTACTCCTGCCGGTCACATTCGAGTGTTGCCACCGGACCCAGCGGCGCGCGCCGCGTGACGGGCCTGATCATCCGAGCAAACGACTCCGGCAGCCCAGCGGACCCGTCGAGCGGTTCCACACGTTCGCCCGGCAGCCGTGGCTCCCAGGCCGGCGCGGACAGGTACCACTCGCCCACCCCCGAGACGATCCGATGCGCCACGACAACACCGGCACGCAGCAACCGCTCATCCTGTGCATCGAAGACCGTGATGTCGCGGTGCACGGGCTCCGGGGACCGGTACGCCACCCGGTCAATTCCCATGGCGGCCGATGTCAGGGCCGGGGATGGTGCCGAGAAGTCCATGTCGAAGCGCATCTCGGGCGCACGTCTGCTGGGCATGGTTATGGATCCCTAGGCCTTCGCGGTACCCGACTTCTTGGCCGGCGCCTTCTTCGCGGGCGCCTTCTTGGCCGGGGCCTTCTTCGCTGCCGGCTTGCGGACCGGCTTCGTCGCAGGCCCCTTGGCCCGCTTGTCCGCCAACAGTTCGAACGCGCGCGCCGGCTCGATCTCCTCAGGGGAATCGTCGCGGCGCAGCGTGGCATTGGTCTCGCCGTCGGTGACGTAGGGCCCGAACCGGCCGGACTTCAGCACCACGGGCTTACCGGACGTGGGGTCCTCGCCGAATTCCTTCAGCGGCGGGGCCGCAGCAGCACGGCCACGTGTCTTCGGCTGCGCGTAGATCGCGAGCGACTCCTCCAACGTGATGTCGAAGATCTGCGCCTCGCTGGTCAGCGAACGCGAGTCGGTGCCGCGCTTCAGGTACGGCCCGTACCTGCCGTTTTGTGCAGTGATCTCCACACCGTCGGGGTCGGCACCCACCACGCGCGGCAGGCTGAGCAGACGCAGGGCACTGTCGAGGTCAACGGTGTCAAGGGTCATCGACGCGAAGAGTGAGCCCGTCCGCGGCTTGCGTGACTTGGGGGCATCCTCGGGAAGGATTTCGGTGACGTAGGGGCCGTAGCGGCCGTTCTTGGCCACCACCATGAGGTCGGTGTCCGGGTCGACGCCCAGTTCACGTTCCGCGTCCAACGGAGTACTGAGGAATTCCTCGGCGAGCTCCAGCGTGAGCGCGTCCGGCGGCAGGTCGTCGGGCACGTTGGCGCGCCGACCGTCCGCGGACTCGATGTAGGTGCCGTAGCGACCGACGCGCACGTCAATGTCGGATCCCTTGAGCGGGAACGTGGAGATGCCACGGGCGTCGATGTCGCCAAGCTCACTGACGAGGGATTCCAGGCCCTGGCTCTCCTTGCCCTCGGGACCGCGGTAGAACTCGGTCAGCACCTTGAGCCGGTCGGCATTGCCGGAGGCGATCTCGTCGAGGAGTTCCTCGAGCTGGGCCGTGAACTTGTAGTCCACCAGCTCCGCGAAGTGCTCCTCCAGGAGACGGGTGACGGCAAAGGCCAGCCACGTCGGGACCAGCGCCGAGCCCTTCTTGAAGACGTAATCCCGGGCGGTGATGGTGCGGATGATCGATGCGTAGGTGGAGGGGCGCCCGATCTCCAGCTCTTCCAGCTTGGCCACGAGCGACGGCTCCGTGAAGCGGGCCGGCGCCTTGGTCTCGTGCCCGGCAGCGGTGATGGATTCCGCGTACACCTCCTGGCCCTGCTGCAACTGCGGCAGCCGGGACTGCGAGTCGTCGGAGGCGGAGTCGTCATCCGTCCCCGCCACATAGGCCTTCAGGAAGCCGTGGAAGGTGATGGTGCGTCCCGAGGAGACAAGCTCTGCAGTCTCCACCTCACCCGTGGCCAGGACCACCGGCTCCTGGGTACGTGCATCGATCCGAACGGTCAGCTGCTCGCCCTTGGCATCGGCCATCTGGGAAGCGATCGTGCGCATCCACACCAGCCTGTAGAGGCGGAGCGCGTCGCCGTGCAGCCCCGTGGAGTCGGGGTGGCGGAAGGTGTCGCCGGCAGGACGGATGGCTTCGTGTGCCTCCTGCGCGTTCTTGACCTTCGAGGCGTAGACGCGCGGCTTTGCCGGGAGGTAATTCTCACCGAACAGCTCGGCGACCTGCGCCCGGGCGGCGGTCACTGCGGAGGCCGCGAGTGTCACCGAGTCGGTTCGCATGTAGGTGATGAAGCCCTTCTCGTAGAGCTCCTGGGCCACCGACATGGTGCGCTGCGAAGTGAACCCGAGCTTGCGCCCGGCCTCCTGCTGCAGCGTTGTGGTGCGGAAGGGCTCGTAGGGGCGTCGCGTGTACGGCTTCGCCTCGACGGAAGAGACTGTGAGCGTCGCCAGCTCGAGGGCGCTGGCCAGCGCTGTGGCCGCCGCTTCGTCAAGTACGAGCACCTCGCTTGAGGTCGCCTGGCCGTCAGCGTTGAAGTCGCGCCCCTGCGCCACCCTGGCACCACCCACGGTGGCCAGTCGGGACGGGAAGTTGCGCGGGTCAACGTTCTCGCCGCCGTCCAGGACGCAGTCGAGGTCCCAGTAGGAGGCGGGGATGAACGCGATGCGGCTGCGTTCACGATCCACGATCAGGCGGGTGGCCACGGACTGGACTCGACCCGCCGACAGCTTCGGCATGACCTTCTTCCACAGCACGGGCGAGACCTCGTAGCCGTAGAGGCGATCGAGGATGCGGCGGGTCTCCTGCGCGTCGACGAGGTCGACGTCGAGCTCGCGCGGGTGGGAGACGGCGTCAGCGATGGCACCGGGCGTGATCTCGTGGAACACCATGCGCAGCGCCGGCACCTTGGGCTTCAGTTCCTGCAGCAGGTGCCAGGCGATGGCCTCGCCCTCGCGGTCACCATCGGTGGCCAGCAGGAGTTCGTCGACGCCCGCCAGCTTCGCCTTCAGGTCCTTGATGGTGGCCTTCTTGTCCGAGGAGACCACGTACAGGGGCTGGAAACCGTCGTCGACATTGACCCCGGTACGCGCCCATTTCTCACCCTTGTACTTGGCCGGGACGTCGGCAGCACCCGTGGGTAGGTCACGTACGTGGCCACGGCTGGACTCCACGATGTAGCCGTCGCCGAGGTACCCGGCGATCTTCGTGGCCTTCGTGGGCGACTCGACGATGACGAGACGCTTGCGGGTGCCAGCCATGCAACCTTCTTTCCTACTATTTTTGTCTGGGGGACGTGAGGAATGCTAGCCCACGCTTACCTGACCGCTCGACGCACGGCCATCCAACTCCTCCGGAAGCAGGATCTGGTCCAGCAGTGCATCACGGACCACAGGGATCACTTCCGCCGCCACCATCGCCGCATCCACCTGCAGTACGCTCGCCACTGCAGAGATCACCTGCCCGAGTGTCAACTCGCCGTCAAGGGCACCCAGCACGGCACCATCAGCGGTGCCCACCTTGATGGCCCGCAGCAATCCCGAGCGTTGCCGCAGCACCACATGCGTGGGGTCCTGCGCACCCGGCTGCCCCACGGTCTCCTGCACCACGTCGCCCAGTCGGGGGCGGCTCGAAAGCAGCACATCCAGGTCAACGGTCGACGCGTCCACTGCAGCACGGTTGCCGGCAAAGACCTCACCGACGGGCTGGGCGACCGCATGCGGCCAGGACTCGAACCTCAGATGTGGGGTCTCACGCCCCGCCGCGGTCAATAGCAGCCAGCCCATGCCCACCTCAGCGATGCCGAGGTCCTCGAAATAGGCCAGCCACCGCCGATACGCCGGATGCCACTGCGGGTTACCGGCCAGCCCCGCATCCGTCAGCCACATCTCTATGTAGGAGAAGACGTCGAGGCGTTCACGCTCGATGACCCAGCAGTCCAGTCCGCTGCCCTCCACCCAGGCACGGAGTCGGTCCTGCCAGGCGATGCCGTCGACGATGGCCCAGTTCGTGAGCAACTGCAGGCTGCCGCCAGGAGCCAGGTGTCCCGGCGCCTGACGCACGATTTCCTCGACGAGTCCGTCGGCAACGAGGTCACCCTCGCGATAGGTGAGTCGCTCACCCCCGGGGGGACTCATGACGTACGGCGGGTTGGACACGATCAGGTCGAACCGCTCCCGTGCGACGGGTTCGAACAGTGACCCCTCCCGGAAATCGATCCCGATCCCGCTCAGCCCGGCGCCGACGCGTGCGAGTTCGAGCGCTCTGGGGTTGAGATCGGTGGCCACCACCTCGTCTGCATGCTTCGCCAGGTGGAGCGACTGCACCCCACAGCCGGTGCCGAGGTCCAGCGCCCGGCGCACGGTGCGGCGCATGGTGATCTCTGCGAGTGTGAGGGACGCAGGGGATGCACCCAGGACGTAGTCGGGGCGCGTGGGCGTCGTCACCTGGTCGAGTCCGGGGGTGAGGTCGCTGACCAAATACCCCGACGCGCCATCGTCGGGTGAGCCGTAGGGCCGGATGTCGACGAGCGCGCGCGCCATGCCGGACGAGACGTCCATCCAGCCGGCGTCCACCGCCGCATCAACGTCCAGGGCTGCGGCAGCCGCCGCCAGTGGCACCTCCTGTTGGAGGATGAACAGCCGCACGAACGCAGCCAGCGGGTCCATCGCACCATCCAGTGACACGTCGGCAGGGACGGTGCTGTTGCGGCCCAGCCCCTCCTGTCCGTGCGGCCCGATGCGTCCCAGAACGTCATCGGTGGTGTAGTTCGCGATACGCAGCGATGTGCACAGGTCCGGGGCTGTCATTTCTCCAGACTAGGGCTGCTTCGGCGATGGGGGCCTCCAGCACCACAGGGACACCGGTTCGCGGACACATGTGTATGTGACCACGCGAACTGCGATGATTCCAGAATGGAACGACTCGATCCCAAGCCGCCGCGCGCAAGCAAGCGCACTTTTTTCATGTTGTCCGTCGGCTCTGCACTCGCGGCGGGAATCATCACCTTTCTGCTTCTGCTCCTGCTCTTCCAACTGCAGTCGGGAACATCGGGGTCCATCGCGGCAGGGGTCGCCGTCGTCGTGGGCGGCATCGTGGCAGCCGTTGCATCCCCCACACCGCACCGCGAGCGCTGAACCCCGACGCCACACAGGTTTGGCGGCCATGGCCCACGTGAAGGTTTGGGACCTTGCCGTCACTGCACCGTCCCCGCTGAGGACATGCGCTCCACATGGCGAGGCACCCCGGGTACCGCTGGCTCCATCTGACGGCTGACCCGGACGTCCACCACGAAGCTCCAGTGGTCACCCCTTACGGTGCAGGCAATCAACTCCGCCTTGTTGCGTGCCGCAACCACCCTCGCGGCTTCGCAAGGTTCTGCCCCGCCTGACAGTGCCCCAGCAGCAGCGAGGGAAGCGAGGTCGGCTGCGTCCTGCGCAGCACTGATCTGTCCGAACCAGGCCACCACAAGGCACGAGGACCACGTGACCACCACCAGCACGGTGCAGACTCCTGCTGTCAGTACGGTGCCACCCCCACGCTCACTCCTGCGTCGCATCCACGACCCCCGGCTCCCAGGCCGCCCAGTTCTGGGCGGACACCGTGAACGAACCCATCCCGAAGATGTTCACAGGCACCGTCACCGTCACCCCGACGCCGTCCGCGCGGGAATCCACACGGGCCACCGCAGTCGCCGGAGCCTCTCCCTGCGCCGATCGTGCGGCCGCTCCGTCGCCGCGCGCCAGTTGTCGAGCCATCTCACTACTGGTCCGTGCGCACGCCGCCTGGGCGACACCCAGATGCACCACCCCGGCCAGCGTGGCCGCCAGCACGGTGGCCGTGACGAATCCCACCGCCAGTTCGACGGTGACCATTCCACGCGCTTCCCCATGGCGATGCCGGCGCGGGGCGGCGGGGGGTGCCACCCCACGCCGGACGTTCACGACACGCCGACCAGGTTCTTGAAGATGTTGAGGATCCACTCCATCAGCACCTGAAAGAAGGCGTTGTCGTTGAAGATCCGCAGCAGCACCAACGCCGCGGTGGCGGCAGCGACCAACCCGATGGCGTACTCCACGGTGGTCAGGCCTCGCTGTGCGAGGCGTCGGGCTTTCCCGGGCGTGGGCGTGCGTGCCTCGCACGCGGCGAGTTCGGTATGGCTCATGTGACTCTCCCCTTGGGTGGATGCCCGGATGCCGTTCATCCGGCGACACCCCCCACCTTGGTCGGGGAACCACGGCAATCACCCACACGCCGGACCTGCTGTGGAGAGGCCCTGCGGACAACATCAGCGCTGTGGAGAGCAGCGGAACGCGGTGTTCAGTCGTCCCGGATCAGCGCAGCCAGCAACTCGGCGGCACGGTGCTTGTCCAGGACCTGGTTCGCATTGCCGCACTTGGGCGAGACGATGCAGGCAGGGCAGCCGCTGACGCACTCACAACCCTCCAGCCGCTCCAGGGTGGCCGCGAGCCATTCCTCAGCCACCTCGAATGCATGGGCGGCGAAACCCGACCCGCCGGGCAGGCCGTCGTGGACGAATACCGTCGCCAGCCCTGTCTCCTGGTGAACCGCAGTGCTGACACCGCCGATGTCCCACCGGTCGCACGGAGCAAACGCCGGCAGCAACCCAATGGCTGTGTGCTCCATCGCGTGCGCGGCTGCCCCCAACTGAAGGGGCGACCATCCAAGTTCCCGCTCCAGCGCCACCGGCACGCTCCACCACACTGCGTCGGTCATCATGCGATGTGCAGGCATCTCCATGGGCGTGGAGTCGAGCACTTCGTGGGTGACCTCGTCACGCCGCAGGTAGCCGGTGACCTGCGTGGTGAGCCGGACCTGCCCCAGCGTGACCTCCAGGCCCGACGCCCTGCGGCGGCGCGTCACCGACAGCGAGTCGATCTCGAAACTGGACTCCGGCTGTGTGTAGAACGGCTCCGACGTGCGCGAGACAAACGCATGCCCCTCCTCCATGTCCAGCGCGGTGACCAGCCACGTTTCCGCCTGATGCAAGTAGACCGCCCCGGGGTGCACGGTCCGGTCCGCGGCTTCGTGGTCGATGACGCCCACCACACGCCCCGACTCCTGTTCGATGATCTCCACGGGCTTTTGTCCCGCGGCCCGCAGGTCGATGTGGTCCACAGCCCGGTCCGGGCGCGTCCAGAACCACCGCTGCCCACGGTCACGCAGGACCTTCTGCTTCGCCAGCGCATCGGCGAGCGCCAGCGTCGTCGGCCCGAACCACCGGGCATCCGACGCGGACAGCGGGTGTTCCTGTGCCGCCGCAGCAAGGTGCGGTCCGAGGACGTGGGCGTTGGCGGGGTGCAGGACGAGGTTTTCCACGGGCGCATCGAAGATGAGCTCCGAATGCTCCAGCAGGTACGCATCCAACGGGTTCTCCCGGGCCAACAGGACCACCAGCGCCTCCTGTCCCGCACGGCCCGCCCGTCCTGCCTGCTGCCAGAACGCGGACAACCTGCCCGGATATCCCGAGACGAGAACCGCTTCGATACCGGACACGTCGATTCCGAGTTCGAGCGCGTTGGTGGTGGCCAGGCCACCCAGCTCCCCGGATTGCAGGGCTGCCTCCAGCGCACGCCGCTCCATCGCGAGGTAGCCACCACGGTACGAGGCGATCCGCGCTGGGTCGCGCGCCAGTTCCTGGGCTGCCACCGAGACGAGTTCTGCTCCGGCGCGGGACGGGACGAACGCCAGGGTTTGTTCCCCGTCGTCCGACAATCCCGCCAGCAACCGGGAGGTGTCATGCCGCAGGGAGGCAGCCGGTTGCCACAGCGCCACGGTGCGCGGGCCCACCGGCGCCGTCGACTCATCGATGACGTCCACACGGGGCTCCCCCACCAACCGGCCACCGAACTCGGCAGAGTTGGGGGCTGTGGCCGAGGACAGCAGCATGGTGGGAGAGGCGCCGTACAACTCGCAGACCCTCCGCAGGCGACGCAGCACATTGGCGACGTGGGCTCCGAACATGCCGTGATAGCGGTGCGCCTCGTCGACGACGATGTAGCGGAGTCCGCCGAGGAAGGAGGACCACCGCTGGTGGTTGGGCAGCACGGAGAAGTGCACCATGTCCGGATTGGTGAGCACGAGGCTGGCATGGTCCCGGGCGAAACGACGCTCGGCGACGTCCGAATCGCCATCCAGCGCACCCACGCGCCACGTGCGGGGGCCCAAGGCCGTCGCCGCGCGGAGCTGGTCGTGGGCCAACGCCTTGGTGGGGGCGATGTAGAGGGCGGTGGGACGCAACCGTGTGAACCGCGGACGCACCCCCTGGACCGCCGGCCATGTTGCCTCAGCCGTGGTGGCGGCGAGCACCGGCATCAGGTAGGCCAGCGATTTCCCGGACCCGGTGGGGGTGGAAATGGCGACGTGGGATCCTGCATGGGCACGCTCCGCGAAGTTCACCTGGTGCTGCCACGGCTTGTCGATGCCGGTGGCCTGCACGGCGTCGACGCACTCCGGTGGGAACCAGGCGGGCCAGTCGGCGGTGATGCCACCCCGGGCCTCTCGACGGCGCGACGCGACCACCTCGTCGCTGCCCAGAACCCAGTCCCATCCCACGCGTCCACTCTGCCACCCGCCTACGACAGGCCAGGCTCCGCCGCCTTTGGCCCCTGTGGCCCATCGTGGTGGACCACCCGCGAAATAGGGCGCCACGGGACAGACTGGGGGTATGTCAAAGTTCCCCGAGGGACAGGCCGCCGTGGCAGAAGTGGTCGACGATGCCGTCGTCCTCGCCATGGAATGGCGTTCACGCGCCGCAGCCGAGGAAACGCGTCAGGAACGCTCCACCGGCCGTCAACTGGCCGGGTTGCTCTCCGATGAGCAGGGACTCGCGCTCGCCGTCCGGTTCGTTGACGAGGTGGCTCGCGCCGACGACGTGCGGGCAGCGGCCAAGGTACTCGCGACGCTGCGGGGTGGCGCCGGGTTCCTGGGCTGGACGGACCGCCTCCTCCTGGGGGTGGGGTCCCGACTCGCCCCGCTCGCTCCCCACCTGGTGGTACCGCTGGCACGACGACGCCTGCGGCAATTGGTGGGCCACCTGCTGGTGGATGCCCAGGACCCGGGACTCGCACGACACCTTGCACGGTTCGTCGACGAGGGGGTCACCCTCAACGTCAACCTGCTGGGCGAGGCCGTGCTGGGTGAGGCCGAGGCCACCTCACGGGCGCGCCGCACCGTCGAGCTGCTGCGCCGCCCCGACGTCGACTACGTGTCGGTCAAGGTGTCGTCGCTGGTGTCGCAGATCTCGGCGTGGGACATCCCCGGCACTGTCCGGCACGCCTCGACGAGTCTCCGGGACATCTATCGTGCGGCTGCGGATCGCTCACCGCGGGCCTTCGTCAACCTCGACATGGAGGAGTACCGCGACCTGGACCTCACACTTGCCGTCTTCGAGGAACTCCTCATGGAGCCGGAGTTCCTCCACCTCGAGGCCGGCATCGCCCTCCAGGCGTACCTGCCCGACGCCTTGGCAGCACTGGAACGCCTCGTCGCCTTCGCCTCTCGGCGGCAGGACGCGGGGGGCGCGGACATCAAGGTGCGGGTGGTCAAGGGTGCCAACCTCGCGATGGAGGTCGTCCAGGCCGAGGTGCATGGGTGGGCCACCGCACCGTACGGGACCAAGGCGGACGTGGACGCCAACTACCTCCGGGTGATCGAGCGTGCCCTGCGTCCGGACGCCACCGCCGTGAGCAGGCTGGGGGTGGCCAGCCACAACCTGTTCGACGTGGCTGCCGCGCACCTGCTCGCCGAACGTCGCGGGGTGCGTCGACGCCTGGACGTCGAGATGCTGCAGGGAATGTCACCGGCCGAGGCGCGTGTGGTGCGCTCCGACGTCGAGTCCATGGTCCTCTACACACCGGTGGTGGCACCCCGCGACTTCGACGTGGCCGTGTCGTACCTGGTGCGACGGCTGGAGGAGAATGCGCAGGTGCAGAACTTCCTGCACTCCATGGCCAGTGGCGACGATGGGGCGATGGCTGCGCAGGAACGGTGGTTCCGCGAGGCAGCGGCCGCCATCGATGCCACCCCGTCCGGTCCTCGACGCACCACCGAGCGGCCCGCCGTGGACGAGCGCTTCGCCAATACCCCTGATTCCGACCCGGCTCTGGGGGAAACCCGCAGGTGGGGAGCGGCTGCCGTCGTAGCCAATCCCGGCCCGTCGCGTGTTCCCTTCAGCACGTCTGCGGAGATCGACTCTGCCGTGACCACGGCCAGGGCAGCAGCGCCCGGGTGGGCGGCACGCCCGGCCGCTGACCGCGCCGGGATCCTGCGGGAGGGTGCACGCCAACTGGAGGGACGCCGCGGCCACCTGGTCACCGCCATGGCGGTCGAGGGGGGGAAAACCATCGACCAGTCGGACCCGGAGATCAGCGAGGCAATCGACTTCGCCCGCTTCTACGCCGACGCGGCACTCGGTCTCCTCCCCGGCCAGCCGATCACGGACGGCAGCTCGTTCCAGCCTTCCACCCTGACGCTGGTCACACCGCCCTGGAACTTCCCCGTCGCCATCCCCATGGGTGGGGTGTTGGCCGCACTCGCTTCAGGCTCTGCGGTCATCATCAAACCCGCCCGTCCCATGCCCCGGTGCACCGAGATCGGCGTCGAGGCGTTGTGGGCGGCGGGTGTGCCGCGCGACGTGCTGCACGTGGTGCGCATCGACGAACGTGACATCGGCCGTCACCTGGTGTCGCACGACGGGGTGGATTCCGTGGTACTCACGGGCGCCATCGAAACGGCGGAGATGTTCGCCTCGTGGCGCACGGGCCGAGCCGAGGGCCCACGCATCCATGCGGAGACCTCCGGCAAGAACGCTGTCATCATCACCCCTGCCGCGGACTTCGACCTCGCCGCCGCGGACCTGGTGAAGTCAGCGTTCGGGCATGCAGGACAGAAATGCTCTGCGGCCTCGCTCGCCATCCTGGTGGGATCGGCGGCCACCTCCCCACGGTTCCTCAGGCAACTCGTGGACGCCGTTCGTTCGCTGAGGGTCGGCTGGCCGCAGGATCTGGGGGCCGGCATGGGTCCCGTGATCGAGCCCCCCGAGGGCAAGCTGTTGCGCGCACTGACGACGCTGGAGGAGGGCGAGCGGTGGCTGGCGCAACCGCGTCAGCTGGACGGATCGGGACGTCTGTGGTCGCCGGGGTTGAAGGATGGTGTCAGGCCGGGTTCATTCTTCCACCTCACTGAAGCGTTCGGTCCGGTACTGGGCCTCATGCATGCCCATGATCTGGACGAAGCCATCGAGTGGCAGAACGCAGTGCGCTTCGGGCTCACCGGCGGAATCCACAGCCTCGATGTCGACGAGATCAACTCATGGCTGGAGCGGGTCGAGGTGGGCAATGCCTACGTCAACCGCGGCACCACGGGCGCCATCGTGCGTCGCCAGCCGTTCGGTGGGTGGAAGGACTCCTCGGTGGGCCCGGGCGCGAAGGCGGGAGGCCCCAACTACGTCGCCAGCCTCGGCCAATGGGTGCCGGACGGTCTGCCGACCCTGCGGCGCCGCCCGCTTCCTCGCGTATCGGCAGTGGCTGATCAGCTGGCCCCACTGGTGCGAACCGATGATGAGCAGCGCTGGTTCGAGGCAGCAGTGGAATCCGACGCGCACGCGTGGGCGACCGAGTTCGGGCATGGCCGCGACGAGTCCGGACTCCTCTCGGAGCAGAACGAGTTCAGGTACCGACCCATACCGCTGCTGGTGGTGCGGTGCGAGCAGGACACGTCATTCGTCGAGCTGGCGCGGGTCCTCGTGGCTGCGGAGCTGGCGGGCGTACCGGTGGCGCTGAGTCTCGCGGATCCCGTCGCGTCCCTGCTGGACATCCTGCTGGCCTCCACCGGGTCCGGTCGCGCGCTCTCCGACATCCTGCGGCCGCTGCGTGACATCCCGGGCGGCGCGCTGTGCGACTGGATCGGCACATCCCCGCCCGGCACCCGGGTGCGTGGGCTGGGCAACGCCAGCCACCTCCACGACGACCTCGCAACCTCGCATGCGGACGTGTTCGCCGGGGAGGTGCTGGCCAACGGCCGACGAGAACTACTCACGGTGCTGCGGGAGCAGTCGATCAGCCGCACGCTGCACCGTTTCGGCCACGTGCCACCCGACCTGATCCGGTGAAGCGGTGGAGGCAGGTCAGGTGGATCTGGCACACCTCAGCCTTCCAGGACCTCCGCCAGGGGCACGAGGTTGCGGTCGAGGGATTCAGCGACGGCGGAGTTCGTCACATGTCCGCCTTGGGTGTTGAGGCCCTTCGCCAGTGCGGGGTCCTGCTGCATGGCCTTGCGCCAACCGTCGTCAGCCAGCTTGAGGGCGTACGGCAGCGTTGCGTTGGCCAAGGCGTAGGTGGAGGTGTGCGGCACCGCACCCGGCATGTTGGCCACGCAGTAGAACGTGGATCCGTGCACCTGGAAGGTCGGATTGTCATGGGTGGTGGGGTGCGAGTCCTCGAAGCAGCCACCCTGATCGATGGCAATGTCCACCAGCACCGACCCGGGCTTCATCTGCGCCACCAGATCGTTGGGGACGAGTTTGGGTGCACGGGCGCCGGGGATCAGGACGGACCCGATGACCAGGTCGGCCGCAGCCACCTGCTCCCTCACAGTGAGTTCGTTGGAGGCGAGCTGCTGCACCGCCCCGTTCCAGTACCAGGAGGCGTCGCGAAGCTTGGCGAGGTTGGTGTCCAGCAGGGTGACGTCGGCACCCATCCCCACCGCGATCTTCGCCGCGTTGCGACCCGAAACCCCGGCTCCGAGGATGACCACCTTCGCGTTGGCCACACCACCGATGCCGCCCATCATCACGCCACGGCCCCCTTGGGGTTTCGTCAGGTGGTAGGCGCCCAGCTGGGGCGCGAGACAACCCGCCACCTCGCTCATGGGTTGCAGCAGCGGCAGGGACCCGTCGCCCTTCTGCACCGTCTCGTAGGCGATGGCGGTCGTGCCCGATTCAAGCAGCGCCTGCGCGCAGTCAGATCCCGCTGCGAGGTGAAGGTAGGTGAACAGCATCAGGTCGCCCCGGAGGAAGCCGAACTCCTCCTCGACCGGCTCCTTGACCTTCATGACCAACTCCGCGAATTCCCATGCTGCCTTGGCGTCGGGCAGGATCTTGGCCCCCACCGCCTCGTACTCGCTGTCCGGGATTGACGATCCCACGCCGGCACCGGTCTCGATGGCCACCTCGTGGCCGTGGCGAACCAACTCGTTGACCCCGGTGGGCGTGAGTGCCACTCGAAACTCGTTGTTCTTGACCTCGAGCGGAACGGCAATCCTCATCGTGTCTCCTCAAGCTGGGGGAAGTCGCCTCACACTACTGCCGGGGGTCGTTCACGGGTTCGAATCACGGCGAAAGCAGCCCAGTCAGCAGGCCCGCGATGATGGGAAGAACCCCAACGAGCACGAAGGCCGGCAGGAAGCAGGCCATGAGGGGCACCACCGAGCGGACCCCTGCCGTTCGGGCGCGTTGCAGGGCCTGCTCCTGAGCGATCAGTCTGGCCTCCTCGGCATGCACGTGGAGCAGCCCAACAAGCGATGTTCCCGACCTCGCCGAGCGTGACACGTCACAGGCCACCTGGCCCCATACCGGATCGGAGCGCAACTCCAACCACGCCTGTTGTTCCGTGACCCCCATGTCGAGTAGCCCGGACACTCGCGCCAGGACACCAGCGGTTTCATCGTCACTCACCTCAGCCACCACCCTCAGCGCCTGCCGCATGGATGAGCCAGCGGCGAGACACACAGCCAGGAGTTCGACGGTGTCCGCCAGTTCAGCCTGCAGGACCCCCGTTGACCTGGAGCGCCCCGCGAGTTGTCCACCCAACACGACGATCGTGACGGCGACCGCGACGCCCACCCATGGTCCCCAACCGGTGGGTACAACCAGGACGATCAGCGACCCCGCGAGAAGTCCGAGCAGACCGCGGAGCCGGAGCGGCAGCGCCCCCGCCCTCCCATGCAGCAGCGCATGCGTCCGATGAGTCGTGCGGAGAGCCGGGAGGTTCAGCGTCCTCAACCGGCGGAGCGGGTCCGGCCATGCCACCGAAGCAGCACCCAGCAGCAGGACGACACCCACCACGGACCACCTCATCCCCCACCCCTGCCATGCAGCCCGGAGCGTGCGATCCGTTCGGTCCACACCACACCCGCGGCTGCCAGCACCGTTCCTGCCAGGAGCACCACCTCGCCGAGCCAGGAACCGAACAGGAACGCCACCGGATGGGCACCAACAACCGTCCCCACCGCGACGGCGACAAACGGCAGCAGCGCCATGATCCTTCCGCTGGCCCGGGCCGAGGCCAACTCCGCTG
>JBBSRQ010000011.1:0-29893 GCA_038242845.1 Propionibacteriales bacterium | reverse complement strand
TTGGTCTGGCCCTCGAATTGTGGCTCCGCAAGGCGGACGGTGACGACGGCGGTCATCCCCTCGAGGCAGTCATCCTTGATGATCTCCTCACCGCTCTTGAGCAGGCGGGTCCCCTCCAGTGACTTCACGAAGGACCGCGTCAGGCCTCTTTCGAAGCCCTGCACGTGCGTGCCGCCCTTCGGAGTGGCAATGATGTTGACGAAGGACTTGAACGTGGTGTCGTAGCCGGTCCCCCACCGCACCGCGATGTCGACGTCGAGCGTCCTGTCGACGTCCGTGGCGGTCATGCCACCGTCGGCGTCCAGCATCGGGACCGTCTCGGTGAAAGTGTCTTGACCCTGCAGCCGCAGGATGTCGGTGAGTGGTGCATCCGGTGCGAGGTAGTCCGCGAACTCCGTGATCCCACCTTCGTGCAGGAAGGACTCCGTGACCGGTTCCCCTGATCGGGCATCGGTCACCCGGATCCGCAGCCCTGGCACGAGGAACGATGTCTGGCGTGCGCGATCCTGCAGGTGGGACATCGAGAGCTGCGCATCTGCAAGGAAGATCTGTTTGTCGGTCCAGTACTGGACCCGGGTTCCGGTCCTGCCCTTGGGCACGCGCTTGGTCTTGCGCAACCCTGACTGGGGGGTGAAGGGTGCGTCTGGGCCCTCGCCGTCGAATACCCCGGGCACGCCCCTGCGGAAGCTCATGGCCCATGTGGCGGAGTTGCGGTCCACCTCGACGTCCAGCCGGGCGCTGAGCGCGTTGACGACGGAGGCACCGACGCCGTGGAGTCCA
The DNA here is from genome assembly GCA_038242845.1 of Propionibacteriales bacterium. Lineage (GTDB taxonomy): Bacteria > Actinomycetota > Actinomycetes > Propionibacteriales > Propionibacteriaceae > Arachnia. Next base: position 29,113 of record JBBSRQ010000011.1, on the reverse strand, counting down.
CCCGTGGCGTTGTAGGACGAATTACCGAACTTCCCGCCGGCGTGCAGCTTGGTGTAGACCACTTCAACGCCACTCAAACCGGTGCGGGGTTCCTTGTCGACCGGGATGCCGCGGGCCGTGTCGTTGACCGTGACCGAGCCGTCGTGTCCAAGGATGATGTCGATGAAGTCGCCATGCCCGCCGAGCGCCTCATCGACCGAGTTGTCGATGATCTCCCAGAGGCAGTGCATGAGCCCGCGCGTGTCCGTGGAGCCGATGTACATGGCGGGGCGCTTCCGAACCGCCTCCAGCCCTTCGAGGACGAGGAGGTTCTTTGCCTCATAGTCCCGAGGCGCGTGGGCAACAGTTGTTCCGGTCTGCACGGGGCAACAGTAGCGACCCCCGCCGACAAAGCCCTGCTGCACGCGCGGACCTCCAGCGATCGGGGCAGCGACCATCTCCCCACGCGTCGCCCAGCACACACTCCCCGATCAAGCGGCCCGAGGCCCGACCCGACCCCTTGAACGCGCTCCCCTCCGTACGCTCCCTGAGTAGCGGCGCGAGGAACGAGCCGCCGCCCGACCCCTCCACACGCTCCCTGAGTAGCGGCGCGAGGAACGAGCCGCCCCCCACCCCCTCCACACGCTCCCTCAGTAGCGGCCGCGAGGAACGGGCCGCCGCATATCGAAGGGCCCGGTGACGTACAGAACTTCCGGGGCACACCTTGTCGGCTGCCGCTTCACCTGCCCTGGTTGGACATGCGAATGGGGACCCACGTGTCGTGGATCCCCATTCGCGTTCTCGATTGCAGCCCGTCAGGAGTGCAGTCTGCTCGTCTCGTCCTGTATGCGTTCCGCTACTTGCATCAGCTTGTCGCGGTGAGCGGCGGCATGGTGGGCACAGAACATGAGCTCACCTCCGCTTCGCAGGATCACTCGCATGTATGCCTGGGCGCCGCACCGGTCACAGCGGTCCCGGGCGGTCAGGGTGGGATCGACCATTGTCTCGGTCATTGCTCGCCTCGCTCTCGTTGGTCTTCGAAGGCTACAACGTCTCGTGGGCACCAATTGTTCCCGACGCTCATCCCGTTACCCTTTCGTAACCCCTACTCCCGGTCGTAGAAGGTCGTCCGCCAGCCAGCGGTCGATGAGATCGCGAGCAATCGACGTCGTGCCCGGCAGCTTCACCCGTCCCGATTCGAGTGATTCGCGAAGCTCGCCCCTCGTCCAGAAACAACCCCATGCGATCTCGTCCCCATCGGGTACCACGGTCTCCTGCAGCGTGGTGGCGACGAAACCCAGCATGAGGGATCGGGGCATCGGCCACGGTTGTGAGGACACATAGGCAGCAGACTCGAGCGTGACACCCACCTCCTCGGCCACCTCCCGCCAACACGCCTGCTCCAGCGACTCCCCGGCCTCGACGAAACCGGCGATGATGGACACCCTGTCGGAAGGCCACGCCCGCTGGGAGGCGAGCAGCAGACGGTCTGCTGGGTCGAGGACCGCGACGATGATGGCCGGGTCCTGCCTCGGGAAGGCAAGGAGGCCGCAGGCCGTGCACTTGCGCCGGGTACCGGCATCGTCGGGGGACGTCGCTCCGCCACATCGTTCGCAGTGGGGGGCCATGGCGTGCCAGCGCACCAGGGCCACGGCGGCGGCCAGGGGCGCCTGCCACGGGGTGTCCACCTCACGCCATGTGGCGGACGCGTCGTCGGCGATCGCGGGGACGGTGCGCGCAAACCACGGTTGTCCATCGAAAGTCCCGAGGAGGATGTCGTCCCGGCGCCGCTCGCCCAGCGGCTCGAGGCGTTGCGGCAGGCCGTCCCTGGCCGCGAATCGTCCCTCGGCATCCACTGGCAGGACGAACGCGTCCCCCCACAAGACGTCAAGGTCTGCGTCGCTCCGCGTGTCGACGTTGCGCTCCAGCGCTGATTTGCGCATCCAGCTGTTCACTGACCCTCCTCCGCGACCGCAAGGGCGTCCCTGATGAGGGTCGTCGGGGCATCGACGATGTTCAGGCGGTCTGCCAGCACATGGTAGAACGCTGCTCCCACCGCCGACACGTCGACGCCGTGGGCCTCCGCCCACGCCTGCCGGTAGACGGCCAGTTGCAGCGGGTCGGCCTGCTGGTTGGATGTCTTCCAGTCCACCACGAGGAACTGGAAGCCGTCTTCGTGCCAGTCGTAGACCGCGTCGATCCGGCCCCGCAGCACCGAGTCCTCCCAGCGCAGGAGGAACGGCACCTCGACCCCGCGGGGTGTGCGGTGGGCGAACTGTCCCCGCTCGAACGCCGCGATGAGTCGAGCCAGCTCGGGTGGTGCCTGCCCGTGGTGGGCCTCCAGTTCCTCGAAAGGTGCCGCGACGTCGAAGCGGTGCTGCACCCATTCGTGGAACCTGGTTCCGAGACTGGCGGCCTGCGACGGTCGTCGAGGCATCCGCCGCAACAACTGCTGGGCAAATTCCTGCGGATCGGCCCGCATCGCCATGAGAGCAGTCGCGGACAGTCCGTCCGGCAGCGCCACGCGACGGGCTCTGCGGCGGGCATGCTGGTCGATCAGGAGGTCCGCGTCCTCGTCCCAGCCCGCCAGGAGCGCCGCATCATCGGCGCCGGCCGTTCCGGACTCCCACACCCATTCGTCGAGCCCCGCCGCACCGGTACCGGCGGCCAGCAGCGCCCGACCCTGGGCCACCAGCTCCGCAGCAGCCCGCCGTTCCGCCATCACGGACGGGTCCAGTTGCAGCGGCCACTTGGCGCTCACCTCCGTGTTGGGAACGGGATTGACGTCCGGCACCGCAGGCGTGTCCGCGCCGCCGTGCGTGCCGGCTGCCTCGATCTTGGTGAAGTAGATCGATGGCGTGCGCTGCTTCTTCAGGCCGGGTGGCCAGGCATGGGTGCTCGCGGTCAGCACCTGCTTGGCGCGCGTCACTGCCACATAGGCCAGCCTGTCCTCGGCGGCGCGATGGTCTGATCTGGACTCCGCCTTGAACTGGTCGATGCCCTTCTTGCTGTACTCCACCAGTTGGGGAATGCCCTGGGCGTCGCCCCGCAGTGGCGACGGCAGCATCGCCGCACGGGTGGGCCACATCCCGCTCCGGTCGACGGAGGGGAAATATCCCTCCCCGAGTGCCGGCAGGAACACACAATGCCATTCGAGACCCTTCGCCCGGTGCATGGTGAGCAGTTTCACGGAGTCCTCATCGCTGGGAACCGCCTGCTCCAGCCCGACGCCATGATCGTCCTCGGCTTCCAGCCATGCCAGCAGTCCCGAGAGGCTGCCGTCGCCGTCAACGTCCACGTAGTCGCTGGTGGCGGTGATGAAACGGGCCAGCTGCGACGTGTCGCCGTGCTGGCGCGCCAGCAGTTCCACCTCAAGGCCCAGGCGCTGGACGACCCTGCGCACCAGATCCACCACCGGCTCGTGGGTATGGCGTCGGAGTTCAGCCAGTTCAGCGCTGAATTCGGACAGTCGCTGCAGCCCTGCGGGGCTCATCGTCTCCTCCCCGGGGTTGTTGACGGCGTCCAGGAGGGAGACGGTCTCGGCCGGATCGGCGTCAGCCACCACGTGTGCCAGGAGGTCCGCCAGCTCCTCCGGTACACCGTCGCGAGTCGTGTTACCCGCGAGTTCCCTGGCCCGCCGCCCCAGTGCCTCCATGTCCGCCAGACCCAGTCTCCACCGCGGCCCGGACAGGAGCGCCGCCACGTCGGGGTTGGCGGCGACGTCGTCGAGGACTCGCAGTGTCGCCACGACGGGGGCGACCTCCGGAAGGTGCAGCAGCCCGCCGAGGCCCACGATCTCGGTGGGGATATCCCTGTCCCGGAACACCTCGAAGACCTCGCCCAGCGTCTTGTTGCGCCGGACGAGCACGGCAATTTCCGGCCACGGTGTCCCGGAGGCACGCTGCTGGAGCACCTCCTCGGCCAACCAGTTCAGCTCCTCCTCCTGCGTGCCGAACTGTGTCGCATGCACCTGCCCAGGTGGGGTTCCGGCTGGCGCTTCGAGCCGGACACCGTCCTGCGTGTCGAGGTCGGAGGCCACATCGTTGCCCACGTCGAGGATGTGCTGTCCACTTCGGCGGTTGGTGCGCAGGGTGAGCCGGGGCGAGGGGTGTCCGTCCCCGTGGGGGAATAGGGCGGGGAAATCGAGGATGTTGTTGGCTGCGGCACCCCGCCAGCCGTAGATGGCCTGGTGGGGGTCACCGACTGCGGTGACGGGGAATCCGCGGCCGCTCTGCTGGTCCGCCCCGGAGAAGAGCGTCCGCAGCAAGATGGCCTGGGCTGCGGAGGTGTCCTGGTACTCGTCGAGGAGCACAACGCGAAACCGTGACCTCATGGCCGCACCGACAGCCGGCGCAGTGCGCGCCAGTTGGACGGCCCGGCGCAACTGGTCGGCATACTCCACCAGCCCGAGCCCTCGCTTGAGCCGCTGGTAATCCTCGACGAGACCGAGGATCTCCAGCCGTTCGTCGAGGGCCGCCAGTGACTCGGTGATGACGGCCATGGGTTTGCCCCGCCACAGCGGCGCCCCCGCGAACCGTGCCCGTGCCAGCCGGGTGAACTCGATGACGTCGGCGGTCTCCACGAGATGCGACTGCATCTGGGCGTCGAGTTCCAGAACACGCTCGGGGATGCTCCTGTGGCCCAGACGGCTGATGTTGAGGAAGGGGCCCGGCGCAGCGGCCACGGCACGGGAGGCGAGCCGGTAGCGGGAGGCACCGGTCAGCATGATCGGATCGTTGTCCAGACCAATTCTCAACCCGAACTCCGACACGAGGCGGGCAGCGAAGGAGTCGTAGGTGAGGATGAGTTCAGCGCCCTCGGTGTCGTCACCGGTGAGCACCCCAGCGCCCTCGAGGGCGTTGGCCACGCGCCCCGCCAGCTCCGCGGCGGCCTTGCGTGTGAATGTGAGCCCGAGGACCTCCTCGGGGCGTACCTGTCCCGTGCCCACGAGCCACACGACGCGTGCGGCCATCACGGTGGTCTTTCCAGTGCCGGCCCCGGCGATGATCACAGCAGGTGACAGGGGTGCCGTGATGGCGTCCAGCTGTTCGTCGGAGAACGCGACTCCGAGGACACTGCAGAGTTCCTCTCGGCTCGTCAGCACTCTCATTGCCCCACCTCGGGTCATTGCCCCACCTCGCGCTTGCCCGCGTGCAGGGCGGGGCAGGAGTCCGCGAACTGACAGAACCTGCACATGCTGCACTGCCTCGCGTCGTACTCACCGGAGTCGATGATTGCCACCGCCTCCGCCAGCTTGTCGTGCACCCACGTGGGCCCCACCACCAGTTCCTGTGTGGGAGCCGGCACCTCGTCGATGGACGCCTGTTCTCGTACCTCCGGGAGCGTGTCACCGTGCCGGAGGAACAGGAGACTGGGGGGTGCCACCGCCCGGAGTCCCGGCGCAAGCTCGTCGAAGGCTCCGGACTGCGCCGCCAGCTGGTAGACGCCCAGCTGTTCGAACTCCGCCATGTCCTTGGCATCCGGCATGTGCCTCCCGGTCTTGATGTCGACGACCTTCAGACGTCCATCGTCCAGCTCCAGGCGGTCGACAGTGCCGTTCAACTCCACCGTCCGGCCGTTGATCTCCAGGCTGACCCGGAAGGGCGCCTCGACACCGAGCACCTCGTTGGTGTTCCTCTCGTTCCACTCGCAGAACCGTGCCAGTGCGGCTTCGACGGCGACACGTTCCGTGGCAGAGAGCCATTCCGCCTCGAAAGGCACCCTGTCCCAGACCTCGGCGAGCTGCGCAGTGACCTCCTCGACACCCAGGCCGTCGCGGGCGGCACGCTGCGCCAGGACGTGGACGACGTCGCCGATGGAGGCGCGGGACGCACGTCCGGCTTCGGCCCCCACTCGGGACGACAGGAACCACTGGCGGGGGCACGCCAGGAGCGCACCGAGACGGGAGCCGGAGATCCTGATGATGTCCTGCCGAGCAGGCGTTCCCGTCGACACCTCCCGCAACCCCCACCATGAGGCGGGATCCGCCGATGCGAAGGGGTGGTTGCCATCAGCATCCTCGACGCCGGCCAGGCGGGCCAGCCGCAGCGCGGCGGCCCTGCGCAGGGACTCCGGGCGCGTGGGATCGGTGGCCACCTGCCGCAGGTCGGCCACCAGCGAGGCGGCTGTCAGCCTCGTGTGGGGGCGACCGTGTACCCGCTCAGCGTCGACGCCCAGCTCGCTGAGGAATCTGGACGCCCGCCCCGACTCCCCCTCCACCCCCTGGGCGGAGCTCACGTGGAGTTGCTCCATGGCACGACTGCAGGCGACGTGGAACAGCCGTCGCTCGTCGCCCAGTTGGCCCGCCACCTCGGAGTGGATCTGCTCAGTTGACAGCCGTCGCGGGTCCAGCAAGACGCCGCGGCGGGTGAGCTGGGGCCACCGCCCCTCAGTGACCCCCACCACCCAGACGCGACGCCACTGGCCACCCTTGGCTCTGTGGGCGGTGAGGAGGCGCACCCCGCGCCCGACGAGGTCAAGCTCACGGCCCGTGTCGGCGGGAATGTCCTGGCCGGCGATCTCCACGGCGAAGGCGAGCGCCCCGGCACCACCCCTGAGGTCCTCCCGACGGGCAGCGAGGTCGAAGAGTTCGACGACCGAGTCCAGGTCATGGTTGGCGCGCCGTGACCCGGCAAGTGCGGCACGCCGCAGGTGCTGCGGCCAGACGGTGCCGTCCCAGATGGCCCACAGCACCTCCTGCACCGGGACGTATCTGCCCAGGAGGTCCGACGCATGACCGAGCAGGTCTGCCAGGGACCGGGCTGACTCCGCCTCGTCGCCGGAGAGGTCCTTCAACAATTCCGGCTCCGCCAGACTCCTCCCGAGCAGATGCGAGGAGTGCCCCTGATCCGGATGTGCTGAGCGAAGCGCCCGGCCAAGCCGCCGGGAGCCAACGCTGTCCATGCCGCAGAGCGGGGAACTGAACAGTCGATGTGCCTGGTCCGGGTCGGGCCGCCCACCGCTGGCTGCCACGGCCAACGCCAGAAGCAGGACCTGCACGGCAGCCTGCCCGGCGAGTGGCATCTCGTCACCGGCCACCTCGACGGGGACGCCGTAGCGGCTGAGTTCCCGTGCCATCACCGGCAACTGCGCGCGCCCCGAGCGCACGATGACCGCGAGGTCAGACCAGTCCAGCCCGTCGGTCAGCACGGCCTGACGCAACTGCTGCGCCACGTGCGCCAGTTCCGCGGCCTCGTCGTCGTAGATCCGACACTCGACGCTGCCGGCAATCCCCGGGGCTGCCAGTGGTGCCACGGGTGCACCGGTCGCGTCGAGCCGGAGCCGCAGTGCGTCCAGGGCCCTTCGGACGGCTTCGCCGGTGCGGAAACCCTCGGTGAGTTGGATCGTCGTGGCGCCGGGAACGTCCGCGAGGATGCCCAGCGCATCACCGGTGGCTCCACGAAAACTGTTGGTGCGCTGCTGCGGATCAGCGAAGACGTGCAGCGGAACGCCCATGTGCGCCAGGTTCGCGAGGAGCCGGGCCTGCGCCGGGTCGAGTTCCTGCACATCGTCGGCCACGACGGCGTCGAAGCGCGACACAACGCTCAGCTGCACATCGGTCTCGGACAGCAGGAGCCGTGTGCGGTGGACGAGTTCGGCATAGTCGAGAGTGCCCTCGAAGTCGGTGATGGTGAGGTACTGCTCGAAAAAGTGTGCGGCGGCGACGAGCAGCTCATCGTCGTGCTCCCGTGCGAGCCGCTCCATCAGGACGGGATCCAGACCGTGGTGACGCGCACGCGACAGCAGCTCCCGCATCTGGCTGGCGAAAGCCCTGGTCGGGACGGCTTCAGAGACGTCCTGCGGCCAGAAATCCGTGGGAAGGCCCGCCACCAGCTCACGGATCCGGAACTCCTGTTCCGGGGCCCGTAGGAGTCGCATGTCCTGGTCGTTGGCAGCCATGTCCCGCACCAGACCGAGGCAGAACCCGTGCACCGTGGTGACGCGGGGGGACACCTGCGCCCGGTCCACCCGACGGGCGATCTCGCGACGGATCAGCTGCGCCTCGGTCCGCGAACTTGCCAGGACGACGATGCGCTCGAGGGAGCCGCCGGCGGCCAGCCGCGCGACCACGGATTCAACCAGTGCCAGCGTCTTACCCGTGCCCGGCCCACCCGTGACGATCCGGACGCCCCGCCCGGGAGCGGCCGCCAGAGCCTGCGGCTGCGTCAGCTCCGGGGGCTCCGGGGGGCGCGGACGCACCAGCTGCCACCCCTGCACATTCGTCCTGTTCACACCCCCATGGAAGCAGGCATCGCCGACAGATTCATCTCGCCAACAGCCCAAAACACCGTTCCGTGTGCATTTGACCCACGCAATGTGCGAGAGTTGTCACATCGCCAGCAAGTCAACGGCCGCGCAACCTATGCAAATGTCGACGCTTGGATTCCCGCCTCGGCGGGTGGCGAGCCCGCGGCGCGAGGTGCGTCCGGGAGTTGCAAGAGGAGAAGCAGTAATGGCACAGGGAACCGTCAAGTGGTTCAACGCCGAAAAGGGTTACGGTTTCATCGCCGTGGACGGCGGCGAAAGTGAAGACGTATTCGTACACTGGAAGTCCATTGACTCCAGTGGCTTCCGTTCGCTGGAGGAAAACCAGCGCGTGGAGTTCGACATCGTCCAGGGCCAAAAAGGCATGCAGGCGGACCACGTTCGTCCCATCTGATTGACACACGACTAGCTGCAGCAGGGGGTCCGGTACGCTGGGCCCCCTGTTGCTTGCTGTTTTCTCATACTCCCTGAGTCCGAAGGACACCCATGACTTCCCCTGAGGGCCAGCCCGAACGCGCACACTACGTCCGCACACCCGCACACTGGGTGGCCGGCTGCAGTGACATCGGGCTGAAGCACAGGACCAACCAGGACGCCATGGCGCTGGCAGCGAAGCCTTCGCCCGCCCGTGAGGCCGTCCTCGTGGTGTCTGACGGCGTCAGCACTGCGCTGGGCGCCGAAACAGCGTCCCTCGTTGCCAGTGAAGCGGCTTGCGCGCACCTGACGTCGCGGATGCAGGACGACGTCCCCCCCAACATTGCGCTGGTTCAGGCCTTCTCGGTGGCCAACGACGCCGTGCTGCAGGCCGCCGGGAACGGCGAACCGTCCGCGTGCACGCTCGTGGCCGCCGTGATTCGGCCCGGTCAGATCACCATCGGCAACGTTGGTGATTCGCGTGCCTACTGGATCGGGGATGACAATTCCTGCCAGTTGCTCACCACGGATGACTCGATGGCCCAGGCCCGCATCATGCTGGGCATGTCCCGTATCGACGCCGAGCAGTCCAGCCAGGCACATTCCATCACCAAGTGGCTGGGACGCGACTCCTCGGACGTCACCCCATCGGTCACCACTCTGCAACCCACCGGCAGCGGGTGGCTCCTGGTGTGCACAGACGGGTTCTGGAACTACGCCAGCTCACCCACCGACGTTTTCGATGTGTTCACCCGCTGCCACCGCGACAGCAGCGAACCGGCAGCCATCGCCGAGGCGTTGACAGAGTGGGCCAGAGCCCAGGGTGGCCGCGACAACATCACCGTGGCCATCGCACGCTACGAGCGCTAGTTCGCCACCGCGCTATCGTGGGCTTTTCGAAGCGAAAGCGCACAAGAATGAGGTTTGACGATGGAAGTACGTATTGGCATCAGCGACGTCGCGCGTGAAGTCACCCTCCGGACGGAGGCAACCGCTGATGACGTCCTGGAGAGCCTCGGCAAGGCCATTGCGGAGAATTCCCTGTTCGAGATGACTGACGCGCAGGGTCGACGCGTGGTCGTGCCGGCCGCCAAGGTGGCCTACCTCGACCTCGGTTCCACAGACATCCGCGCAGTCGGATTCGGCGCCGTCTGAGCTTTCCGGGCTGGCGTGGAGTAGGATGTTTCCTGGACGTGGGAAAGCCACGCGCGGCGCGTAGCGTCGACTCCCCGCCGCCTGCGAGGGCATATGTCCCGGGCCGGCCCGAATAAAGGTTTTACGCTGAGCGATCAAGAACAGCCGGGCGAACAGACGTTCGCCGATCTCGGCATCAAGGATGACATCACATCTGCACTGGCTGAAGGCGGTATTGTCCACCCCTTCCCGATCCAGGCGCTGGCGATTCCGCTGGCACTGTCGGGCGTGGACCTCATCGGACAGGCCCGCACCGGTACCGGCAAGACACTCGCCTTCGGGACCAGCCTGCTGCACCGCATCACCAGTCTGGCCGAGGACGCGCCACAGCCACCGACGCACGGAAAGCCTCGTGCCCTGGTGGTGGCCCCCACCCGCGAACTGGCAATGCAGGTTTCACGGGACCTGGCACTGGCGGGAGCCAAACTCAAGGCCCGCGTCCTGACCATTTACGGCGGTACGGGCTACGACGAGCAGTTGGACACCCTGGCCTCCGGCGTCGACGTGGTTGTCGGTACCCCCGGCCGCCTGCTCGATCTCCTGAACCGTCGCGCCCTGGACCTCTCCAAGGTGCAGGTGCTCGTCCTGGACGAAGCCGACGAGATGCTGGACCTGGGCTTCCTCCCGGACATCGAGCGACTTTTGGCAGCGACTCCGAAGGACAGGCAGACGCTGCTGTTCTCCGCAACGATGCCGGCCCCGATTCTCACGTTGGCCCGCGCCACCCTCAACAGGCCCGTGAACATTCGCGCCGAGGGCCACGATGCCAAGGCCACCGTCCCTGACATCACCCAGTTCGCGTACCAGTCCCACAACCTCGACAAGCCTGAGATCGTGGCCCGACTGGCGCAGGGCACCAATACCACCAAGATGATGGTGTTCTGTCGCACCAAGCGTGCCGCACAACGCCTCACCGACGAGTTGGAGGACCGCGGCTTCAAGACGGCTGCCATCCACGGCGACCTGAACCAGGCGCAGCGGGAGCGGGCGTTGAAGGACTTCCGCGCGGACAAGATCAGCATTCTTGTGGCCACCGACGTGGCCGCCAGGGGCATCGACATCACCGGCGTCAGCCACGTGGTCAACTATGAGTGCCCGGACACACCCAACACATACGTCCACCGCATCGGTCGTACAGGCCGCGCAGGACACAAGGGCGTCTCCGTGACGCTCGTGGACTGGGCCGACTCCACCCGGTGGAAGGTCATCGACAAGGAACTCGAACTCGACCTGCCACCACTGGAGGAGACCTACTCATCCTCCCCGCACCTGTTCTCGGACCTCGAGATCCCCACGGGCACGCGTGGCCGTCTCCCCGGCGCCAAACCGGTCGAGCGAGCTCCCCGCAAGGATCGTGACTCCTCCCCCCGTCGATCAGATCACCGTGGTGGCGAATCCTCCGAGGGTGGACATCACCGCACGCGTCGACGCTCCGGCGCCGAGGCCACGCCTGAGCGGACCCGCGAGGAGCCCGCAGCCGTCACCAAGCCACGCACGCGGCGTCGGCGTCGTGGAGGCGTCGAGGTCAAGGACGAGACACAGCCCACCAGCTGAGCCCTTGAGCACATGAGGAAAGGCCCGGTCATCGACCGGGCCTTTCCCTTTTGCGTGGTTGCCAACCGTTCAATAGTCCAAACGCGGGGCTTTTGGTCAATACGCCAAAGACATGGCTTTTGATCAATAGTCCATGTTCATCGCGCTCCGCACCTCGTCGAGTGTGGCATCTGCGATGCCATTGGCACGCCGGTTGCCCTCGGCAAGGACGTCCCTCAGCTGTCCGGGGTCGCCGACGAAGTCCGCCCGCCGCGCGCGGTGCTCCGCGAACCTGTCGTTGACTGCTTCGGTGACGAGCTTCTTCAGTCCACCACCGCCGCTGTCCCCCAGCTCGACGGCGACGTCCTCTGGGTCCCGACCCATGCAGAGTGCGGCCAGGTTCACGAGGTTGGACACTTCCGGACGGTTCACCGGGTCGTAGGTGATGTGCCTGTCGGAGTCCGTCACAGCGCGCTTCAGGAGCTTCGCGGTCTCGTCGGCGGTCATGCCCAGCTCGATGGTGTTGCCGCGTGACTTGCTCATCTTCGCGCCATCCAACCCCAGGATGGTTCCGGAGCGGCTCAGGAGCGCCTCGGGTTCGGGGAACACCGGATGCCCTCCATCAGCGCGACCGTAGCGCTCATCGAAGCGACGAGCCACCGTGCGGGCCTGTTCCAGGTGGGGCAACTGGTCCTTGCCCACGGGTACAAGATTGGCTTTGCAGAACAGGATGTCGGCGGTCTGGTGAACCGGGTACGTGAGCATCAGCCCCGACATGGGGCGGTCCCCCGTGTCGTCCAGTTCGGACTTCACGGTGGGGTTGCGTCGGAGCTCAGCGTCGGTGACCAGGGACAGGAAAGGCAACAGGAGTTGGTTGAGGGCGGGCACCGACGAGTGCGTGAAGATGGTGACCGTGGCCGGGTCGATCCCCGATGCGAGGTAGTCCGCGAGCAGTGAGTAGACGCGCTCGCGGATGGGTCCCACGCCATCGCGGTCCGTGATCACCTGGTAGTCGGCGATGATGAGGAACGTCTCGACGCCAGCGGTGGCCAGGCGCACGCGGTTCTCCAGCGAACCGAACCAGTGCCCGATGTGGAGGTTGCCGGTGGGTCGGTCACCCGTCAGGATCCTGAACTGCGACGGATCCTTCTCGATGGCACGCTCGATGTCGGCGCTGCGTGCAGTGGATCGCGCCAGCGACGCATCCAGTTCATTCGTCTCGGCGTCCATGACTCTCCTCCTGGGGTGAAGTGCAACGGGCAAACCCTACCGGGCGCCGGTCACGACCCACCACCTCGGGAGGTCAGACGACCCCGCCCCGCGCACGGATGCGTGACACGAGTTCCATGAACGCGGACTTGCGTGTCAGGTTGCACCCGAGCTCATACCCCCGCTTGCCATGTCCGTGATAGTCGCTGGAACCGGTCCTGACCAGTCCCAGACGCGCCCCCATCGCGAACAGCAGCCGACGCGTCTCCTCGTCGTGGTCCTCGTGCTCCACCTCGATGCCGTCCAAACCGTACCCCTCCACGAGGCTTTCCAGCAGCGGCGCATTCATCACGTCGCGGTTCCCGCGTGCCCATGGATGTGCGATGACAGCCGCGCCGCCCGCCCCGTGGATGAGGGTGATCGCGTGTGCCAGGTCGGTGCTGTAGCGCTCCACGTAGGCCGGCCTGCCCTCCGCCAGATGGAGGGCGAACGCCTCGGTACGATCGGCGACGTGACCCTTGGCCACCAGTGCATCCGCCACGTGGGGCCGCCCGAGTGAGCGAGCCGACTGGCTGGTGTCCCTGACCTCCTCCACGGTGATCGGAACCCCCAGATCCGTGAGGATCCGGCACATGGCCGGCAACCGCGCGGCGCGGGCGGAGCGCAGCGCCTCGAGTTCGGTGGACAGTGCGCCGTTGTGCATGTCGCAGCCGTAGCCGAGGAGGTGCACGCTCCTGGTGGCGACGGCGGTGGACATCTCGACGCCGGGGACCACCCGCACACCGACCCTCTTGCCCGCCTCGGCGGCCTCGATGACACCGTCGAAGGTGTCGTGGTCAGTCAGCGCGATGACATCCAGCCCGGCCTCCAGCGCCTTCAACACGAGCCGTGTGGGCGTGTCCGTGCCGTCGCTGACCCGGGAATGGGTGTGTAGATCGATCCTCATGCGCCCATTTTAGGAGTGCCCGGGAGGCACTGTGACGTCGGGTATCGCTAGATTGAGGGCATGCACCTGAGCTACCGCCACACCTATGCCGCCTCTACCGACGACGTCGTCGCCCTCATGGCCAATCCTGACTTCATCACGGATGTGGCCGAACACTCCGGCGCGACCAGCCATGACGTGCGCATCGAGGGTCCCACCACCCACATGGAGATGGCACTTGAGGCGCCGTCAGACGTCTCGAAGTTCGTGGGCAAGACCATTCATGTGACCCAGCGCCTGACTTGGGGACAGCCGGACTCCAAGGGAGTGCGCCGGGGCACCTTCGACTTCTCCGTGGCCGGCATGCCCGTCAGCGTCGTCGCCGCGGCTGTTCTCACCCCCACGGGCCCCACGAGTTCATCGGCCACCTATGAAGGTGACCTCAACGTCCGCATCCCGCTGGTGGGCAGGAAAGTGGAGTCGCTGGTGGCGCCCTCCATCAACGATGCCTTCGGCGGCATCGAGCGTCGGGCGCAGGAGTGGCTCACCCGCTGATCCTGCGGGTCAGCGTCCCTCGGAACCAGGTGACCCCGGATCGGGATTCGAAGCCCCGATGGAGAGCTCGAAGTTCCTCAGCCGGTACCCGGAGATGAGGTCATCCCATGACAGCGTCGGCTCGCTGAGGATCGTCACGGGCAGCGCGAGCAGGCGCCGCAGCAACGTGTCCGTCTCCTGGATGGCCAGGGCGTTGCCGGGGCACTTGTGGGCGCCGTCACCAAAGCCGAGCACCTCGGCCCCATAACCTGTCGCAACATCCCTGCCCGGGCACAGGCTCAGCGCGTCCTCCCCTGCCACTGTCTCGTCGGCGTTGGCGGCCCGGACGTGGAGGTCGATGAGTTCACCGGCGGGAATGGTGGTCTCGCCCAGATCCAGGTCCCGACTGGTGCGGCGGTACAGGTGTCCGACGACGGGTTCCAGACGGAGGATCTCCCCAAGGATGGCGAGTCGCTCCTTCTCCCCGGCCACGAGGTAGCGATTCCTCAGGGACGGGGTCCCCATGAAGTGCCAGGTCGCCATGGAGATGAATTCCCTCGTGGTGATCATGCCTGCCGCGCCATAGGTCAGGCACTCGATCATGATTTCTGCGCCGTTGTAGCCCTGTTCCACAAGGTGGCTGATGACGTCGTCCGCGGGTTGGCGTCGTCGGGCACGCACCGCTGGGCGGACGTCGTGAAAGTAGAAGGGGATCATGGGCAGCCCGCCAATGACGCTATGGGTCAGACGCACGAGTCCGCTGCGGCCACCCCCCTCCTGGGAGGGGTCGTACTCCGGTTGCTTGAAGAGCCTTTCCAACCGGCGAGAGAGCCCGGCCGTGGACGACTCGGTCAGACCGATGACCTCGGCGGCGACGGCGACGGAGTATTCAAGAGCGAGGTCGTCGAGGCAGAAGCGCGACCCCGCTTCTGACAGGAGAGCATCGGCGCGTTGATCCATGAGTTCGCGGTAGCGGGTGGCGACGACTTTTGGGGCGAAGAAGCGTGCGATGAGCGAGCGCTGTTGCCTGTGCTCGTCGCCGTCGGCGAAGATGAGCGGTTGCCGCAGGTGCGAGGAGTTGACGGATTCCGACGAGAACCCGGCCTGCGTCGTGCCGTCCTTGGCACGCAACACCTCGCGCACGAGTGCGGCGTCACGGATGTGCCACACCTTCCCGACCTTCTCGAGGCGGGGTCCCAGTGCCTCGCCTGTCCGGACACTCTTGCGATCCTCCTTGGATACAGTCATGTATCCATTGTGCCCGGTCTTCCCAAGCTGTGCGGGTGAAGCCACGAAACCGCCCGGTCAGCTGGCCTTCGCCTCGGCAGCGTCCGCGCGCCGTTTCTTGGCTGCCTCCACGGATGCCTTCAGGGTCGCCATCAGGTCAATGACGTCGCCTCCCGGCTGTGAGGTGTCGGCCTGCTCGGGCATCGGGGCCCCGGACAGTTTGGCCTCCACGACCTGCTCGAGTGCTTCCCTGTAGGAGTCGCTGTACGCCTCAGGATCGAAGTTGCCCTCCAGTTGCCCGATCAGCAAGTTGGCCATCTCGATCTCCGCATCGGAGATGGTGACCTCCTCTGCGGGGGCGGCAAACTCGCCGTCGCGCAGCTCGTCGGGCCAGTACATGGTGTGCATCACCAATAGATCCTTGTGCGGCCTGATGAGTGCCAGGGATTCCCTGGAGCGCAGCGCCACTTTGACCAGAGCCACCTTGTTGCCCTTGCACAGCGCCTCACGCAACAGCACGTACGGTTTCTGCCCGGTCTTCTGTGGCTCCATGAAGTAGGCCTTCTGCAAATACATCTCGTCGATCTCGTTCGCATCGACGAACTGGACGACGTCCACGGCCTTGAGGCTCGTCAGCGGCAGTGCGTCAAGATCCTCGGACGTGAGCACGGCAACACGCCCGTCGGCAGCCTCGAAGCCCTTGGCGATGTCTCCCCACTTGAGGACCTCACCACACTTCTCACAGACCCGCTGATAGCGAACGCGGCCGCCATCCTCGGCGTGCACCTGATGGAAGCTGATGTCCTTGTCCTCGGTGGCGCCGTACAGCTTCACCGGGATGGACACCAACCCGAAGGACACGGAACCACTCCACATCGCCCTGGGCATCGGAAAACCTCCTGCTGGGATTGCCACGTCACAACACCGGCAGCGCGCCGTGCGTCGATTCCCCATGGTCTCACCCCTGTGGACCTCCGGACAGGGTGCAGCAGGGATTCTCAGTCCTGCCGGCGGTACTCCTCGACGTCGTTCCACAACAGGTCGTGTCCGTGCAGGAGCGCCTGCACCTCGTCCATGTCCCAGGCCACGTCAATGTCCAGCTCCTTGGCAGCGGCAGCCGCGGATGACGAATCCACCTCATCGGAGTCGCTGAACCAGCAGGTCATCGCCGCCGTCGGGATCCGTGACACGACGCACTCCCCGTTGACGAGGTCATCGCCGGGCGAGATGAACGACGCGTCGACCTCGGCCACGAGGACGAGGCGCTCGCCGTGCGCGGCCAGCGCAGCCACGGAGGCGAGCACCAGCGTGGCGTACTCGGCATCCTCCTGGTCGTCCGACTCGTAGCCCAGTTCCTCCAGAAGTTCGGGGGTGACCCGATGAGCAGGGCGATCACGCAGTTGCGTGAAGCCCTGGATGGCGTCGAGTTCTTCACGGGCGACGGGGACAAAGACAAGTTGGCGTTCCACGGAGCACAGCCTAGTTCCTCACGGCGAGCACGTGCCCGTCCCTCCGGCGACGGGTAGGTTGGTGGCCGTTGTCCCCAGCATCATTTCCAGGAGAGACATGTTCCGCCTCACGCGCGCACTTCTGCCTCTGTTCCTCGTGCTTGCCGTCACGGGCTGCTCCACGCAGAGCACCGCGGAAGCCACGACGATCCACCTCGACATCACCGCGGAGGCACCGGCAGGACCCGTGGAGGAACAGGTGCCACTGGGCTCGACGGTGACACTGGAGGTGACTTCCGACGTTGACGCAGTGCTGCATGTGCACGGCTACGAGGAAGAACTCGAACTGACCGCAGGTGAGACCACCGAGAAGACCTTCAAGGCGAGCATGACCGGTGCTTTTGAGGTGGAGACCCACGACCCCGACGCTGTGTGGATCAAGCTGGTCGTGGCGTGATCCCCCTGCACGGCATTGCCTCCCGCGAGGACCTGCCGCTGCCCTTCCCCTTCATCGTCACGGCCGCCGCTGCGGTCCTGGTGGTGACGTTCTGGATCCTGCTGTTCGCATGGCGTGAACCCCGGTACCGCGACCGCACGGGGAAGGAGATGCGGCGCCTGACCAGGTTCGTGGACTCCCCCTGGTTCTCACGGCCGCTGCGCCTGGTCGTGGGTATCGTCTGGCTCGTCGTGGCGCTGGCGTTGGCCTTCGGACCGGACCGCACGGACAATCCCGTCTTCGGCTTCGTCTTCGTGTGGCTGTGGGTGGGGCTGGTCCCCATGGCATTGTTGTTCGGCGAGGTGTACCGACGGACCAACCCCATCCGACTGCTCTTGCGTGTTGTGGGTGCGACCGCCCCGGCACCTGTCACAAGCATCCGCTCACGGTTGCCTGCCGCCGCTGCGCTGCTGGCCTACGCATGGTTCGAGCTCGTGGAGCCGACTGCGGGCACCCTCCCGGTGCTGCGGGGCGCCGCCGCGGCATGGGTGGCATGGGTGGTGGTGGGAACGCTGGCCACCTCCACGAAGTGGATAGCCATGGCTGACCCGTTCGAGGCATTCGCCAGCACCGTCGCCAAGTTCTCGCCATGGGCGCGCTCCCGCTCAGGGGTCCTGCTGCTGATCAACCCCCTGCGGAATCTTGCCTCGTGGAAGGCACCGGCCCACCTGTCGATCCTGGCCTGCGTACTGCTCGGCAGTACGCTCTTCGACGCCCTGGGTGCATCAGCCCTGTGGGTGCGGACGTTTCAGTCCTCCACCCTGCCCCCGCGACTCATCGGGACCCTGGGGCTGGTGGTCATGATCACCGTCATCGTGGGGCTGTTCCACCTCAGTGTCCTGCCCCTGCGACGACCCGGTCGCTCTCTGCGCCGAACAGCGGATGACCTGGCGCCCGGACTTGTACCGCTGGTGGCGGGATACTTTCTGGCCCACTACGCAACGATGCTGTATCTGGAGGGTCAGCGCACCGCCATCCGCCTGTCGGATCCGCTGGCACTCGGGTGGGACTGGTTCGGCATTGCGGAGGCAGGCCCCGATCTCACTCTGCTGGCTCTCCCCATGCTCATCGCCTTCGCGCAGGTCTTCTTCATCGTAGGCGGGCACGTCACCGCGGCGATGGTCACGCACGACATCGCCCTCCGCGACCTGGAATCCTCTGTTGCGGTGCGCCGCCAGGTGCCGCTGCTGGTGCTGATGGTGGTGCTGACGATCGTCGGCATGCTGTTGATGTTTGGCTGATCCGTGGTGTCCTTCAGCTGATCCGTGGTGTTGTCCGGCTACTGAAGGTGTTGTCCGGGGCGCCGTCGACCCTCGCGACAGTACGCCGCCCTGCCTAGCGTCTCGTCCATGGACACACAGCTCGCCACAGGAAATCCAGACGTCAACCGGCTTCGACTGACCCACCAGGTGCCCCCGCAGGCGCTGGGGCTGGCTCTGGCCACCATGGAGGGTCTGCTGGGACGCCGTGGCCTCCACCAGTTGCGGCCCTGGATGACCACCGCCGCATTTCTTCAGCTCGTCGCCCATGTGGATGCGGGGACCTTCGACCACAGCAGGCTGGGCCGGCTGCGACTGCAGATGCCAACGCTGCTGGCAGTCGAGGGCGCCGCCCGCATCTCGCTGGGTCAGCGCTGGCTGGCCTGCACGATCCGTTTGGATCGTGCAGACCGCTGGCGCTGCACGGAGGTCACCGTACTTGGATGTGCAACTGCGTGAGGTTCAGGCGGAGATGCTGCTCCCGTGGCACGCCTTGTACTTCTTGCCCGACCCACAGAAACAGGGCTGGTTGCGTCCGGGTCGGTTCCCTGAGGTGGCAGCAGGCTTGCCCGTTGAGGTGGCCTCTCCCGACTCGTCGGGGGCCGAGTAGGACAAATTTTCCTGCTCTTTGCCCCCGAGTCCCTTGGCCAGCGGTGCGGCAGGCTGATGCTCGGGTTCCATCTTCTGCTCGGCACCGGCTTCGTTGACTGCCTTGACGCGTCCGAGGACGTCCATGGGCGTGCCGTCCGCCTCGGTCATGAGACCGACGCTGGGTCCCGGCTGCGGAGCCTTGACCTCCAGGTTGAACAGCAGGCCGACGACCTGTTCGAACGAGGCCTCACGCATGGCGATGAACATGTCGCCGCCCTCGCGCTGGTACTCCGTGAGCGGGTCGCGCTGGGCCATGGCGCGCAGCCCGATTCCCTCGCGCAGGTAATCCATCTCGTAGAGGTGTTCCCGCCAGTTGCGGTCCACGACGCTGAGGAGCACCTGGCGCTCAAGTTCACGCATGATGTCCTCGCTGAGGGCCTCCTCACGGGCCTCGTAGGCGCGGGCGACGTCCGACACGAACATTTCGACGAGTTCTTCCTGCTCCGGGAGGTCCTCCTCGATCTCTTCACGGGTCACGCCCATCGGGTACAGGGTCCTGGCCTCGTTGAAGAGCATCTCGAGGTCCCAGTCCTCATGGATGCCGGTGGTGTGGGTGCGGACAACATCCTCCACGACACGTTGGGCACGCTCGCGCAGCTGCTCGCTGAGGTCCTCCCCGTCCAGCACGCGGCGACGGTCGCGGTACACGACGTGACGCTGGCGGTTGAGGACGTCGTCGTACTTGAGGACGTTCTTGCGCATCTCGAAGTTCTGCGCCTCCACCTGCTTCTGGGCGGACTCGATGGCGTTGCTGACCGACTTGTTGTCGATGGGCACGTCATCCGGCACCTTGAGCATCAGAAGCGCGCGCTCGAGCAGCTCCGGGCGGAACAGGCGCATCAGGTCGTCGCTGAGCGACAGGTAGAAGCGGCTCTCGCCGGGGTCACCCTGGCGGCCTGATCGACCACGCAGCTGGTTGTCGATGCGTCGCGACTCGTGCCGCTCAGATCCGACGACGTACAGCCCGCCCGCCTCGACGACCTCCTCGTGCTCGACCTTCACCTGCTCCTCGAGCGCCTGCAGCGCCTTGTCCCAGCTCGCCTCGTACTCCTCGGGTGTCTCGACGGGGTCCAGCCCCTGCTTGCGCAGTTGGAGGTCAGCCAGGAACTCAGGGTTGCCACCGAGCATGATGTCAGTGCCTCGGCCAGCCATGTTGGTGGAGACGGTAACGGCACCCTTGCGGCCGGCCTGTGCAACCACGACCGCCTCGCGCTCGTGCTGCTTGGCGTTCAGTACCTCGTGCGGGATGCCTGCAGACTTCAGCAGCTTCGACAACAGCTCGGACTTGGCCACCGATGCGGTACCCATCAGTACCGGCTGGCCCTTGGCGTGGCGCTCCACGACGTCGGCGATGATGGCGTCGTACTTGGCGTCCTCGGTGCGGTAGATCTTGTCGCGCTGGTCAATGCGGACCATCGGCTTGTTGGTGGGCATCACGATGACGCCGAGGCCGTAGATCTTCTGGAACTCCGACTCCTCCGTCTTGGCGGTACCGGTCATGCCCGCGAGCTTCTTGTACATGCGGAAGTAGTTCTGCAACGTCACGGTGGCGAGCGTCTGGTACTCATCCTTTATCTGCACGCCCTCCTTCGCCTCGAGCGCCTGGTGCAGGCCCTCGTTGTAGCGACGCCCAGCCAGCGAACGGCCCGTGTGCTCGTCGACAATCAGGATTTCTCCGTCGAGGAGGACGTAGTCCTTGTCCTTCTTGAAGAGCTCCTTGGCCTTGATGGCGTTGTTGAGGTAGCTGATGAGCGGGGTGTTGGCCGATTCGTACAGGTTGTCGATGCCCAGCCGGTCCTCCACGGCCTCAATGCCGGAGGGGCCGATGGCGACGGTCCGCTTCTTCTCGTCCACCTCGTAGTCCCGGTCGCGGTTCAGCTTGCGGACCAGTTCCGCGAAGACGGGGTACCACTCGTGGGTGTCCTCTGCCGGGCCCGAGATGATGAGCGGTGTGCGGGCCTCGTCCACGAGGATGGAGTCGACCTCATCAACGATGGCGTAGTGGTGCCCACGCTGGACGAGGTCGGACGCCTTCAGCGCCATGTTGTCGCGCAGGTAGTCGAAACCGAATTCGTTGTTGGTGCCGTAGGTGATGTCACACGCGTATGCTTCGCGGCGCTCATCGGGTGTCATCTGGGCAAGGATCACGCCGACGGTCAGGCCGAGGAAGTGGTGGATGCGGCCCATCTGCTCCGACTGGTACTTGGCGAGGTAGTCGTTGGTGGTCACGATGTGGACGCCCTCGCCCGTCAGGGCGTTGAGGTAGGACGGTAGCGTGCCCACCAGGGTCTTGCCCTCACCGGTCTTCATCTCGGCAATGTTGGTCCAGTGCAGCGCGGCACCACCCATGATCTGGACATCGAAGTGACGCTTGCCCAGCACCCGCACGGACGCCTCCCGCACCGTGGCGAAAGCCTCGGGCATGATGGAGTCCAGTGACTCGCCGTCGGCGATGCGTGCCTTGAACTCGTCCGTCTGCGCTCGAAGTTGCTCGTCGGACATCGCTTGGAAGTCCTCTTCGATGGAGTTGACCTGATCGGCCACCTTCTGCAACTTCCTCAGCTGCGAACCGGCGCCGAGGTTGCTCAAGAAGTCCATGAATCCCACGTTGGCGTTTCCTTCTGTTGGGTCAGCTTGTCGGCGGCACCTTCCAGCACGGCGCACCTCGCGACATCCTACCCAGCCGTGGGCGGGCACCCAAGACGCCCGCGCAAAGCTGCACGGGCGTCTCGGGTTTCCTGCCAATCATGGACCGGGATTGCAAGTCAACTCACGTTGAGGTGGATCACCCCGTAGTTGTAGGCCTTGCGGCGGTACACCACGGAGGGCCGACCCGTCTGGACGTCCTGGTAGAGGAAGAAATCGTGCCCCACCAGTTCCATCTCGTCCAGGGCCTGGGCGAGGGAGAGCGGCGAGGTGTCGAATTCCTTCTCCCTGACCACCAGCGGCCCGTCCCCGTCGACCACGATCCCGGCCATCTCGTAGGTGTCGTCGTTGGTGTTGGAGTCATCGGGTGTCGGAGTGGACAGCGCGGTGGTGTCGAGAGCGGAGGCGAGACGCAGACCCTGGTGGGTCTTGCGACGGTCGGCAGCCTTGCGCAGTTGCGCCTTCAATCGATCGAAAGCCTGGTCGAAGGCGGAGTTCTTGTCCCCGGCCCTGGCTTCAGCACGGATGACGGGCCCGCGGCTGCGCATGGTGATCTGCACGGCCATGGCGCCGGACGGATCCTTGATGCTCTCGGCGGAAAACTCAACTTCGACGCGAATGACTCGATCGCGAAGTCGCTCCACGGTGGCAATGCGCTCAGTGACCAGGTCTTTCAAGTCAGGGCTGACTGTGCAGTGCCGACCTGTGACGACAATGTCCATGGTTACTCCTCTTCTGGGTCCCACCGAGGGACTTCATTCTTTGCGGCGCGAGCCGCCTGGCAAACAAGCAGAGCCACCAACGACCTTCGGCAATCGTGTCGCCGGTCGGGGTGGCGTCTGCATGCATCAACGTTACTCAACTCCCGGGGCGGCCGGGATGAAAGTCTCGCGACCGTTGTGTCTGGCGTCGATCCGCGTCCCCCACCACGGCCGCCCCGACCACCGGGACACCAGCCATGACCAGTGCACGCACGGCCTCGACGAGGCTGGCGCCGGTGGTGCAGACGTCATCCACGATGATGACCGGACCGGTGTGGTGTGACGCATGCATGG
Source organism: Propionibacteriales bacterium (assembly GCA_038242845.1). Lineage (GTDB taxonomy): Bacteria > Actinomycetota > Actinomycetes > Propionibacteriales > Propionibacteriaceae > Arachnia. The sequence goes on along the minus strand of JBBSRQ010000011.1, from coordinate 6,278 downwards.
TGCCCACAACGTTGCGTCGGCGGCCATCCGCCCCCAGCGCACGCTGGTCGATGCCCACCGTGGACCGCGCGATGAGCGGACGCCACGCGAGTCCCAACAAACGAGCGGCCCGGGACGCGAGCGTGGCGCCATGGTCGAGGCCACGTCCCCGGACAGCAGTGGCCAGGGATGGAACCGGGACGAGGCACGGTGCGTCGCCCGCGGACAGGCAGCCGGCTGCGAGTGCCAGGCGCGTCGCAAGGAGGGACCCGAGGTGCAGGGCGCCGTCGTCCTTGAAGGCGGGGATCAGCTTCTCGAGGTGCGGCCTGTAGTCGTTGGCGGCCACCAGCGTGGTCATCAGCCCCGGACGTCGCACCTCGAAGGGGACAACCGAGGAGAGTGTGGCGCGGCAGGTCTCGCAGGCACCCCAGCCCGGCCGTCCACACACGAGGCACTCTGCGCCGAGGAAGAGGTGGGCCGCGGACACCAGGGAGTCGCGCACATCCACCACTGTGGGCGCCGCCGCCCATGACGCGGCAGTTCTGCACAGGGCCCGCGCTGCAGGATCACCCCGGGAAACTGACCTCCTCGAGCTGTTCCTTCATCCGGGTCCACCGGGTGCTGGAATCATGGCGCAGGACGATCCCGTCCTCCGTGCGCACGACGATGGCATCGCCGTTGAGCCGGGGCAGTGCGGAGATCTGGACGGCGTCCTCCGACAGCGGCCCCAGATCCTCCACGAGGGAGCCGTCGAGAAGGGTGAGCAGCACGGTGCGCACGCCACCGGAGTCCGTCACGACGGCCAGTTCGGTCTCGCCACTCCAGTCCAGGCTCAGGTACCCGGTCAGGGGATTTCTCGTGGCGGAGAGGAGGGGCAGTTCCTCGGCGGGTGCCAGACGCGGCGTCGGACCCTCGAGAAGCGTGGCAATGACGAGGTGTCGTTTCCCCGAGCGTTCCACCACCGCGGCCAACCGCACGCCGGCTTGTGTCACGGAGAAGTCGATAATGGTGCCGCGCGTGTCGCCGGTGTCCACCTCTGTGACCGCGCCCTGCGCGTTCACACGCAGCAGATGGGTGGCACCCTCGGCGTCGTCGCCGATCACCCACAGGTTTCCGAGCGTGAACTGAGCGGATCGCAGATTGGACCAGCCGGGCGTGGCCCGCACAAGCGTGCCTCCCAGGGGGCCGACGAGCACCGTCGTGCGCGCCTCGTCGACGAACGCGACGAGGGTTCCGTCGACGGACACAGCCACCTCCGACACCGCGACACCGTCCGAGCTCATCGGCAGGAAGACGTTGTTGGGGCCAATCCGACCCCCGATGCCGTCGCGCACCCCGAACAGGTCGGTGGTCGCGGCGCGCGAGAGCGGTTGGAACTCCTGCTGCTGCTGCGAGGCCAGCGCGAGTACGCCGTCGACCGTTTGTCCGGGGATCTGGAACGGCACTCCGCCGCTCGTGATGCGCAGGCCTGTCACCCGCGGAATCGAGGTCAGGGACCACAGCAGTTGGGTGCCCAGCAGACGGCGGCGATCCTCCGGCATGGTAATGGGGAGCCCGGTGAGCGCGACGGAGGCGGTGCCCTCGGCGTCCACGCTGGCTCCTTCGGCACCCAGCCGCACCTGCGGCCCCATGGCGTTCGCCACGGAGGCCTCGATGGCCGGACTGGGTCCGGCAATCTGCGCCTCCACCACCCGGCTGGGTGTGAGGAGGGCGTCCGGGACGTGGACCAGATCGGGGACCACATGGTCGAACGTGTTGGCCATGAAGTAGACGGTGACGTGGGACCAGTACCGCTCGAAGATGTAGTCCGACACCAGCACCCCCTCCGGCGGCCGGGTGATGCGCCACTCACCGTCCACCTCGGTCACTCCGAAATCATGGTCCAGGGCGTCGCTCGTGGCCGTGAACCGGCCATCGGCGTCCAGCATCCCCGTCCGGGTGCCGGTGACACGGACGGCGCCGTCCTCCTCCGACACGACGCCCTTGAACACCAGACCGCCCTGCTGGGGGTCCCATGCGGCGGCGGCCCCGGAGGACAGGTACTGACGGGCCACGGAGTAGTCGGCCTCCGCGACGGCCATGGCCTGCACGAAGCCTTCCACCAGGCGCACCGGTGTAACCCCGGGCTGCGGTGGTGCCGCCAGGATCTGCACTCCCCCGGGCTCTGCCCCCAACGGGACTTCCTGCACGGAACCAGTGGTCTGGATGTCAGTGCACCCGACGAGGAGGAGTGCCAGCAGCACACACGTGATTGCCCGGATCATGTGGTCGTCCTCCTCGCATCGATGTCCGTGGGGATCACCGGGAGGGGCGAGCCCATCAGCACATGGCGCGGATCCCGCGGCAGTGTGAGCCGAAATTGCGCACCGCGGCCGGGCCGCCCCCATGCGGTCAACCACCCTCGGTGCAGGTGGGCGTCCTCCAGTGCGATCGCCAGCCCAAGACCTGTCCCGCCGACCACTCGGTTACGAGAGGGATCGGCGCGCCAGAAGCGTTCGAACACGAGGCCCGACTCGCTGGCCTGGAAACCGACCCCCCGGTCCCGGACGGCGACGGCGACGGCGTGGGCGTCGGCACCCACCGTGATGTCGATGGGTCTGCCCTCCCCGTGCTCGATGGCGTTGGTCAGCAGATTCCGCAGGATACGCCGGATGCGCCGTGAGTCCATCAGCGCGGTCGCCGGTTCGCCGAGGTGGATCCGGAGTTCGATGCCCTGCCGCTCGGCAAAGGCCCGCTGCCCCTCCACCTCCGAGGCGACGATGAGTCCCAGATCCACCTCGTCGAGGCTCAGGACAGCGGCGCCCGCGTCGAACCGGGAGATCTCGAGCAGGTCGGCCAGCAGGGAATCGAACCTGTCGATCTGGGTGGACATGAGTTCCACGGTGCGGCGCGACTGAGGTTCGAAGTCATCGCGCGACTCGTACAACACGTCGGCAGCCATCCGGATGGTGGTCATGGGGGTGCGCAGCTCGTGGGAGACGTCGCCAACGAAGCGCCGTTGCACCAGCGACAGGGTCTCCAGTTCGCGGATGCGTGCAGCGAGATCCTCTGCCATGTCGTTCATGGACACCGCCAGCGACGCGATGTCATCTGTTCCGCGCACCCGCATGCGCTCCTCCAGGTTGCCGGACGCCAGCCGTCTGGCCGTCTGGCTGGCCTTTCGCACGGGTCGGACCACCTGGACGGTCACGAGGTAGGCGATGGCCGTCAGCGCGCCCAGCAGAGCCAGGCCTGTCACCGTCACAGCCCGCTGCAGGGCCTTCAGCGTGGCCACCTCATTGGTCATGGGGAAGATGTAGTAGACCGGGAATCGTTCACCTGTGCTGTCCATCAGCGTGGTCCCGACTGCCCAGCCGGGTTCGCTGGGGGCGTCGTCGGCGTAGACCACCTCCGTGGGGGTCACGAACATCTCGTCGCTGCCCTCGACCCGCATCTGCAGCGACGCGGGGACGGACTCCCACGTGATGCCACCGGAGAGGATGGCCCCGGCAGGTCCGTCGATCACCACCTTGTACTGGCCGGCCTGTTCCTGGGCCTGCTCCGCGAGGCTGTTGAGCTGCTCGTAGACCGCAATGCTGCGGGACTCGGGTTGCCGGAGCTGCCCGGCCATGAAGTTGTGAATACCTGTGGCCTCGGTGATCGAGGCGTCCCTCTTGGTCTCGACGATGCTGCTGCGAGCCTGCTGCACCAGCAGGAGGCCGGCCAGCACGAGAACGAAGAAGGAGGCTGCCACCGTGGTGAACAGCACCCGAAGGGGCAGGGACCCCCACCACAGTTGGGCGAGCCCCGGCGCGCGCCGGTCAGCTCGTTTCAGCTGGCTCACCGGCTCGGTACCCAACTCCTCGGACTGTCACCACGATCTCGGGGTGCTCGGGGTCCTTTTCGACCTTGGCGCGCAGCCGCTGGACATGGACGTTGACCAGTCGCGTGTCAGCGGCATTGCGATACCCCCACACCTCATCGAGGAGCGCCTCCCTGCTGAAGACGTGCGTCGGGCGTTTGGCCAGTGCCAGCAGCAGGTCGAATTCCAAGGGTGTGAGCTGCAGCGACTCGTCGCCCCGCTTCACGGTGTGCGCTGAGACGGAGATGACGAGATCCCCGATGCCGAGGACGTCCTTTCCCGGATCAGCGCTCATCTGTCGCAGACGTGTGCGGATGCGTGCGATGAGTTCCTTCGGCTTGAAGGGTTTGGCCACGTAGTCGTCCGCGCCAGCCTCAAGCCCTGCGACCACGTCCGAGGTGTCGGATTTGGCGGTGAGCATCACGATGGGAACGACGGATTCCGTGCGCATGTCGCGGCAGACCTTGACCCCGTCACGGCCGGGCAGCATGAGGTCCAGCAGTACGAGGTCCGGGCGACTCTCCCGCATCGCGGCGACAGCCTCCGTGCCGTTGCCGCAGTGCACCGTGTCGAAGCCCTCCTGCCGCAGAACGATTTGCAGCATCTCTGAGAGCGCCGGGTCATCGTCGACAATCAGGATGCGCGTGCGAGACCTTGTGTCGGTCACTGCCCCTCCTCCGCTTGCGATCCCGGCCCATGGTAGCGCCACCACGCAGGACCAGCGGTGGCGCCGCGCCACTGCAGGATGTCCGCGACGAGGCGGGACACTGCACGCCCATCAGTTGAGTTCGGGGGTTTCCGTCCAAGTGGACCACCGTCCCGGGGCGCCGCCGAACCTTCTCAGGGTGCGTCGCCAGAGGTCCTCCGGTGTGCCGAAGACCTCCTCCGCGCGGGCAGCAGCCCTGAACCAGGACCCGCGAATCAGCTCTCCCTCCAACTGACCCGCATCCCAGCCAGCCAGCCCCACAAAAATGCGCAGGTGGGAAAATCCTCCCGCCACGAGTTCGACGGGGGTCTCGAGGTCGAGAATGCCCACATCGTCGAAGAGACGCTTCCAGCCCGGGGGCTCCTCAAACGGGTTGGCCACCTGCGCCAGGCAGACCGCGGCCTGCTGGGAGACGGGCCCACCCTCAAAAAGCGCCTTCGGCGGTGTCAGGAGGTCCTCGAAATGCTCCAGCACGTCCACCATGCCCAGTTCACTGACCCGTTGCAGGCACACGCCAAGGGAGCCGTTCTCGTTGTGGTCAAGCAGGAGCACGACGCTCCGGTCGAAGTATCCGCCGCGACCGGGTTCGGTCGCCACGAGGACCTGTCCTGCCACCGGCTCCTGTTGCATGCCCCCCATTCTGGCATGCACGCCTGACTGTGCCCTGAAAGGACCACAGCCGGACCCCAGAGGGGCCCGGCTGCAGGTGATGCTCGTGCAGTTGCCACGGCGCATCGTCATCAGGGGTGGAGGTGGCGGGAATCGAACCATTGTCCGGTGACAAGCCACTGCGCTTTCGAAACCACTCTGGGTACCGCCAGGTACCCTTACGGGAAAGCTGCCAGCTGTCTTTCAAGTGGAGAACCCACCCCGGAATCGTGCCGCTAGAACGGCGTCGAGCGAGCGTAGCCAATGCGTTGTCCGTTGTGTTGCGCCATGCCTAGAGTCTCGCGCAGACCTGTGACATTGACCCCGACGTGACTGGCCGCCACGCGGGCAGGCCCCGCTGGCCGCGTGTGGCGTTGGGATGTACCCCAAAACCCCAAGTGCTAACGCCTTGCTTCGGTAGGAGATCAGAAGGCGCGGGCATAGAGAGGTGTCTTGACCGCCGGCTCCCTGTTACATCGGATCCCATCGATAATAATCCGATGTAATAAGCAGTCGAAACAGCGGGGTATGTGAGTGCTCTTGTACGTTGGCTTCTGGCTCGAAAGATCTATTCATCCGCCGTGTTCGGGGCCCTCTTGGCCGACCGGGCTCTGAGCGTCCGAGACAACCTCGGCGTGTGGCGCAGGCTGGCCGACGACCGGGGCCGGTGTGCTCTGCGGTTCACGGGCAGACGCTCGAGGATCTCGTTGGAGGGTCCAAGTTGGACCGTTGATTGTGCGGCGCCCCGCGAGGAGGGGTTTTCAGGCGGCGATCCGGGCGTGGTCGATGTAGTCGGTGACGGCTCGGTCGAGGACTTTCAGGGCTTGCCGGACCGGTAGGGGTGCGGGTGGTTGGTCGGCGGCGAGGAGCGGGCGGAGGAGCCGGTTGTGGACCTTGGTGTAGAAGACGGCGAAGCGTTGCCCGTCGTCGGTGACGACGTAGGTGTTCGTGTGCGGCAGCCGCACGACCAGACCTTTCAACCTCAGCCGGGTTAGGTCGTAGCTGCACCGGGCCGGGCTGTAGAGCTCGCCGAGTAGCCCGGCGACCAGCATTCGCAGGGTCTTGTTGGAGAACCCGCCGACCAGGTGCGCGGTGACGGCGAGA
>JBBSRQ010000010.1:0-35026 GCA_038242845.1 Propionibacteriales bacterium | reverse complement strand
GTCTTCGCCCATGCCGGAATCGCCACCGCTGCTGGGATCGGCGCAGTTGGCTGCCCGTCCAGACGCTGATCACTGCGGGTGGATCGCACAAGGAGTAGAGGTGGCCTGCGGCAGTTCCCCCGAGCACTCCGTTGGGGCACTGAAGAATGCCGGCCCAGGCGAGCCCCAACCACGGAGGATCCGCGACCGTCGACGAGATGCCGGGGGCTATCCGATGCCAGCGGCCGTCCCGGTGCATGCGTCGAGACGCCTCGCTCGTCACTCCGAGGCGCTCCGCCTGAGCGATGCTGAACACCCCGCCCTGTCGCCTGACCAGCGTACGGAGCTGTGGCGGGATCTCGATGCGGGTGAACACATCACCCACTGTGGGCATGGTTGAGCGTGACCGTCACTTCAGAGGACAAGCTGTGGAGGCAGAGTGCAATACGGGTTGGTAGTCCAACACTGATTGCACTCTGCCTACCGATCAGACGCGCTTGAGCCAGACGGTTGCATCGGTGGGGAGTTCACCGTCGACGTCGCTGCTGGAGAGCAGGACCTCGCCGTTGGGGAGCGGCACCGCCTTCCCGCTGACATTGGTCAGCACTGTGACGTCACCGTTGCTGAACGCGACGACCTTGTCGGCGAACCCATCTGCCCAGACGAGTGCGCCGTCGCCCAGCGCATGCGACTTCCGTGCCGCCAGGGCATCGCGGTACAGCGACCACGTGGAGCCGGGCACGCCCACCTGCTGGTCCGCGGCCAGGGACCTGTAGGCCTCGGGCTGCGGCAGCCAGGTCTCACCCGTGGGCGAGAAGCCGAGTCCGGGGTTGTTCGCAATCCACGGCATGGGGACGCGGCAGCCATCCCGACCCACCTGTTCGTGGTTGGAGCGCTCCCAGACTGGATCCTGACGGAACTCAGGCGGCAGGGTGGTGTGCTCCGGGAGTCCCAGTTCCTCGCCCTGGTAGAGGTAGGCGGAGCCGGGCAGCGCAAGCATCATGAGCGTGGCCGCACGCGCACGGCGCAGTCCGAGCTCGCTGTCGGGCTGGGGTTCCTCCGGTCCGGAGCCGTTGCGGTCGGAGGTGTCCTCGCGGCCCAGCCGGCTGGCGTGGCGCATCACGTCGTGGTTGCTGAGCACCCACGTGGTGGGGGCACCGACGGAATCGTTGGCGGCGATGCTGTCGGTGATCACCCCGCGGTAGGTGGCCGCGTCCCACGGGGCCGTCAGGAACTGGAAGTTGAACGCCTGCTGCATCTCGTCGGGTCGGACGTACAGCGCGAGTCGGTCGAGGTCCGGCACCCACGCCTCCGCGGTGAGGGCGCGGTCGCCGTCGTAGCCATGCAGGATGGTGTGCCAGCGTCGGTAGATCTCGTGGACGCCGTCCTGGTCCCACATGGGGCCCATGTTGGTGCCCAGCAGTTCGGTGGACTCGGTCTGGTCCGGAAGCCCTTGTTCCTTCACCAGCCCATGTGCGACGTCGACGCGGAACCCGTCCACACCGGCATTCAGCCAGTGGCGCAGGACCTCGTCGAAGGCGTTGCGCACGAGCTCATTGGTCCAGTCGAGGTCCGGCTGCTTGACGTCGAACAGGTGGAGGTACCACTGCTCCGGTGTGCCGTCGGGGCGGTGCAGGCGGGTCCACCCCGGACCGCCGAACACGCTGCTCCAGTTGTTGGGCGGCAACTCGCCGTCCACACCCCTGCCGTCGCGGAACATGTACATGGCGCGCTCCGGCGAGCCGGGGTCAGCCGCGACGGCGGCGGTGAACCAGGCGTGTTCATCGGAGGTGTGGTTCGGAACCAGGTCGATGAAGACCTTGATGCCCAGCCCGTGGGCCTGCTCGATGAGCTGGTAGACGTCCGCAGTTTTTCCGAACAGGGGGTCCACCACGTTGTAGTCGGCGACGTCGTAGCCGCCGTCTGCCATGGGGGAGAGATAGAAGGGGGACAACCACACGGCGTCCACTCCGAGTTCCACGAGGTATGGCAGCCGGTCGATGATGCCGGGAAGATCTCCGACGCCGTCGCCCGAGGCATCAGCGAAGGATCGGGGGTAGATCTGGTAGATGACGGCGTTGCGCCACCACTGGTTCTGGTTGCTCAAGGTCTTCCTCGAATCGTTCTGCTGGTCAACGGTCGGGCCACCGACAACCCTACCGACGGGCCCACGGCAGGGGCCGACGAGTACGGTGGGGGCCATGTCAGACCTTGCCTGGGCCGTCGAGAGAGTCCTTCCCGAAACCATTGCGGACCTTCTGGAGATGATCGCCATCCCGTCGGTGTCCTCCCAGGAGGAGCACGACGGTGACGTGCTTGCCGCTGCCGACCACGTGGCGGCCCTGCTGACCCGGGCGGGCTGCCCCGAGGTGCGGCTGCTGGAAGCCGGTGGCAAGCCAGCGGTCTACGGGAACTACCCGGCGCCCGAGGGTCAGCCGACAGTGCTGTTGTACGCGCACTACGACGTGCAGCCCACCGGCGATCCGGCTGCGTGGACGTCGCCGGCCTTCTCGCCGGAGGAACGGGACGGCCGCGTCTATGCGCGCGGCTCCGCCGATGACAAGGGCGGCATCGCCGTCCACCTGGCCGCGCTCCGAGTGTTCAACGGCGCTCCGCCCGTGGGTGTGAAGTTGTTCATCGAGGGTGAGGAGGAGATCGGCTCGCCGTCGATTCCGGCGCTCCTCGACACGTTCGCCGACGAACTGACCGCTGACGTGTACGTGATCGCTGACTCGGTGAACTGGGCCGTCGGTGAACCGAGTCTCACCACGACGCTGCGGGGTGTGGTCGACGCGGTCGTGCACGTCTCCACGCTGGAGACGGGCCTCCACTCCGGCCAGTTCGGCGGGGTGGTCCCCGACGCACTCACCTCATTGTGTCGTCTGCTGGCCACTCTCCACGACGACCGCGGCAACGTGGCCATCGAGGGCCTCACCCAGGGCCCGGGACCTGACCTGGACTACCCGATGGACCGTTTGAAGACGGAGACGGGAGTGCTGGAGGGTGTCGAATACATCGGTGACGGCTCAGTGGTGGAGCGCATGTGGACCAAGCCCGCCGCCTCCGTGCTGGCCATCGACACCACCCGCATCGCCGATGCCTCCAATACCTTGATCCCCAGCGCCAGCGCCAAGGTCAGCGTGCGGTTGGCGCCGGGACAGGATCCACACGCCGCTGAGGAAGCGCTGCGGCGCCATCTGGAATCCAATGCGCCCTGGGGTGCGACGGTGAGGGTGGAGCCGGGACAGCGCGGCGGTCCCAGCTCCATCGAACTGAGCGGACCCCATGCCGAGGCCGCCGAGGCGGCCTTCGAGGAAGCGTTCGGCATCGCGCCCGTGCGGATGGGGTGCGGTGGCAGCATCCCGATCGTGGCCGAGTTCGCGGAGCGACATCCGGAGGCGACGGTTCTGGTGACCGCTGTCACGGACCCGGACTCGCGGATGCACGGCATCGACGAGAGCGTCGACCTCGGCGACCTGACGAAAGCGGCGCTCGCTGAGGCGCTGCTCCTCGACAAGCTGGCCCGCTGACCCCTCAGATTGCAGGCTTCGGGCGGGTGCTGAGGAACTCCAGCAACGCCTGAGCGTAGGCGTTCTCCACCTCCGCGTCACAGAAGTCATTCTCCGCCCTGCCGTGGTCCCTGGTGGTCACGACGTAGCCGTCGCCACGGCGGGACAGGCGCAGGAACGCCGGCCCCAGTGCTGTGCGGAGATGGGTCTCATCCGGCAGCCAGACCGTCTTGTCCTGCTCCACCGAGTCCAGCGCCCACTCCGTGGTGCCGTTGAACGCGAAGATCGTTCCGGATGCCAGCTCGCGTGCCTCGATGACCATGTCGGCGAGGTGGAAAACGTCGTCGGCCATCTCCGGCGCGCTGACGGTGAACCGGTCGCCCGCCCGCGGATGCCACCGCAAACCGGACTCCCGCAGGGCGAGGGCGAGTGACAGGTCGATCATGACTGCTCCTTTGCAGTGGGCGGACGTCCCTGTTCAGGGTACGCTGTTCGAGTGCTTCGCCCGGATGGCCGCCTGAGCCTCGACATCGATCCCGACGAGCGCTCACCCCAAGACGCCTGCGGTGTCTTTGGTGTCTGGGCGCCCGGTGAGGACGTCAGCCAGCTCACCTACTATGGCCTGTTCGCCCTGCAGCACCGTGGGCAGGAATCGGCCGGTATCGCCGTCTCCAACGGCCGTCGCATCATGGTGTTCAAGGACATGGGCCTGGTCGCCCAGGTCTTCGACGAGGCAACGCTCAGCTCACTGAAGGGCCGGCTGGCCGTGGGGCACACTCGCTACTCCACCACCGGCGCCTCCGTCTGGCACAACGCACAGCCCACGTTCCGCGCCACATCCACCGGCGGGCTGGCACTGGCCCACAACGGGAACCTGACCAACACGCACGAACTCGAGGCCTGGCTCGCGGAACTCAACCCGGCTGAGCACGTCCCCGAGAAGAAGACGATGGACTCCACCAACGACACGTCGCTGGTGACCGCCCTGCTGGTGAGTGTCGGCGCCGACCTGGAGAAGGCGGCGCTCGAGGTGTTGCCCCGCCTGAAGGGCGCGTTCTGCCTGACGTTCATGACGGAGACGACGCTGTTCGCCGCCCGTGACCCGCAGGGCATCCGGCCACTGGTGCTGGGGAGGCTCGAGAACGGCTGGGTGGTCGCCTCGGAGACCGCCGCACTGGACATCGTTGGCGCCAGCTTCGTGCGCGAGGTGGAGCCGGGCGAGTTCATCGCCATCGACGAGGCGGGTCTGCGCGCCCAGCGCTTCGCGCCGGCCGACCCCAAGGGCTGCCTGTTCGAGTACGTCTACCTGGCCCGCCCCGACACCACCATCGCCGGACAGGGAGTGCACGCCACCCGGGTGGAGATCGGGCGGCAGTTGGCCAGGGAGCATCCGGTGGATGCGGACCTGGTGATGCCGGTGCCAGAGTCCGGGACGCCCTCAGCCATCGGTTACGCGCAGGAATCCGGGCTGCCGTACGGGCAGGGGCTCGTGAAGAACTCCTACGTGGGCCGCACGTTCATCCAGCCCAGCCAGACCATCAGGCAACTGGGGATCCGTCTCAAGCTGAACCCGCTGCGCGAGGTCATCGTTGGCAAGCGCCTCGTGGTGGTGGACGACTCCATCGTGCGCGGCAACACCCAGCGTGCGCTCGTGCGGATGCTGCGGGAGGCCGGTGCCCGCGAGGTGCACGTGCGCATCTCCTCGCCGCCGGTGCAGTGGCCCTGCTTCTACGGCATCGACTTCGCCACCCGCGCCGAACTGATCGCGCCCGGCCTCACCGTCGACGAGGTGTGTCGCTCCATCGGGGCCGATACCCTCGGCTACGTCTCACTGGAGGGTTTGACTGCCTCCACCCACATCCCGGCCAGCCAGCTGTGCCGCGCCTGTTTCGACGGTTCGTACCCCGTGGCGATCCCGCCCGGTCAGGCCGAACTGCTGCACCTGGAGGACTCGTGACTTCCGTCCCGCAAAGCGCCTACGCCGCCGCCGGCGTCGACATCGAGGCCGGGGACCGTGCCGTCGAGTTGATGAAGGCCTCCGTCATGCGTACCCGTCGCCCGGAGGTGCTGGGCGGGCTCGGCGGCTTCGCCGGCTTCTTCGACGCCAGTGCGCTCAAGTCCTACCGCCAGCCGGTACTGGCCGCCTCCACCGACGGCGTCGGCACCAAGGTGGCGATCGCCCAGGCGATGGACAAGCACGACACCATCGGCTTCGATCTCATCGGCATGCTCGTCGATGACCTCGTGGTCAGCGGCGCTGAGCCCTTGTTCGTCACCGACTACATCGCCTGCGGACGCGTTGTGCCGGAGCGGATCGCCGCCATCGTCTCCGGAATCGCCGACGCCTGCGTGGTGGCCGGCTGCTCCCTGATCGGCGGGGAAACGGCTGAGCACCCCGGACTGCTGGGCCCCGACGAGTACGACATCGCCGGCGCCACCACCGGCGTCGTGGAGCGCGACTGCATCCTCGGCCCAGATCGGGTGAAGCCCGGGGACGCCGTCATCGCCATGGAGGCCTCCGGGCTGCACTCCAACGGGTACTCGTTGGTGCGCCACGTGCTGCTGAAGGAGGCCGGCTGGTCGCTGGACCGCCACGTCGAGGAGCTGGGCCGCACCCTTGGTGAGGAACTGCTCGAGCCCACCCGCATCTACGCGCTCGACGTGCTGCACCTGATCACCCGGGCGGAGATCCATGCCATGAGCCACATCACCGGTGGGGGGCTGGCCAACAACGTGGCCCGCGTCATCCCCGACGGTATGCGCGCCGTGCTGCAGCGGTCATCCTGGACACCGGATGCCATTTTCAAACTGGTGAAATCTGTGGGTTCCCTCAGCCAGTCCGACGTCGACGCCACCCTCAACATGGGGGTGGGCATGGTCGCGATTCTGCCGCAGGACGAGGTGCCGGTTGCGCTGGCCACCCTCGCGGCCCGCGGTGTGAGGAGCTGGGTGCTGGGCGAGATCGTCGAACACGACGGTCCGGGCGCCGCCGACCTGGTGTGACATGGAAACGGTGCGCAGCCATGGGCTGCGCACCGTTTCGCCGTCGGCCCTGGATCAGGCGAGGGCGTCGATCACCTTGTTGAAGGTGGGGGACGGCCGCATCACGTTGTCGGTCTTGTCCGTGTCCGGTCGGAAGTAGCCGCCGATATCGGCGGGGGAGCCCTGCACTGCGAGCAGCTCAGAGATGATCTGCTCCTCATTGGCTGCCAACTCATCTGCGATCGGGCCGAATACCGTGGCCAGCGCTGCGTCGGCGTCCTGGGCTGCGAGTTCCTGCGCCCAGTACAGCGACAGGTAGAAGTGCGAACCACGGTTGTCGATGCCTCCGACGCGACGCGTGGGGGACTTGTCCTCGTCGAGGAACGTGCCGGTGGCACGGTCCAGCGTGTCGGCCAGCACCTGTGCGCGGACGTTGCCCTGCGTGGTGGCGAGGTGTTCCAGTGATGCTGCCAGGGCCAGGAACTCACCGAGGGAGTCCCAACGGAGGTAGTTCTCGTGGACCAGCTGCTGCACGTGCTTGGGTGCCGAGCCGCCCGCCCCGGTTTCGAAGAGGCCACCGCCGGCCATCAGCGGGACGATCGACAGCATCTTGGCGGAGGTGCCCAGTTCCAGGATGGGAAACAGGTCCGTCAGGTAGTCGCGCAACACGTTCCCGGTGACCGAGATGGTGTTTTCTCCGCGGCGGATCCGGTCGACGGAGAACTTGGTGGCCGACACGGGGTCCATGACCTCGATCTGAAGGCCATCGGTGTCGTGCTTCGCCAACTCCGTGGTCACCTTCGCCATGAGGTTGCGGTCGTGGGCGCGCGTGTCGTCGAGCCAGAACACGGCGGGCCACCCGGTGGCACGGGCGCGGGTGACTGCGAGCTTGACCCAGTCGGCGATGGGGGCGTCCTTGGCCTGGCAGGCGCGCCAGATGTCGCCAGCCGCGACCTCGTGGGACATCAGAGTGTCGCCGGCGGAGTTGACCACCTCGATACGGCCATCAGATGCAGCCTCGAACGTCTTGTCGTGGCTGCCGTACTCCTCGGCCTTCTGCGCCATCAGGCCCACGTTGGGAACTGTGCCCATCGTGGTGGGGTCGAAGGCGCCGTGTTCGCGGCAGTCATCGATGACGGCCTGGTAGACACCGGCGTAGGACGAGTCGGGGAGCACCGCCAGGGTGTCCTCCTCCTCGCCGACCGGACCCCACATGTGGCCGGAGGTGCGGATCATGGCTGGCATGGACGCATCGACGATGACGTCGCTGGGGACGTGGAGGTTGGTGATCCCCTTGTCGGAGTTCACCATGGCGAGCTTTGGTCCCTCGGCCAACCCGGCCTCGAAGGCGGCACGGATCTCGTCGCCGTTGTCCAACGCATCCAGCCCGGCAAGGATTGCACCCAGTCCGTCGTTGGGGGACAGGCCGGCGGAGGAGAGGTCGTTGCCGTAGCGCGCGAAAACGTCAGGGAAGAAGGCGCGGATGACGTAGCCGAAGATGATGGGATCGGACACCTTCATCATGGTGGCCTTCAGGTGCACGGAGAAGAGCACCCCGGACTCCTTGGCGGCCGCGATCTGCTCGCGGAGGAACGACTCCAGCGCGGCGACGCGCATGACGGTGGCATCCACCACCTCACCGGCCAGCACCTTCAGGCCGTCCTTGAGGATGCTCGGTTCACCTTCGGTGGGGACGAGGCGGATCGTGAGCACGTCGTCGGCTGGGAGAACAACCGACTGCTCCTCGGAGCGGAAGTCCCCCCCGGACATGGTGGCGACGTTCGTCCTCGAGTCGGCGGACCAGGCACCCATGCGGTGCGGGTTCTTGCGGGCGTAGCTCTTCACCGATTCGGGTGCGCGCCGGTCGGAGTTCCCTTCGCGCAGGACAGGGTTGACGGCGGAGCCCATGGTCCGGCCGTACCGGGCGCGGACGTCGCGATCCTCGTCGGTCTGAGGGTCCTCCGGGTAGTTCGGGAGTGCGAACCCCGCGGCCTGCAGCTCCGCCACGGCCGCCTTCAGCTGGGGCACGGAGGCGGAGATGTTGGGGAGCTTGATAATGTTGGCGCCCGGCGTCCTGGCCAGGTCACCCAGCTCAGTCAGGGTGTCAGGCAGCTGCTGGTCCGCGGGCAGCATGTCGGAGAACTGGGCCAGGATGCGCCCCGCCAGCGAGATGTCGCGGGTCTCCACCTCCACGTCCGCAACTCCGGCATAGGCCTGGATGATTGGCAGGAGGGAATGCGTCGCAAGCAGCGGCGCCTCGTCGGTCAGTGTGTAGATGATCTTGCCCATGCGTGAACTCCTCATCGGGGACTGGGGTCTGCGTCGGCGCCAGCCTATCGGTCGCTGCCTGCCGCCACGGCGTCGCGCACGGCCGCTCCACCGCTTCTCACATGAATCTTTGGACAAGTTGGGGACCTCGGGTAGCCTATGGCCCACGAGTTATTAACATATTCCGCGGCGTGCCCGCGAGGACTAAGCGAGGGGGTCGACCCGATATGGGACGCGGCCGTGCAAAGGCGAAACAGACAAAGGTCGCTCGCGACCTCAAGTACCGCCCGATGGACACTGATTTCGCATCGCTGGAGCGAGAGCTCCGGGGCAGCAGCAACACAGAGGTGCCCGAATCCAACGGTGTCCCCGATGGGTACGCGGACCTCGCGGAGGAGTACGGCTCTACCGTCAACGGCAGGGATGGCCACGGCGACGAGGTCCACGGATCACGGCACTGACGCCATCCATCCCATGACGACGTGGTCGCCCGACCCACTGTTGGGGTCCTTCGAGTGCGCCACCATCGATTTGTCCGACGCACCCGTGTATGCGGGTGAGCCCGAGGGTTCTCTCCGCGCCACGCTGGTGCGGCGGAACGCGCCGGTGCGTCGGCGGGCGATGTTGTATCTGCACGGGTGGAGTGACTACTTCTTCCAGAAGCACCTGGCTGAGGAGATGGCGGCCGACGACTACGACTTCTATGCGCTTGACCTCCGCCGCTACGGCAGGTCGCTGCGTCAGGGGCAGTTGGCGGGGTTCGTCACGGACCTGTCCGCCTATCACGTGGAGATCGACGAGGCCGTCCGCATCATCAGGGATGAGGGTCACGACGAACTCGTCCTGATGGGCCACTCCACCGGGGGCCTGATCGCGGCCCTGTGGGCCAACGTTCACCCGGGCGCCATCGAGGGCCTCGTGTTGAACTCACCCTGGTTGGAGTTGCACGGCTACCCAGCGGTGCGACCTGCCCTGCTCCCCATGTTCAGCGCGGCGCGCTCCCTGTCCCCGACGGCGGTGCTGCCGCTCACGGAGACGGGCTTCTACCGCCGCTCGATCTCGGCGTCCGAGGAGGGGGCCTGGGACTACAACCTCAACCTGAAGGGCGACAAGGCCTTCAGCGTCCGCGTGGGATGGCTTGCGGCCATCATGCAGGGGCACGCGAAGGTGTCGGCGGGCCTGACCGTCGATGCGCCCGTGGAGGTCCTCATCTCTGATCGGAGCGACTTCCGTCGGAAGTGGAGCGAGGAGTTGCGCAGCGCCGACATCGTGCTCGACGTTGACACGCTTGCCTCCCGCGCGGCCAACCTGGGACGACACGTCACGCTCGTGCGGATCGAGGGCGGCATGCACGACCTCGCGCTGTCGGACGAGCCTGCACGCAGCCGCTACTTCGAGGAGATCAGGCGCTGGTTGGCCGCCTACGGCCACCGTTAGATAACGGCAGCACCGGCGCGTCCGTGGGCCGTCGCAGGCCAATCACCCCGGAAACCACAAAACCCCCTCCAGGAGGGGGTGATGACGGTGGCCAGGGCCGGGATCGAACCGGCGACCTTTCACTTTTCAGGCGAACGCTGCTACCAGCTGAGCTACCTGGCCAGATGGATCTGCGCTGCTGCGCTGCACCAGCGACCCCGACGGGACTCGAACCCGCGACCTCCGCCGTGACAGGGCGGCGCGCTAACCAACTGCGCTACGGGGCCAATTTCTTGACCTTGCTGGCTTGGCCAGCGCGGTAACTCTAGCGGGGTTTTCCGATGATGTGAAATCCGCCGGAAACCACCCTGCGTGAGGCTCGATTCGCCCCTGCCGATTGACCAACGGCAGTGCGCCCACTGGGGCTCGAACCCAGGACCCGAGGCTTAAAAGGCCCCTGCTCTACCAACTGAGCTACAGGCGCGTGGTGTTTCACGCACGAAGCAGTCTAGTGGAAGACGGGGGTTGGTGTCGGTGGCAGGCTGGGGACATGGGTGACTGGGTGGGCGTGGTCGTGGCGTTGGCGATGGGTGTCCCCCTCCTGGTGGTGGCAGCGTGGGTTGATGCCCGGCGACGCTGTCACCGAAATGCCGAGCTGTCGTCCGCGCCGCTGAGGGGTGCGCCTGCTGTGGACGCCATCGTGCCGCGCTACATCTCCCAGGACGCGGTGGACGCCATGCCCCGGCCCGGCAGGGGTGGCGACGCCCCGCGGCCACTCGCCGGTGGTGTCCGGCTCGGAATCGGCCACCTCGATGAGGACTTCGCCACAGCGGGGGGAGTCGCGGCCCTCAACGACGCCTTCGTCCTGATGGTCGGTGATGACATCACGGCGATGCGGGAAATCCTGCTTCCCCTTGCAGGGGCCTCGTCGGAGCATCCGCTGGTCCTGGTGGCGAGTGCCTACCACCCGGACGTGCTGGCGGCGCTGAGAGCCAATCGTCGAGTGACGCGCCTGCCTGTGGTGGCGGTTGTGGCCAACGCTGCGGAACTGATGCGGCTGCAGGACGAGGTGGGTGGACAGGTGCTCTCCGCAGCAGACCTGAAGGCCGGGTGGCTCCCCGACGGGGCGCTCGGCAGGGCGAGGATGTGGCGCAGTGACTCGACCGCCATCACCGTCGTGGGGGACCCCCGTCAAGGGTGAACCTGAAGTGCCGCTTGAGGTGTTGGTGGGGTGCTGTGAATTCTTGGGGTTCTCAGACTGTTCTCATGATTGAAATATTTTGGGCGTGTATGACCATCTGGGTATAGGTCCTTGTCAGGAATATCGACGGTGGAGTGTCGGGGAAACCACGTGGGTGTGGTTCTCCTGGGCCGGCGGCGCGGGTGTGGGTGGATCGGGCATCCGCGGTTTGTGGGGGAGTGCACCCACTGCCTACCGTCCGGCAGTGGATGGACGTGGCGGAGGCCTTCGGGCCTCGAGGAAGCGCAACGTCGATCCGTTCCCCCACATCGAACAAGGAAGGGATTCCAAAGACGTGAATCCAATTCTGAAGGGCCTGCGCGCAGCAGCGGCCGCAGTGACCGTCGCCGCGATGGTGCAAACCGTTGGCACCATCGCCGCCGGAGCGCTCGCAGACGCCAGCAACGGCCATCTGACGGCCACGACGGCCGTGAACATCCGGGCGGCCGCATCCCCCAGTGCGGCTCGCGTCGGCATCCTCTACCGGGGTGAGAAGATCCCGGTCATCAGCTCGAGCAATGGGTGGACGGCTGTCACCCACCAGGGCAGGACCGCCTACGTTGCCAGCGCCTACCTGGGTGCCAGCACCGTCGTGGTGGACAAACCCTCCACATCCACATCGGCCAGTGATGCGTATGCGATTGCGACCCTCAACCTGCGTGTCGGTCCAGCCCTGTCCGACGCCGTCGCCCAGGTGGTGACGAAGGGCACCAAGCTACGGCTCACCGGTGCACTCACTGGCGCCTATGGGCAGGTGCAGTACAACGACCGGACGCTCTGGGCTGCAACCGCGTACCTCTCTGCCACCGCGGGCGCACCGAGCCAGTCGCTGCCCGCCTCCGTCGGGAAGGTGAAGGCAACAGCCACCCTCATGCTCCGGACCACCAGCAACGCCTACTTCGTGTCCTTGGGTGACGTGCCCCGGGGCACGATTCTGGAGGTCACGGGGCTGGTGCACAACGGCCTCGCGCAGGTGGTGTGGCAGGGCAACGTGTCGTGGGTCAACAACTCCTATGTCTCCGCAATCCCGGGGTCCACGTCCTTGCCGGCCGTCCCTGCCCCGCCAAAAACCACCACCCAGTACGCGACGGCCAACCTCAACGTCTGGCATGCCGCCAGTGGCAGCGCCCAGACGGGCGCGATCCCGGCCGGGTCCGCGGTGGCCGTGACGGGGACGGTCACCTCCGGTCGCGCACAGATCGTGCTCAACGGGGCAGTGCGGTGGGTCACGGCCAAGTACCTCAGTGCCTCCACACCCAGCACCAACCCTGGTGGCAGCACCGGTAACGGCGGGACCCTCAACAAGGGCTTCTCCAGCGGATTGGACCAGACGAACGCCGATGTCCAGAAAGTGGTCCGCCACGTCTGGGATAACTACCCGGTGATCAAGACGATGTACGGATGGCGCCGCGACGTCACCCCTGACCATCCGGCCGGCCGGGCCGTGGATGTGATGATCCCCAACCACAGGTCCAACAACGCGCTGGGCTGGGAGATCGCACGGTACTTCCGGGCCAATGCCAGGCAGTTCAACATCAACTACATCATCTTCGACCAGCAGATCTGGAGCGTCGGACGCGACGCTGACGGCTGGCGCAAGATGGCCAACCGTGGCGGGGACACCGCCAACCACAAGGACCACGTCCACATCAACACGTGAGCCCTTGTCCCCTGATCCAGCGGTCGGCATCCTCCCCTCGGGGTGCCGGCCGCTCCCTCTGAGGGGTTCTGCGATGACGCTACGCCGGGATGTGCCTCATCGGCCCCGGTGCACTATGCTCTAACGCGAGCACGGGTCCCCATCGTCTAGCGGCCCAGGACTCCGCCCTTTCACGGCGGCAGCACGGGTTCGAATCCCGTTGGGGATGCCAATGGCCCACCTCGTCGAGGTGGGCCTTGTGCGTTCCCGGGGCGTGCGTCGGTTTCAGAGGGTGTCGTCCACCCCGAGCAGCCAGGGCGGGGACGTTCCGGGGACCTGCACGTGGCGCTCGAAGGTCGACCACCAGTGCTCAGCGCCGTCGGGGAGGGCGCGCTCGTCGCACTCTGCCACGGCGTCGCGCATCTCCCGCTTCGCACGGGAGAGCGTTTCGATGACGGAGGCGTCCCCGGGGTGGGACAGGAGACGCTCCTCCAGGCGGTGACACCTGATGCGCAACGCAATGATGCGGCGGTGCCGTGCCTCGTCGTCGTTGCCGAGTTCCAGCAAAGCCTCCGCAGCGCGAAGCCAGCCGTAATCGATATTGATGGCTATCAGGCCCGGGTCCACCGACATGGCGCTGTGGACGTCCAGTTCGGGCTGGATGACGGTGGCATCGGTCCGGCTCGCGTACTCCATCTCATCACGTCCTGCCTCGTCGATGAGGATCTCGGTGGAGCGCATGATGATGGCAAAGAGGTCAGCGTCCCTCATGGACTGTCGGGCCGCGATGTCGATGCCCTTCGAGCTGATGACGTAGGTCCGATCGGCGCCGAGGTGTTCGATGGCCAACTGTGCCGGAAGGTTCTCACGAACGCCGCCGTCGACGTACGTCTCTGCCCCCAGCGGTACCGGGCGGAAGACGGCGGGGATGGAGCAGGACGCCAGCACCCCGGTCGCCAGTGGATGGGGTCCCGCGTCGACGAGAGTGCCCTCACGATCAACGAGGGCGCCGTCCTCGCGCATGAACCGCAGGGCACCGGATTCCAGGGCCACCATGGCGATCCGCAGAGTCGTGCCCGCGTTGCGCACGCGGGCCGGGTCGAACACCTCCGGGTCCAGGAGTTGCAGCAATACGGGTCCGGGGCGGTACATGGACTTCGTCCTGACCATGCCGTGGTGGATGGCCAGCAGGTCGGTGCCCATGCGGGGCAGCTTTCCCACGTTGCTGAACAGCTGCGCCAGCGTGCCCAGCGACCATTCCGACGGGGGGATCTCCTCATCCGGTTGCAGGGCGAGCTCCAGCGGTCCCAGGTGTGTCGCGGGTGGTGACTGGGGAAAGGGCGGAATGCTGTTGCGCAGGAAGGACAGTTTGGGGAAGGCACGGGGGCCCGGGTGGGGGGCTGCAGGTTTCTGGTTCACAAGACCCAGCCACCCCGGGGCCTCCGTCTGTGCGCGCACGAGCCAGGGACGCGGCGCGAACATCTCGGCCGGGTCGCGCAACCCGAGCCAGATCTCGGTCATCCTTGCGATGAACTGGTGCTGGGCGTCCCTGTCGCTGTCCTGTGCCAGACCGGCCGCCAGAATGGATCCGGCGGAAGCGCCGACGAGGATGGTGGGGGAGAACCCGGGATCGTTGCGGTACAAGTACCCCAGCGCGCCGAGTTGGAAGCTTGCGCGCGACCCCCCGCCCGAGAGTACGCAGGCGACGGTTGGGGGCTTCGGGGTGAACCCGAGCATCGGCGTGGTCAGCCATCCTGAATGCGGCATGGTCAGCAAGTCTACGGGCGCCGCTGGGCGTGCGCCGTGAAGCCTGAGACCATGGTGGGCGTGACCATCGCATCTCCGCCCCGTGACCTGAGCCGCTTCGGCTGGCTTGCAGTGGCCGCAGCACTCGTCACCATCACGCTGAAAACGGGTGCGTGGTGGTTGACGGGATCGGTGGGTCTGCTCTCCGACGCCGCCGAGTCCGTGGTGAATCTCGTGGCGGCCGTGGTGGCGCTCGTGGTACTGAAGGTGGCGGCCAGACCTGCCGACAAGAACCACCATTTCGGACACACCAAGGCTGAGTACTTCTCCGCCGCCGTCGAGGGCATCATGATCTTCGTGGCCGCCGCCACCATCATCGTGTTCGCCATCCAGCGGCTTCTCGCGCCCCGTGACCTGACCGAAGTGGGACTCGGCCTGATGATCTCCCTCGTCGCGACTGCAGTGAACGGGGTGGTGGCCGTCGTGCTGATTCGGGCTGGCCGGCAGTATCGTTCCATCACGTTGAAGGCCGACGGCCAGCACCTGATGACCGACGTGTGGACCACCATCGGCGTCGTGCTCGGCGTGGGGCTGGTATGGATCACCGGCTGGGACTGGCTTGACCCGGTGGTTGCCATCGGCGTGGGAGTCAACATCATGTGGACGGGCTACCGGCTCATCCGGGAGTCAGCTGACGGCCTCATGGACGTGTCCCTTCCCAAGGAGGACAATGCCCGGCTGCGGGAGATCCTGGCCTCCCATACGGGCGGGGGCATCGACTTCCATGCGGTGAGGACCAGGGAGTCCGGTGCGCGCCAGTTCATGGAGATGCACATGCTGGTGCCGGGTGCGTGGACGGTCCAGAGGGGCCACGACGCAATGGAGGACCTCATCGACGAGATCAATGCGGAGTTTCCCGATCTTCGCATCACGGGGCATCTGGAGCCGATCGAGGATCCCAGGAGCTACGAGGACATGCACCTCTGAGCGTCCCGGCGGGACGCCCAGAAGTGCCTGATGGTCAGAGCCTGCGGGCGGGGCCGCCGGGGCGAGTGACGAGCACGCTTGCCCGGCCCTCCACCTCGGGGTACTCACTCGTGTACCGGGCGAGCCAGTCGGCCCCGAAGGCGTCGGCGCCAGCGGTGTCCGCCAGCGCCCAGACCGATCCGCCGAAACCCGCGCCGAAGCTGCTCGCAGCGTGCGCCCCGAGCTCCCGTGCCAGCGCCTGCAACCGGCTGGTCTCCGGCACCTGGTTGCCCAACTGCCGGTCGGCATTGCGCTGCGACTGGTCAGAGAGGCTGCCGAAGGTGGCCAGGTCCCCGATGCGCAGGGCGGCCGTCGCGGCAGGAATGATCTCCTCCGATTCCGTCATGAACGCACGCAGACGCGAGGTCAGCTCTGGGGAGTGTGCCACCACGGCACGCAGCCCCTCGGCGGCGTCCTCGTCCGAGGCCAGGGCGTCGGCGATCGTGACGTCCTCACGGCCCGTGGCATCGTTCCAGGCGGACACGATCTCGCGGGTGCGGATGGAAGCCTGGTTGTAGGAGGCCAGGGCGCTGCCCGTCTTCTCCGCGAGCAGACCGGAGACGGCCACCACGAAGGACAAATCATCCGGCACCCGCACGGACTCGCCCTCCACGATGGGGCAGAACCGGAACTGGGTCAGGTGGTCGGCCTTGCAGCACAGCATTGACGTGTGGTCCTCGGACCCGCCGAACGTGCCCACTCCCCGCACGCCCTCGAGGGTGCCGAAAGTCATGCCGTTCTCGAAGCAGGCCATGTAGCCGGCCAGGTCGACGTCGCTGTGAATGTTTTCCCGCCACTGGGGCGTGTCACGCAGGTCGTTGTGGTCGATGAGGCTCAGTGCCAGTGCCACGACAAGGGCCGACGACGACGACATCCCACTCGCCAGGGGCAGGTCGGAGTCGATCTCCAACTTGGCTGGCCGGACGTCACCGAAGTTCAGTCGGAGGCGCTGCAGCACGGCCGCCACGTAGCCGCCCCAGTGACCCGCGGGCAGGTCGAGCGACTCGCCGTTGCGCAGCACGACTTCGCCGGGACTCGCGGTGGAGCTGGCAGTGACGTGCTCGTCGGCGTCCTCGAGGTCGATGGTGATGCCCCGGTCGACGGCGGCCAGCAAGGAGTTCCCCCCCGCGTAGTCGGTGTGCTTGCCGAAAACCTCGAGCCGGCCGGGCACGAACCAGCGGGTCACAGGCGGACCGCCGCGTCCCCGAGCGCCTCCATGACCGAGGCGATGTCACCACGGTTGGACATGTCCAGGACGCCGACGTCTGCGCGTACCACGCGGTAGGGGTCGCCGGCGTCGATGGCCCAGCGGACGGCGTCGGTGATCTCGTACTCGCCGCGTGCGGACTTCGGGATGGCGCGTGCGGCCTCAAAGATGGTGGGCGTGCAGAGCCAGCAGTTCATGGAGAGCACCGCGTCGTCGCCGAGCCGCTCGATGGTGGCCTCGTCGGGCTTCTCGACGAGTTCGTCAAGGTTGCCGTCAGCGTCGGAGGTGGCCAGTGCGAACGCGGCGATGCGGTCGGCGGGGATGTTGGAGCGCTCCAGCATCGCGGTGCGCTCAAAGCCGATGAGGGCGGAACCGGGTACGTCTGCGAGCAGACGCAACGCCTCAGCGGGGTAGTAGTTGTCCGAGTTGATGATCAGCACACGGTCATCGCCAGCAAACTCCTCGGCGCCGAGGACTGCGTTGGCGGTGCCCAGGGGCTCCTCCTGCACACCGAAGGAGATGGTGACCCGTCCCTTCTCCACCTCGTTGTAGTAGTCACGGATCATGTCGTGCTCCGGGCCGATCACGAGGCACACCTCAGTGAAACCGGCGTCGGCGAGCGCGCTGATGACGTAGTCCAGGAAGGGGCGTTCCCCACCCATGGAGATCATCGCCTTGACGCCCGCATCCGCCGCGGCGCTCTGGCTCTCGTCAAGGCTGACGCCCTCAGCCTCCTTGCGCATCCGGGATCCGAGTCCACGTGCGAGGATGACGGCTTTGTAAGGGGAGGCAGGCGAGTTCGTAGGCATGAAACCGATACTAGGGTGAGGTGGTCGCCACCGCCCCCGTCAGGGATGAAAGCGCGCGGTGCGGTTGGCCGTTCAGCCGATGTGGCGGGCAGCGCTGGCCAGGATGAGGGCGCAGGAGACCGCGCCCGGATCCAGGTGACCGATGCTGCGTTCCCCGAGGTAGCTCGCCCGGCCCCGCATCGCGACCATGGGCCGTGTTGCTTGCGCGCCCGCCTCAGCTGCCCGGGCACCCAGCTCCAGTGCCTCGGCCAGTGGAAGCTGCTTGCGCACCGAGTCCTCGAGGGAGGCGACTGCTGGGGCGAGGGCGTCCACCATGGTCTTGTCACCCTCGACGGCCTTGCCCCGCGCCATGACCCCCTCGAGGCCGGCGCGCACCGCCACCGCAATGCTGTCGGTGGTGGCGGGCGTGTGCCAGTGCTGACCCACCCGTAGGAAGAACGTGCCGAACAGGGGGCCGGAGGCCCCACCCACCGTGCTGACCAGTGCCATCCCCACCCGCTTCAAGGAGTCGGTGGGAGACATGTCGGGATCGATGGGAATGGTGAGGGCCGTCTCCAGCCCACGGGACATGTTGGTGCCGTGGTCGGCATCGCCGATGGCACGGTCGAGTTCGTTCAATTCCCCGACGTGCTCCGCAAACACCTGGGCGGCGTCACGGAGCCAATCCTGGACAGCAATCCCTGTTCCCATGAATGATCCCTTCTACGGACGATTGTGGACCGCGGGAAATCATAGCTGAGCGCTGGCTACGCGGTCCCGCAGGACGGAGCCGTCAGCGAAGACCTCGGAGGAAATCTTCATCGTCGTCAGGGCCCATGGAGTGGCGCCTGGCGGAGGAGTTCTCCGGGCGGCCGGCGAGCAGCCAGGTGATGGGCCCAATGACGGGCACGCAAATCACCACGAAGGCCCACAACCATCTGGGCATCACCCGCACCCGGCTGGGCTGGGATTGTGCGACCTCGACGACGCAATAGATCGTCAGCATGACGACTGCGAGAATGATCAGGATGCGTCCCATTGCCCCACCCTATCCTCCCGTCACAAAAGGGGTGGCGGGGGCCCTCGGCGCCTGGCGTCGCGCCCTGGGGCCGTTCGGATGCTAGTTTCGAGCGGCGCCCCGACGGGGCGCACGAAAGGGGTTGACCATGAGCAACAACGATGACAACGCTTCGCAGGGCCACAACGCTCCGCAGGGCGACAACGCTTCACAGTGGGGGAACGCGTCGGGAAACCCGGAGCGCGGCCCGTCCTTCCAGGACCCGGCGCACCCTGCATCACCCGCGCCGGCTTCGCAGCAGGACTGGGACAGCGCGTGGGGAATGAACGACCCGCAGCCCGGCGGTGACGCGCCGGTTGATGGCGCTGCACCCGGCTGGGGACCTGGCGGGGCGCAGAATGCTCCCCCGGCACACACCGGATACGCTTCGGCGCCCCAGAGCGCCCCGTACGGCGGTGGAGCCCCCGCCCAGGGTGGTCCCTACGGTGGCCAGGCACCTCAGGCGCAGTACCCCTACCCGCAGCAGTACCAGGGTCAGGACCCCTACGCGGCACAGGCGGGTGGCTACCAGCAGCAGCCGTACGGCGCCTACGGTTCCTACGGATATGCCCAGCCGGCGAAGTCCAAGACCACGGCCGCCCTGCTGGCGTTCTTCCTGGGTGGCCTTGGCATCCACAGCTTCTATCTGGGCAAGAAGAATCTGGGTCTCATCCACCTTGGACTGGTGGGCCTTGGACTCCTGATCATGATCGCCGGTGCCGTCGCTGGAGGGATGTCGGGCGATTCCGAATCCCCACTCTTCGCCCTGGCGGGCCTGGGATACATGGTCCTCATCGCCAACAACATCTGGGCATTCGTGGAGTTCATCATGATCCTCATCAAGCCTGAGCAGGAGCTCGGGCGCTGATCGCCTGAAACACGACATGGCCGGACGACACAGGATGGTCCCTGCCAGCGGGCAGCGCCAGTCAGCGGGCATCCGGCTGACGCAGGCAACGCCATGACCGCGGAACCGGATCCGATGCGCGTGGCGGACATGCTGGAGGGTGGGCCCGCTGTCTGGTTGTCCTCCGGCGACCCCCCTGAGGGCCTCCCCGGTGACGTGGGTGCGGTGGTGGAGACCAGCGGGTCCACCGGCGCGGGGAAACGTGTGGTGCTGTCCCGGCGTGCGTTGCTGGCCGCAGCCGCCGCGTCCCGGACTGCGCTCGGTGCAGACCTGACGTGGCACCTCGTCCTGCCTGCCCGATACGTGGCCGGACTCATGGTGCTGGTGCGATCCCTGGCGGCGGGACGGGAGCCGCTGCTGTCGGCGCCGGATCTCGCCGATCTCCGTCCCACGGGCCACGGGGACGCAGTCTCCGTCGTCGCGACGCAGCTGTACCGGGCGCTCGATGACCCCATGATCGCACGGCGGCTCGCCGGCTTCGACGCCGTGCTCGTGGGTGGGTCAGCGCTGGCACCCGCGCTCCGACGGCGCGCCGAGGACGCGGGCATCTCCGTGCAGGAGACCTACGGCATGAGCGAGACCTGTGGGGGTGTGCTGTGGGATGGTCGGGCGCTCCCGGGCGCCTCCGTGGAACTCCAGGACGACACCCGTGCACCCCGGGGGAACGGGCGCATCGCGCTGGGTGGGCCCACCCTGTGCGACGGCTATCTCGACGACTCCGGCACCATTGTGCCCGCGACGAGCGGTGGGATGCTTGCCACAGCAGACTGGGGGCGGTGGCAGGACGGCAGGCTGATTGTGGGTGGTCGCCTGGATGACGTCGTCATCACCGGCGGGGTCAACGTGGACCTCGCAGGGGTCCGCCGAGCAGTGGAGGCTGCGGACCCGCTCGCGGCAGTGCTGGCGGTCCCTGATGTGGAATGGGGCAGCCGCATCGTGCTGTTCGCCACCTCGGGGAGCCTTGCTGGCTGGCGCGACCGTCTGTCTTCGTCCCTTCCCAGGGAGGCTCTGCCGCGGCAGGTGGTTGTGATCGACGAGGTGCCCCGGACCGCCGGTGGCAAACCCGACCGCGCGACCCTTCTAGCATGGGTCCCACAATGACCGATTCCCTCTCGGTGTGGGTGGCGGGTGCCCGGCCCCGCACGCTTCCCGCCGCCCTCGCCCCGATCCTCGCCGGCATCGCCTCCGCCATCCACGCGCTGGACGGCCCCGTGGACGCACGGTTCTGGGGGATCGCGCTGCTGTGCTTCGCGGTTGCGCTGGCGCTGCAGGTGGGCGTCAACTACGCCAACGACTATTCCGACGGCATCCGTGGCACCGACGATGATCGCGTCGGCCCCACGCGGCTCGTGGCCTCCGGGCTCGCGCGCCCCTCTGCAGTGAAGGCTGCTGCCTTCATCAGCTTCGCGTTGGCAGCGGTGGCTGGACTGGCCGTCGTCATCATCACCGGGCACTGGTGGTTGCTGGCCGTGGGTGCCGCCGCCATCGTGGCTGCCTGGTTCTACACGGGCGGAAGCCATCCCTACGGCTACCTCGGTCTGGGGGAGCTCTTCGTCTTCGTCTTCTTCGGCCTCGTGGCCACGGTGGGCACGACGTTCGTCCTGCACGGCTCCGCCCCCGCGTGGAGTTGGGTGGCAGCCACCTCCATCGGTGCGCTGGCCAGCGCCCTGTTGGTGGTCAACAACCTGCGAGACGTCGAGACGGACACGCGCTCTGGCAAGCGGACCCTGGCCACCAAACTGGGGGACGGGGCCACCCGAAGGTTCTACGTGGCACTCGTCGTCGTAGCTGTTGCTGGGGTCGTGGTGTTCGCCAGCCTCACCACCTGGTGGGCGCTGGTGGCGCTGCTCGCATGCGGCGTCCTGGTGCTGCCCGTCCGGGACCTTCTTCTGGGTGCCAGGGGCCGGGCGCTCATCGGCACGCTGCAGGCCACGGGGATGGCGGAACTCGGGGTGGGTCTGGGACTCCTCGTTGGCGTCTTCATCGGCTGACCTCGTGCCCATCCACGTCTTCGACATTCCCCTGACCACCAGATTCCGTGGGATCACGCGCCGTCAGGGGATCCTGCTGGAAGGTCCACTCGGCTGGGCGGAGTGGAGCCCCTTCCCTGAGTACGACGACGCCGAGTCGGCGTCGTGGCTGCGTGCCGCGTTGGAGGCCGCAACCACCGACTGGCCACCGGCGCTCCGATCAGAGGTGCCCGTCAACGCGATCGTCCCCGCCCTGCCACCTGGGGCTGCTGCTGCGCGGGTGCGGGCATCCGGCTGCGCCACTGCCAAGGTGAAGGTCGCGGAGCAGGGGGAGACCCTCGAGGACGACGTCGCCCGCGTGGCTGCCGTGCGGGACGCACTGGGCCCGGAAGGACGGATCCGGGTGGACGCCAACGGCGGCTGGGGCCTGCAGCAGGCGGCCACAGCCATCGCCGAACTGGCTGCCTTCGGCCTCGACTACGCGGAACAGCCGTGCCCCGACGTCGAGTCGATGGCGGCACTGCGCCAACTTCTGGCCGCTCGCGGTATCGCTGTGCCCATCGCGGCAGACGAGTCCATCCGTCGTGCCGGCGACCCTCTGCGCGTCCGCGACGCCGGTGCAGCTGACGTGGCCGTCCTGAAGGTGCAGCCACTCGGCGGGGTGCGGAGGTGCCTGGAATTGGCCGAGGTCCTCGGCATACCCGTGGTGGTGTCCAGTGCGCTGGAGACCTCGGTGGGGCTGCGTGCCGGCGTGGCGCTTGCGGCCGCCCTGCCGTCCCTGCCCCATGCCTGTGGACTGGAGACCGGCAGCCTGCTGCTCGACGACGTCGCCATCGACCCGCTGCGCGCCGTGGACGGGATGCTGCCTGTGACGGACCTCGTCATGGACCCGGAGGCGCTGCTGCGCGTGCAGGCCGACGAGCAGGTGGCAGGCTGGTGGCTGGAGCGGCTGCACCGGGTTGCCGCCCTTGTCCCCGAGTGGACGTCAACGAAGGACCGGATGTGAACTCGCCTCTCCTGGGTGCCACCATCGTGTCTGCTCTGGTGGCGTGCGGTGTGCAGGACGTCGTCCTCGCGCCGGGCTCCCGCAATGCGGCCCTGGCGCTGGCCCTGCACCACGCCGATGCACGCGGGGACCTCAGGTTGCACGTCCGCATCGACGAACGCGTTGGTGCCTTCACAGCGCTGGGCCTGGCCAAGGGGTCGGGGCGTGTGGCTGCTGTGGTCACCACGTCCGGCTCCGCCGTCGGCAACCTCGTGCCCGCCGCCATGGAGGCACGGGCAGCGGGGGTGGGGCTACTGCTCGTCACGGCGGATCGTCCCGCCGAGGCCATCGGTACCGGCGCCAACCAGACCGGCGAACAGGTGGGTGCCTTCGGCCCCGCCGCGCTGGCCACGGTGCGGGTGTCCTCCCACGGCAACGAGGCCTCCTGGGGGGCGGCCGTGCAGCGCGCCCACGTGACCGCCGCCGGCCTGCGGACCCGGCAGCCCGGGCCCGTGCACCTCAACGCCGAATTCAGCCCACCCCTGGTGGGCCCCATCCCCACACCGGAGTTCCGGGTGGCCGAGGTGCACGGCAGCGACGGTGTCACCGTGCACGAGGCTTCCGATGCCCACGAGACCGTCGTGCTGGTGGGTGACGCGTCCTGGACCGTCGGCGTCGAGGCGCGGGCGTTGGCAGAACTGGCGGGGCTGCCGCTGCTGGCCGAGCCCAGCAGCAACGCCCGCACCGGCCACTGCGCCATCGCCCACTACCGCCTGCTGCTGGACTCCGCGTTGGGACAGCGGATCCGCCGCGTCGTGTGCTTCGGGCACCCCACCCTGTCGCGCCCCGTGAACGCGCTGCTGTCCAGGGACGGCGTGGAGGTGATCGTCGTGGCGGACCGTGCCGAGTGGGGCGACGTGGGATCCCGGGCCGCCGCCGTGGTGGACCGCGTGCTGCTCCCCGATGGTGACCCCGCATGGCTGGACGCGTGGCAGAACGCCGACAAGAAGCTGGCGGCGCGTCGCACGCACCGCTGGGACGGACACGCCGTCGCCGCCGCGGTGGTGGCGTCGGTGGGCCAGGGCGATGCGCTCTTCCTCGGCTCCAGCCAGTCCATTCGCGACGCCGACCTGGCACCGATCAGCGCGCGCCCGGCCCACACCTGGGCCAACAGGGGACTCGCCGGCATCGACGGCACCCTCAGCACCGCCACCGGCGTCGCCCTTGCCACGGGGCTCCCCATGACCGTCCTGCTGGGCGACCTCACGCTGCAGCACGACATGGGCGCGCTCGTGGCGCCCCCGCTGGAGCCGGGCTGCGACGTGCGCGTGGTGGTGGTTGACGATGACGGCGGGGCCATCTTCTCCACCCTGGAGCAGGGGGACCAGGCCTACGCAGAAGCCTTCGAGCGTGTGTTCGGCACCCCGCAGGGCGTCGACCTGGCAGCGCTCGCCTCAGCGCTGGGGTGGCAGACCACCAGCGTCGCCGGCCCGCTCGCGCTGAGGGCTGCTCTTGCAGGTGCCGTGAGTGGGCGACAAATGGTGGTCGCCTCCCTCACCCGGGACGGGCGTCGCGACGGCGAGGCCTCGCTGCGGGAGATGGGCAGCGACGCAGGCTGAGCCGGCCCGGAGTCCACGAGGTACCCCGCCGACGCGCCGGGTGCGGTGACGCGTTACGGTCGACACCATGCAGATCGGTATCCCCCTCGAGGTGACGCCAGGTGAGAACCGCGTCGCTGCGACCCCCAAGACAGTCCACCAGCTCATCGCGCTGGGCTACGACGTCGTCATCCAGGAGGGTGCCGGATCCCGCGCAGCCTTCGCCGACGCCGCGTACGCGGAGGCGGGCGCCAGCGTCGCCGACGTGAACGCCGCATGGCACAGCGATGTCGTGCTGGCCGTCAATCCGCCCACCGACGACCAGATCGCCGCGTTGCGCACCGGCGCCACCCTCATCACCTTCCTCGCGCCCCGGCAGGACGCCGCGCTCACCTCGAAGCTGTCCGCCCAGGGTGTCACTGCGCTGAGCATGGACATGGTGCCGCGCACCAGCCGTGCTCAGGCGCTGGATGCGCTCAGCGCCATGGCCAACATTTCCGGATACCGCGCGGTCGTGGAGGCGGCCCACGCCTTCGGTCGCTTCTTCACGGGCCAGGTCACGGCCGCCGGCAAGGTCCCCCCCGCCAAGGTGCTCGTCGCAGGTACAGGCGTGGCCGGACTCGCAGCCATCGGCGCCGCCAACGCCATGGGTGCCATTGTGCGCGCCACCGACGTCCGACCGGAAACCGCCGAACAGGTGGAGTCCATGGGCGCAACGTTCCTGCACGTACGCTCCGAGGGCCAGGGCATCAGCTCCGACGGGTACGCGAAGGAGGTGGGCGCCGACTACGTCGATCGTGCCCGGCAGTTGTACGCCGAGCAGGCTGCTGACGTGGACATCATCATCACCACGGCCGCCATCCCCGGCCGGCCGTCCCCGAAGCTCATCACCGCCGACATGGTGGCCTCGATGCGCAACGGCTCCGTCATCGTCGACCTCGCCGCCCAGGGCGGCGGCAACTGCGAGCTGACGAAGCCGGGGAAGAGCTGGATCACGGACAACGGCGTGACCATCATCGGCTGGACGGACCTGGCGAGCCGCCTGCCGGGACAGTCCTCACAGCTGTACGGCACCAACCTGGTCAACGCGCTGACGCTCATGACGCCGGCCAGGGACGGGCAACTCGTCCTGGACTTCGACGACGAAGTGGTCCGCACCATGACCACGGTGCGGAACGGCGAGATCACGTTCCCGCCGCCCCCCATCGAGGTGTCCGCGGTCCCTGCAGCCATCGTCGCGGCTGCGCCAAAGCCGCCACCGGAACCGAGGAAGCCCACACCGTGGTGGCTGTCGGTGGTGTGGGTGGGGCTGGCCGGCGTGGCACTCATCGCCCTGCTGACGATTTCACCGAGCAACTTCGTGACCCTGTTCGGCATCTTCGTGCTGGCGGGCGTCGTCGGCTACTACGTGGTCTGGAACGTCACCTACGCGCTCCACACGCCCCTCATGAGCGTCACCAACGCCATCAGCGGCATCATCATCGTGGGGGCCATGACACAACTGGCCGACGACAATCCCTTCGTCAAGGGCATCTCCTTCGTGGCGATTGTGCTTGCCGCCATCAACGTCTTCGGCGGATTCACCGTGACCCACCGCATGCTGACCATGTTCCGGAAGGGCTGAGCCGTGCTGAGCAACTTCATCAACGCCACCTACATCGTCTCCGGTCTGATGTTCATCCTCGCGTTGGCCGGGCTGAGCAAGCACGAGACCGCAAAGCGGGGCAACGCCTTCGGCATCCTCGGGATGGTGCTGGCCATCGTGGCCACAAACTTCGCCATTGCCTACAAGGACTACGCCAACCACGATTTGCAGCCGGTCTCTGCGGTGCTGCTCTACGGCGCGCTGGCCATCGGTGCCGCCATCGGCATCTGGCGGGCCCGCAAGGTCGAGATGACGGGCATGCCCGAGCTCATCGCCCTCCTTCACAGCTTCGTCGGTGCAGCGGCCGTGATGGTGGGATTCAACGCCTACCTGCAACGCCCCGACGCCACCGGCTTCCAACAGATAGAGGTGTTCCTGGGCGTCTTCATCGGCGCCGTCACGTTCACGGGATCGCTCGTGGCATGGGGCAAGCTCAACGGCAAGCTGGCCTCGAAGGCGCTGGCGTTGCCGGGCCGCAACTGGCTGAACCTCGGTGCCGTGATCGTGTTGGGCCTGCTCGGCTGGTGGTTCGTGGCCTCACACTCGATCCTTCCGCTGCTGCTGGCAACACTCCTGTCCCTGGTGCTGGGCATCCATCTCGTGGCCTCCATCGGCGGCGCCGACATGCCCGTGGTGATCTCCATGCTGAACTCCTACTCCGGCTGGGCTGCGGCCTTCACCGGCTTCACCCTGGGGCTGAGCGTGCTCGTCATCACCGGTGCACTCGTGGGCGCCTCCGGCGCCATTTTGAGCTACATCATGTGTCGTGCCATGAACCGGTCGTTCATCTCCGTGATTCTCGGCGGATTCGGGGAGTCGATGGCGCAGGGGCCCGTTGTCGAGGGTGAGCACAGGGCGGCCTCGACAGCCGAGGTCGCCCAGTTGCTGGGCGAGGCACGCAAGGTCATCATCGTTCCCGGGTACGGCATGGCGGTGGCACAGGCGCAGCACCTGGTGGCACAGCTGACAACCTCACTGCAGGCAAGGGGCACCGACGTGCGGTTCGCCATCCACCCGGTGGCGGGTCGCCTGCCCGGGCACATGAACGTCCTGCTGGCAGAGGCCCGCGTTCCCTACGACATCGTCGAGGAGATGGACGACATCAACGGCGACTTCGCCACCACCGACGTGGTACTCGTGATCGGCGCCAACGACACCGTGAACCCTGCTGCCATGCAGCAGGGTTCGCCCATCTCCGGCATGCCCGTGCTGCACGTGTGGGAGGCGGAAACCGTTGTGGTGTTCAAGCGGTCCATGAACGCGGGCTATGCCGGCGTGCAGAACCCGCTGTTCTTCAACGAGAACACCCTCATGTGCTTCGGCGACGCCAAGGCGAGCGCACAGGCCATCGTGTCGCAGCTTCCACAGTTGGAGGGTGCTGCGCGATGAACCGGCCTCCGTCCGGTGAGGGCTGGAAAGCCAAGCGCTGAACGAACAAAAACTGCTTCTTCTCCGGCCGCCCGCTTCGTGGAGGTTGTGGTCAATCCTGGCCGGTGGACCAGCCAGGATTGACCACAGTCCCGCACCCTGCCTTGTTTGCGCGCAGCGCCGTCGAGGTTCCCGGGCGCTGTCCACGCCTTGGTCACCCGAGGGGCAGGAGTGCTGGTTGGCGCCTAGCGGGGATCACGCTTCGACCCCTTGTCGGGACGGCTCGAGCGTCCCGACCCCTGATCTTCCGTCAACTCGATGAGCTGCCCCGAGATGCGGGTGGACTGCAACTTCTCCCAGGCTCCCGGCGGGAGCTGCGCGGGAAGTTCGACGAGTGAGTACTCCATGCGGATGTCAATGTGACCGAAGTCCTGGCGCCCCAGCCCTCCCTCGTTGGCGATGGCACCGACGATTTGGCGTGGCTCCACGTGCTGCCGCTTGCCCACGGAGATGCGGTAGGTGGCGTAGGTCACATCGGAGTGTCCACGAGAGGAGTCGGAGGAGCGCCCCGGCCTGTCGTCCTTCTTCCACTTCCTGCCACCGCCATCCGAACCCCGGTCCCCGTCATCACGGCGGGGGCCGCGCTCGCCCCGGTCGGTACGCGGACCCCGGTCGTCGCGGTTGCGGTCGAAGGGCCGACGCTCCGGCTCCGGCTCGAGCAGCAGGGGCTGGTCGCCCCGCAACACCACGGCCAGGGCCGCTGCCACATCGACCTCGGGGACGTTGTACTCGTTCACGTAGTGGGCCACGACATCGCGGAAGAAGTCGACCTTCTCCGAAGCAAGTGCTTCGGTGATGTCGTCGTCAAAGCGGCTGAGCCGGGTGGCGTTGACGTCATCCACGCTCGGCAGGTGCATCTGGGTCAGGGTGTTCTTGTTGGCCTTCTCGATTGCCTTGAGCAGGTGGCGCTCACGGGGCGTGACGAAGGAGATGGCGTCGCCGCTGCGCCCCGCACGACCGGTGCGGCCGATGCGGTGCGTGTAGGACTCGGTGTCGGTGGGGATGTCGTAGTTGACGACGTGGCTGATGCGCTCGACGTCGAGGCCGCGCGCGGCCACGTCGGTGGCCACGAGGATGTCGAGCTTGCCGGACTTGAGCTGTCCGACGGTGCGTTCCCGCTGGGCCTGGACAACGTCACCGTTGATCGCCATCGCCGAGAAACCGCGAGCGCGGAGTTTCTCCGCCAGCGTCTCGGTCTCGTTCTTGGTGCGGACGAACACGATCATGCCCTCGAAGTTCTCCACCTCGAGGATGCGGGTCAGCGCATCGACCTTCTGCGGGTAGGACACCATGAGGTAGCGCTGAGTGATGTTGGGCGTCGTCTGCTTGGACGCCTTGACGGTGACCTCGATGGGGTCGTTGAGGTACTTCTTGGAGATGCGTCGGATCTGGCTCGGCATGGTGGCGGAGAAGAGGGCGACACGCTTGTCAGCCGGTGTGTCGGCGAGGATGGTCTCGACGTCCTCCGCGAACCCCATCTTGAGCATCTCGTCGGCCTCATCGAGCACCAGGAATCGGAGCTCGGAGAGGTCAAGGGTGCCCTTGTCCAGGTGGTCCATGATCCGGCCGGGGGTACCGACGATCACGTGGACGCCTCGGCGCAGTGCGCTCAGTTGGACGCCGTAGCCCTGCCCGCCGTAGACCGGAAGCACCCGAACTCCCGGCATCTTCGCGGAGTAGCTCTCGAAGGCCTCGCACACCTGCAGCGCGAGTTCGCGGGTGGGAGCCAGTACGAGTGCCTGCGGGGTCTTCTGCCGGTGATCCAGCTGGCTCAGGATCGGCAGCGCGAAGGCGGCTGTCTTGCCGGTGCCGGTCTGGGCGAGACCCACCACGTCGCGACCCTGCAGCAGCGGCGGGATGGTGGCGGCCTGGATGGGGGAGGGGTGTTCGTAACCGAGGTCACGGACCGCGCGAACGAGGCGCTCGTCGAGGCCGAAGGACGCAAAGGTGTCGTCGTCGATGATGTCCTCCTGCACTGCTGCCGGGGACGTCTCGGGGGACTCCTCTGCCTCAGTGACGGGCGTCTCGGGGGACTCCTGCGCATCCGTCACGGGCGCCTCTGGTGCCTTGATCGGGTTGGTCTCCGCGCTGGATGGGGTGGTTTCAGTCTCGTCGCTCACCCTATAACGGTAGTGGGTGCGTGCCCGACCCGCCAGCGCCGGTCACGAGTGAGCGTTGCCGAGTGGCTCATCCGTCGAGGGATTCCAGCCAGTCCCGCACGGCAAGGGTGGCGCGCACGTCGTCCTCGTTGTACTCCAGGACACGGGTTCTTGTCGCGGCTCGCACGGCGGGGTCGGGGGAGTGCACGGCGGTTTCGTACCACGTCTGCGACGCCAGCCCGCTGGGTTCCTCGTCGCGCCACTGGAAGCCCGCGCCCTTGGTTGCCACCACCTTCAGGCCCAGGCCGTCGACGGCCACCATCGATTCGCGGACGTACTGGAAGAGGTCGACGAAGTGCTCGCGGACCAGGTCGCAGGCCGCCAGCAGGTCGGGGTGGCCGCTGCGATCAGCCAGCCGGCGCATGTGGACGGTTTCGTAGTCGCTGTAGTGGTACACCCGCACGCCGGGATGCTGCTGCACCAGTGCCAGGAGCCAATGGGCGAATCGGACGGCAAGGTCAATTTCATCATCCGGTGACATCGCCTCGAACGAACTCACGTGGTGGAAGTGCTTCTCACCCGTCACCCGGTTGGTGACCAGTGCACCCCACAGGTAAGTGGCATCGCCCTCGGCGGTCTCGATGTCGAGGTCCACCTCCACCTCCGCCCGCGGAACCCCGATCGGTTCGTCGGAGAGGCGTTCGAGGGCGACGCCGTCAGCAAGCATGCGGGCGCGTTGGGCGGCTTGGCGCAGGCGGGATGCGGACCGGTCGCGGTGCGACGTCAGGGGAAGGTAGTCCGGCAGTAGCGCCTCCACGTCTGCGACGGCGAGCTCGGCGACGGTACTGATCCCGAGTGAAACGAGCGCCTGCAGTTCGCGAACGTCAAGGGGGGCCTTGGAGATTCGTAGGGACAGGTCATCATCGTCCATCTGCTCACGACAGACCTCCCACCATGCGCACCACTCGCACTCCTTGACGCGGATGGGGCGCACCACGGGCGGCAGCGAGGGGTCCTCACCGCGGCGGAGAGCCTGTTGTGCGACATGGACACGGAACCCGTGCTCGTGCTCGTAGCGCTCGAGTGCCGAGCGCAGACGGTGCCCCGAGGACGCCGTCCGGGAGAAGGTGCGGATGAAGCGCAGGTCCAGCGGGATCCATGCGACGACGGTGCCGTTGCGCTCCTGGGGCAGGGGGTCCGTACCGACGACGCCCCCCAACCTGTCCGTCGACGCATGCCCGCAGGCTTCGAGCAGGCGCCAGTGGTGGGCCAGTTCGAGGAGGGCGCCCTCCCGCCGGGTGCGGTAGCGCAGGTCGGGCAGAGGGAGGCGCGTCGTGAGGGAATGCAGCGGTGAGTACGACAGGTCGGAGCACCGCAGCTGCTTCTCGAGGATGCGGTACGGCTTGATGCGCACCGGCAGGTAGCCGGGGCGTCCGTCAGGGGCGTCGGAGGCACGCACCAGCAGGTCGGGGCGGCCAGTGCGGTGACCTTCGAGGTCCAGCGGCAGGATGCCTCCGATGACGATGGGTGCTCCGGCCTCCATGGCGGCGATGCAGGCGGTCTCCAGAGCGGTCCACCCAGCGTTCTCGGCCTGCAGTCCACGCAGGTCCACCACACCGTCGTTGCGCTCAAGGATCGCGGTCAGGGTCGCGTCCCGAAAATCGAGGCCCCCGTCGAATGAATCGCGCAGTGACTCATCCAGAGGTGCGTCAGGTTTCGACAGAGTGGGGTTGAACGCGTTGTAGGTCTTCACCGGGCAACCGCGGGCGGCATAGGCGTCGAGGACGAACTCCGCCATCAGATTTTCCAGCCGCGATGCAGCGCCACGATCCCGCCTGCGAGGTTTCTCCACTCCACGCGTTGCCACCCCGCACGCGACATCACGTCGGCGAGACCGGATTGGTTTGGCCAGGCGAGGATGGACTCCGCGAGATAGCCGTAGGCGGCGGGG
Source organism: Propionibacteriales bacterium (assembly GCA_038242845.1). Taxonomy (GTDB): domain Bacteria; phylum Actinomycetota; class Actinomycetes; order Propionibacteriales; family Propionibacteriaceae; genus Arachnia. The sequence goes on along the minus strand of JBBSRQ010000010.1, from coordinate 3,586 downwards.
TTGCTGGAGATGCGTGCGGCCATCGGCACGATGCGCAGCGCAACCTGTTCATAGAGGAACCGGAACCAGGCGTTACTGGGGGTGGAGAACTCGGCGATCACCAGACGCCCCCCCGGACGCGTCACCCGCAGGATCTCCTCGAGTGTCTGGGAGGTGAGCTCGACGTTGCGCAGGCCGTAGGAGATGGTCACGGCATCGAACGAGGCGTCCGCGTAGGGCAATTGCAGGGCATCACCGGCCACGAAGTCGAGGGCCGGATGCTGCTTCTTGCCCACCCGCAGCATGCCCATGCTGATGTCGGTGGGAAAGACCGAGGCGCCGGCCTCCGAGTACGGCACCGACGACGTGCCGGTGCCCGCTGCGAGGTCAAGGATGATCTCCCCGGCCAGGGGGGCGACGGCGGCGGCGGTGCGGCGCCGCCAGCCCCCCACGAGCCCGAAGGTGAGGACATCGTTCAACAGGTCGTAGCGCTTCGCCACCCCGTCGAACATGGCGGCCACTTCGGCGCGTTGTTTGCCAAGGCTTGCCCGCGTGTTCTCCATGGGCGCCAGCCTAGCCGCCGACCCCCGACGTTTTTCCTCGCGCCGGGGTTGGCCTGATCAGCCCAGGGTGGCCAGTACGTCGGAGCGCTTTTCTCCATGGGGCTGCCACGTCCCCACGAGGTGGGCATCCGCCATGGGCCAGTGGCCGTCGATCTTGCGCAGTACCAGCGGATCGTCCCCGAGCTTTTTCCCGCTCGCGGGTCCGCTGCCCTTCACGGAGATTGTGCGCGGCCTCGCCTCGGTCTCGCCCTCTCCGATGATGTCGGCGTCCGTGTCCGCCTCCCTGATGACGCGGGCAAGCTCCGTGACGTAGACGGGGTCGCTGGGGGCGTCGTAGCACCACCGCGTTCCCAGAACGGAGTGCTCCAGCGTCCCGACGAGGTTCCCTCCCTCCATCGGCGCATCGCGCCATGTGACGGGGACGTGGAACACCGCTCCCGCGGAGGCGATGAGCATGCAGTCGATCCCCACCTCGCCGTCGGGATCAACGAGGCGGAACGCGGCAACCCGTTCGAGGCGGGAGGGGTCGCCGTCGAACCATGACTGCTCCGGCAGCCATGCCGCCAACAGCTCCATCTTGCTGGGACGCAGTTCGGCTCCCGGATGCACGTGTGCGGTACCGCTCATGGTGTTCCTCCTCCTGCTGACGGACGCTCGCCAGAGCGTCCACGCTAGCCCCACAGGGGTGCGCCGGCAGGGGCATTGCGGGACGGAGTCGGGGATGGGGGACAATGGGCGACGTGGCTAGACGCGAACAGGTCCTGAGGGTCGAAAAATTGAAGAAGGCCTACGGGCCCGTAACCATCATCGAGGGGTTTGACCTGTCGGTGCACGCAGGGGAGGCAGTGGCGCTCACTGGCCGCAACGGTGCCGGAAAGTCCACGGTCCTGCGGTGCCTCGTGGGGGCCGACCGGCCGGATGAGGGCACTGTCACCGTGTGCGGCACACGGATGAGTGAGACGGACCCCGAGATCCGCCGCACCGTCGCCACCGTCATCGACGACCTGGACTTCTTCCCCGACCTTTCCGTGGTTGAGCACCTCGACCTGCTGGCCCGTGCCCACGGCATCCATGACCCCGACGCCCTCGTCGATGAGGTGCTGGAGGAGGTGCAGCTCGTGCCGCAGGCGAGCCAACTGCCCGGCACGCTGTCATCCGGTCAGCGTCGACGTCTCGCGCTGGCGACGGCGTTCGTGAGACCCCGTCGCCTGCTGGTGCTTGATGAGCCCGAGCAGCGCCTCGACGTCGAAGGAGTGGCGTGGCTGGGCAGACGCCTGAAGTCAGACCTGGCGGATGGCCTCGCCATCGTGCTGGCGAGCCACGAGCCGTCGCTGCTGGAGGCCATCGGGGCCCGTGAGGTGCGTCTGGGGGGAGCCCGCACATGAGTGTCGTCGACGAGAAGTTCGGGGAGATCGGGCAGGCCGATGAGCGCCAGCTGAAACTCCTGATGCGCGACTGGCGGCGCGGCCGCGCTGACCGCAACATCCTGGAGGCGTTCCAGGACGCCTACGTGATGGTCTTCGCCGTCGTGCTCATCGGCGCCATGCTCATCAGCGCCATCGTGCAGGCACAGCAGTCGGTGGCGGGGTGCGACACCGAGCAGTGCCTCGCCGCACGTGGCCTGCTGCCGTGGGCGGCCGTTGCCTCCATCCTCGCGTTCACCCTGGTGGCCTGCCGCATGTTCGGGCCCATTGTGGCCTCTGCTGCGGAGGGCTTCTGGCTCATGGACGGCCCCGTCGACAGACGCCAGCTCCTGACGGGACGCCTCGTTGGTGCCCTGGGCGCAGCGTTCGGCGCGGGCGCCGTGTTCGGCGCGCTGGTCGCCGCACTGACTGGCTCCGGCGGGTTCAACATTGTCATCTGGGCCGCGGCCGCCGGCTTCGGAGCCTTCGGCCTCACCGCTTTCGCCGCGGCGGAGCAGGGCGTGGAGCGGCACTGGATCACCACCACCCTGCAATGGATCGTCGGGGCAGTCGCCATCGTGACGCTGCTGGCGCTCGTCGGCATCGCCGGCGGCTCGCTCCCGGTGGAGCCCCTGCAGGAACTCAGCGTCGACTTCGCCTGGATCATCGCGGGCGCCGGTCTGCTGCTGGGAGTGGTCTCAGCGATCCTCGCGCACGTGCGGCTCCGCAACATCCGGCGCCAACGACTCACCGCCGGCAGTTCGTTGATCGCCGGCATGCAGGGTGCCGCCTTCGCCATGGACTTCGCGCTGGTGCGAGACATCCTCGTGGAGGACAAGGCAAAGCGTCGCGGACACGTCCGTGCCACTCGTGGTGTCGGGCTCGGGACGACGGCACTGATCATGCGTGATGTACAGCGACTGTGGCGCAACCCCGTGCCCCTCGTGACCTGGCTCGCCACGATGGTGGTGCCGTACGCAGTGCAGGCACTGGGCATCGCCCAGCTCAATCCCCCCATCTCGGCGCTCGTGCTGATGGTGGCCCTCATCGGCTTCTGCAACTCGCTGCGCGTGCTGACCCGCACCAAGGGCCTGCAACGCTGCTTCCCGTTCGACCCGGGCAAGCTGAAGACCGCCACCATGGTGGTCCCGGCCTCCCTGGCGCTGATCTGGGGCATCGCCACCGCGCCCGCCTTCATCGGCGTGCTGGGTGGCGTACGGGTGTCCGTGGTGGACGGGTTGTCCGCTGCGTTGATCACCGCACTGGCGGGGTTCCTCGCCACGATTCGCTGGGTTTCGGCGAAGCCTGCCGACTACGGCGGCCCGATCGTCGCCATCGGCATCGGGGCGCTGCCGCCCGGAATGATGTTCTCCGTCATCCGCGGCATCGACATGGTGGTGCTCGTCACCCTGCCGATCGTCTTCGGTTGGCCACCGTGGATCTCCCTGGCCATCGCCGCGATCGCCTTCATGTTCCTGCGCAGCGGCATGGACCGTGAAGCACTCATGGAGCAGCAGGCCGAACAGCAGAAGATCCTGGCGACCGAGAAAGCCAAGCGCAAGGGCGGTGCCGCGCCCGGCGGCGACAAGATCAAGGTGCAGCGCCGCCGCTGATCCGCTCCCGAACCGTCATATGCCGACG
>JBBSRQ010000009.1:0-35800 GCA_038242845.1 Propionibacteriales bacterium | reverse complement strand
TGGTCGATCATCCGACGTTCTACCGCGTGCCAGTACTTGGCGTCCTCGAGATGCGTGAAGGTCTTCGAGTGGCGTCTTCCGTCGGGTCCGAGGTAGCGAACCTGGTAGCCGCCGTTATTGATGCGGACTCCGCTGGGGAGTCGGATCTGCCTGCCTGCTGCCATGGCTGCCTCGACCGGGGCTCAGAAGTTGAGCCCAATCTGAGCCCAATCTGATCCCATTATGCGCCTTTTGAGCCCAATCTGAGCCCAATTTCTGGCATCCAGTGGCGGGGTGTGGCGCAGTCTGTCGCGAGCTCAAACGCTGTTGGCTAGGTGTTTTGCGGCTAATTTGCCTTGTAAAACGAGGGTTTCGGGTTGTGGAGCATAGGGGACTCGAACCCCTAACTTCCACCTTGCAAAGGTGGCACTCTACCAATTGAGTTAATGCCCCGAAGTAACAACCGGACCAGCATACCCAGACGGCGGCGGACTAGGAAAACGTGGAAAATCCGGCTGCTGGTTCGTACCAGTGGCGTGTGGCCGAACGGTCTCGACCCACGCCGGACGTTGAGCGACGATCGCATTGCGCTGCTGAGTAGGAGCACCGTCGTCTGAAGATTGTGTCCCTGACGACTACCACCGGACGCATTCAGGTCCGTTGGGTACGAGGTGGGATGCTAGGGGCCATGTTGCCCCTCATCCTCACGTTCCCCGACATCGACCCTGTGGCGGTCAACCTCTTCGGGTTGAAGATCCACTGGTACGCGATCATGTACCTGCTGGGTTTTGCCGTCGGGTACGTCCTGATGCGACGCCGCCTCCACCATGAGCCCTTCCGCTCAATCACCACACCCAAGGTGTGGAGCGCCACGGACATCGAAGATCTGCTCCTGGCTGCCGTCGCCGGCGTCATTGTGGGTGGCCGTCTGGGCTACGTGCTGTTCTACAAGCCGAGGGAGTACATCGCCGACCCGCTCGCCATTCTGCGTCTCTGGGATGGCGGCATGAGCTTCCACGGCGGGGCCATTGGCGTGATCGTGGCCGTGGCCGTCTACGCGTGGCGGGTCGGTCGCCCGTTCTGGCAGGTGGCCGACTTCCTGGCGCCAGCCGTGCCCATCGGCCTGATGTTCGGACGCATCGGCAACTTCATCAATGGTGAGCTGTGGGGGCGTGAGGCCCCGGCCGACCTTCCATGGGCAATGATCTTCCCCGCCGGCGGCGACGTCCCGCGGCACCCGTCGCAGCTGTACCAGGCGCTGCTCGAAGGCCTGCTGCTGTTCGTCCTTCTGTGGCTCTACGCCCGCAAGCCCCACTACCGTGGCCAGGTGGCCGCCGCGTTCCTCATCGGATACGGGGTCTTCCGTTTCATCGCAGAGTTCTGGCGCGAGCCGGACGCCTACCTCGGTTTCCTGTCGCTCGGATGGAGCATGGGGCAGTGGCTGTCCGCGCCCATGGTGGTGGGGGGTCTCGTGCTGTGGTTGTGGTTCCGGGGCCGCGCAATCTCTGATGTCGAGGTCGGATCCGCCGAGCCTGTGGACAACGTCGAGAATCCTGTGGACAACGATGCTGTGGAGCAGCAACCGGAAGGTGTGAACCCAGAGTGACGGTCGAAGCCGAATAGCACGAAGCCTGAATGGAACGCAACCCCCCGGACGTGTTGTGCTTTGTGTTGTCCACCGGTGGGCGCGAGTTGGGGATAACCAAGACTTTCTGCTCAGCCCCTAGTCAACGCGACATCGGCGACGGTCTTTCGTGGGTTATCAACAGTTGTGAACATCCCTGTTGACAACTTCCCACGCTTGGCCTGTGAATTTCTCAGAGCCTGTGGTTGTTGCCGTGGACCGTTGGTCACCCCACCAGTCCCGGCTGCGGCCTCCGGTGTGGATAAGACTGAGCGTGCCGCCTCCAGGACACGCACAATGCCCGGGTCCGACGGCTTTCGCCACCGGCCCGGGCGTTGGTTCATCCGTGGTCCGGCTACCATCTCAGCAAGGCGACGATGGCCCCGCCCGGGAGGAAATCCACCCCTGCGCCCTCGGCCAGCGGGTCCCAACTCGCCAGCACCTTCTCCACCGGCCCGAGGTCGAGTCTGATGGACCGGTCCGTGGCGCGGGTGGCGGCCACCACGACGCGACCGCGCCGCATGGTGATGGTGTCGTCGTCATCCACGTCGATGGTGGTCTCCGACAACCGGGGGTTCATGACGTCGGGATACTCGTGGCGGATCCGGATCAGCTGCCGGTACCAGTCCAGCATCCGCGCGTGCGCGTGCTCAGAGCGCTCGTCCCAGCGCAGAACTGCATCACGCATGGTGTCGGCGGCCTGCGGGTCGGGGACGGGCTGGTCCCAGCCCATGCGGGAGAACTCACGTTTGCGGCCCTCCGTCACCGTGGGGCCCAGTTCGGGGCCGAGGTCGCTGAAGAAGGGGAACGGTGTGGAGGCCGCCCATTCCTCACCCATGAACAGCATCGGCGTGTAGGGCGCCAGCAGGTACAGCGCCGCCGCGGCAGCGTGCTGGCTGGACGTGATCGTCTCGTGGATGCGGTCGCCGGCGGCGCGGTTGCCCACCTGGTCGTGATCCTGCAGGAACGCCACAAAGGAGTGGGCGTCGTAGTCGGTGGACGTCTGTTCCACCTGTTGCCCCCACGGTTCACCCCGGAACGTGGAGGTGGAGCCGTCGTGGACGAAGACACCATCGAGGGCCTTCTGGAGCACCCCGACGGGCCCGAAGTCCACGTAGTAGCCCTGCGTCTCGTTCGTGAAGAAGCTGTGCAGGGCGTGGTGGATGTCGTCGGCCCACTGCGCGTCCATGCCCTTGGCATCCGGCACGGAACCGATGGGGGACACCATGGACGGCTGGTTCAGGTCGGACTCCGCGATCAGCATCAGCGGACGGCCCACCTTGGTCTCCCACTGCGCCACGGCTTCCGAGAGTTCCACGAGGAAGTGCTTTTCGGAGTCGTCGGCGAGGGCGTGAACGGCGTCCAGTCGCAGGCCGTCCAAGCGGTAGTCCACGAGCCATTGCCGGGCGGAGTCCAGCAGGAATTCGCGTACACCGATGGCACCGGGGGCATCAAGGTTCACGGCCGGGCCCCACGGGGTCTCGTGCGTGTCGGTGAAGTACGGGCCGAACTGGGCCAAATAGTTGCCTTCGGGGCCGAGATGGTTGTGGACGACGTCGAGGACGACCCCGAGGCCACGGTCGTGGGCGGCATCGATGAACCGCACGAATCCGTTAGGGCCGCCGTAGGCGCGGTGGACGGCAAAGAGGCCCACCCCGTCGTAGCCCCACCCGCGGGTGCCGGCGAAATCCGCCACCGGCATCACCTCCACGGCGTCGACGCCGAGGTCGACGAGGTGGTCGAGTCGTTCGATGGCGGTGTCAAAGGTGCCCTCGGCCGTGAATGTCGCGACGTGCATCTCGTACAGGACCGCGCCGCGGAGGTTTCGACCGGCCCATTCCTGTGGCCTGTCGAACAGGGCGGGGTCGATGACCATGCTGGGACCGTGAGGGCCATCCGGCTGGAACCGCGAGCGTGGGTCCGGCAGCGGGTCGCCGCCATCAACGGAGAATGCGTACCGTGTGCCGGGGGCGACATGTTCGAGCAGCACCCACCAGCCCGGCCGATTCTTGTCGTGGACCATGGGCCGGTGAGCGTGGTCAATGACCGTCTCCACGCGGTCCGCGCCTGGCGCCCAGACGGCCGGCTGCAGGGGATCGTTGTGGTACATCGGTGGTTCTCCTGTGGTGGGGACGGGTTCAGTGCGAAGGGAGTGGACGGCTCCGCAGGGCCGCCACGGATGTGTCAGTCGATGGGCACCAGCAGCGCCACGGGCAGGTCGGGGAGGATTTCGGCTAGCAGTGTCTGGCCGCCGGTGACCTCGCGGCCACTGAGGAGGCACCGGAATCGGCCCTCGGGGAGGAAGAGACTGTGCTCGTCCCAGCCACCTCGCTCGGTGAGAGCCGCTGAGAGTCGGGTGGCGACCGTTATGGCCGTCACCACACCAGAGCCGGCAATGGCGCGGGCGAACGCGATGGCGTGTCCCGTGGTGGCCGCGACGGGATGGTATTCGGCAACTCCACCGCGGAAGGCGTCAGGATGGTCACGGCGCAGGCGCAGTGCCCGGCTGGTGACCATCAACTTCTCTGCGTCCAAACCCTGGACGTTGCCGGCGTCGACGCTGGCCAGCAGACCCGCCTGCCGGTAGAAGTCCACGAGGCGGCGGTTGTCGGGATCCACCAGTGACAGGTCCACCACCTCGCAGCCCTGGTAGACGTCCGGCACACCGGGCATGGTGAGCTGCAGGAGCTTCTGCCCCAGGACGGTCGCCCGCACCGACGGCGTGGACAGTGCGACGAACTCGTCCAGTGCGGCTGCAACCCGCTCGTTGGTGAGCGCCTCGGAGGCGAGCGCAAGAATGGCCTCCTCGTACGCCTCGTTCTGCTCGGTCCAGGTGGTGTGCGTCTTGTTCTCCCGCATGGCCTTGTTCAGGTAGCCGCTGAGACGCTCGAAGCTGACAGGCTGCTGACCGGCCGTCGTCGTGGGGAGGCGCCACATCCCGAGCAGCGTCTGCCACAACAGGAATTCGGTGGCACCGTCCACCTGCTCGTGCCGATTCTCCTCCGTGGCGGCACGCAACTCCATCAGGCACGCCTCCCACTCCTTCGGGTACTCCGTCAGCGCGGACAGGCGGGCGCGGACGTCCTCCGAGCGCTTCGCATCGTGGGTGGACAGCGTCGTCATCGTGGACGGCCACGTCTGACCCAGGTCGCGGCAGAAGTCGTGGAAGGCGTCCGGCGAGACCCCGACGATGGTGGGTTCGCTGCCCACCTCGTTCACGGCGATGAACCGGTTCCAGCGGTAGAAGGCGGTGTCCTCCTTTGACTTGGCCATCACGGGGCCACACGTCTGGGCGAAGCGCACCATGAACTCGGCGCGCAGCTCATCGGTGGTGGGTGCCTGGGACGGGAACTCGGTGGTGACCGCGTGCTGCTGCGGCTGCGGCAACGTCTCGGCGCCTTGTCCCTCAACGCCGGTGCCGGGATCGCCACAGGCCAGCGCCACGACGAGGTCCAGGGTGTCCTGCTCGTCCTCGGCGAGCCGTTGGCGGGCACGCTCGGCGGCCTCGTGGATGACCTCGCGCTCCTGCTGAGAGGCTTTCACTCCGGGCTCGACGTAGGCGCGGTACCGGTCCATGCCCATCAACAGTTCGTTGAGGGCCCGGTACACCTGGCGGCGGGTGTGGTCGCGCAGGCGGATGTCGCCGTCGCAGATGCCGACGACGATGGAGACGAGACGGTTCACCTCCGTGAACAACATGCCGGAGACCACCTCCTCCTTCGCCTTGGCGAGCGTGGCGGCGAAGCCCTCGCCGGACCCGGAGAGACGCTCCCAGAGATCCGTCAGCCGGGGGAGGCTGGCGGCGTCGTGGAAGAGACCGGAGACCCGCAGCAGCGCGTCGTAGCCGGTGGTGCCGTCGCATTCGAAGTTCTCCGGGAGCTCCTCGTCGGCCTCGAGGATCTTCTCCACCACCACCCAGCAGCCGCCGGTGGCGCGTTGCATGTCGGCGAGGTACTGACGGGGGTTGGCCAGGCCGTCAGGGTGGTCGATGCGGAAGCCGTCGATGAGGCCCTCGGCATGCAGGCCCAGCAGCAAACGGTGGGTGGCCAGGAAGACGTCGTCATCCTCCACACGTACCGCCGCGAGCGTGTCGACGTCGAAGAAGCGTCGGTAGTTCAGTTCCTCACTGGCGACCTTCCAGTACGCCAGGCGGTACCACTGCTGCTCCAGCAGTTCGGCCAGCGGCAGGTCCTCGGTGCCGGGCCGGACCGGGAAGATGTGGTCGTGATAGACCACCACGGGTTGGACCGTGGCGGTGTCGTCAGCATTGGGGACCTCACGGGTCTCCACCCGGATGGTGCCGGCTGCTAGTTCGCGGCCGATCTTTTCCCCGAGCACGGGCATCAGGATGGCCTGCGACCCGGTGAGGTCGATGTCGAACCAGTGCGCGTAGGGGGAATCCGTACCGGCCCGCAGAACGTCCCACAGTGCATGGTTGTGCCACAGCGGCGTCGGGACGGCCATGTGGTTGGGGACGACGTCCACCACGACGCCCAGTCCGTGCGTGTGCGCCGTGGCTGCCAACCGGCGGAAGGCGTCCTCGCCACCACACTCGTCGAAGACGCGTGAGTGGTCGACGACGTCGTAGCCGTGCAGCGAGCCGGGGGCTGCCTGCAGGATGGGGGAACAGAACAGGTGGGTGACCCCGAGGCCTGCGAGGTAGGGCACCTGCGCGGCCGCGTCGTCGAAGGTGAAGTTCACGTTGCACTGGAGTCGGTACGTCGACGATGGCACTGGGTTTCGGTCTGTCACGCCCCCAACTCTATGCAGTGAGGGGGGCCTCGTGCCCGCAGCGACGCATCCGCCGGCCTGTGAGCTGGGGGTGCACTGCAGGTTGCGCGTAACATGTGGGGGTTGTCCCGCTCCGGCGGCACGGTGCAGACGAGCGGGAATCGACGTGGTGGAGGCGAAGCGTGATGGCTGAGGTCAAGGAACCAACCCACGGCACCGTCCCACCACTGGGGGTGGTCATCCGCGTGCTGGCGCCCTACGCGCGACCCCACCTGTGGGTGCTGGCTCTGGCGTTGCTGTTCACACTCGCCGGCTCCGTCGCGGCACTGTTGATGCCGCAGGTGCTGCGCCAACTGATTGACGGGCCCATCGTCGACGGCGACCGCAGTGCCCTGCTGCCCGCCACACTGGTGGTGCTGGGGCTGGGCCTGTTCGAAGCGGCGATGGTCTTCACCCGCCGTCTCATGGTGCTGAACACCTCCACCCGCATCGAGTACAAGGCGCGCATGGCCCTGTTCTCCCACCTCCTGGACCTGCCGGCAGCCTTCCATGATCGCTGGCCCTCGGGCCAGCTGCTGACCCGGGTGACGCAGGACCTCAACCTGGTGCGCCGTTGGCTCGCGTTCGGGCTCATCATGCTCATCAACGACATCAGCATGATCCTCATCGGCGTGGTCCTGATGGCGGGGACGAACTGGATCCTGGCGCTGGTGTTCTTCGTCGGGTCGCTGCCGCTGGTGTTCCTGATGGTGCGTTTCGAGGAGCAGTACCGGCAACTGACGCGTCGCGCCCAGGACCAGTCCGGTGACGTCGCCACCGTTGTGGAGGAGTCCGTCAAGGGCATCCGCATCCTCAAGGCGTTCGGCCGTGCGCCTGAGGCACTGGAGCGCTTCGGCGGCGAGGCCGAAAAACTTCGTGACCTGGAGGTGGAGCGCGGCGAGGCTGATGCCCGGATTTTCCGCTGGCTCACCCTGGTGCCCAACGTGGTGATCGCCGTCTGCCTGGTGCTGGCCATCTGGTTCGCGTCCCTCGACTGGGTCAGCCTGGGTGGTGTGGTTGCGTTCTTCGCCACCGCCACGATCCTTCGGATGCCGCTGCAGTTCCTCGGGTACCTGATCTCGTTCACGCTCGATGCCCTGAGCGCCACCTCCCGTTTCAAGGAGGTTATGGACGCACCCGTCACCGTCGCGGATCCCGAGTCCCCTGTGGCACCGGCTGCCGCGGCGCGGGGCGCCCGCCTGGAGTTCCGCAACGTGAAGTTCCGGTTCGACGATCAGGGGCCGGGTGAGGCGGCACTGCTGTCCGGACTGGACTTAGACGTTGCCCCCGGCGAGCGGATGGCGCTGGTGGGATTGACCGGTTCCGGAAAGTCGACGCTCATCAACCTCGCCGCGAGGTTCTACGACGTCACCGCCGGCTGCATCCTCCTCGATGGGGTCGATGTGCGGGACCTGACCCGGGAGCAGTTGCGCAGCCAGCTCTCTGTCGCGTTTGAGGATCCGACACTGTTCAGCGCGTCGGTGCGCGACAACGTCCTGCTCGGCAACCCCGACGGCGACGAGCACGTCCTGGCGGAGGCGCTCCAGGTGTCGGCCGCCGGGTTCGTCCATGCCCTGCCCGACGGCGTCGAGAGCGTCATCGGCGAGGAGGGCCAGAGCCTGTCCGGTGGGCAGAGGCAACGGTTGGCGCTGGCCCGCGCCATTGCGAGCCAGCCCCGGCTCATGCTGCTGGACGACCCCCTTTCCGCCCTGGACGTGCACACCGAGGCACGCGTCACAGCGGAACTGGACCGGGCGCTCGGTGACACAACGGCGCTGATCGTCGCCCACCGGCCATCCACCGTGGCGCTGGCGCATCGCGTCGCACTGCTCGACCGGGGACAGGTGGTCGCGGTAGGCACCCACCAAGAACTGTTGGCCACAAACGAGCGCTACCGCTACGTGATCTCCTCACACCAGGGTCAGGACGGTGCGGCATGAGCCAGAAGGCCGACAGGCGTCGCGAGGTGGCCGACTCCGTACGTGGCATCCAGGGCGAGGACACCGACAAGCTCTCGTCCGCCCAGAACAAGATCCTCCAGAAGCGGTCCATGCGTCTGCTGGGCTCGCTGCTGTACCCGGAGCGCTGGCGAGTCGCTGAGGTGGCGGCAGCCACCGTCGTCGGCACCTCCGCGGCCGTCGCCGTCCCGGCTCTCGTGGGGCTGGGGGTGGATGCAGGGTTCGGTGCGCTGAACGGCAAGCCCTGGGATCCGTTCATCATCATCGCGCTGCTCACCCTGGTGTGCGCCGTCGTGGCCGGCCTGCTGGAAGGGCACGCCAAGGCCGTCACCCCCCGATTTGCGCAGGCACTGGTGCTGGAGCTGCGCCGCCGGCTGTTCTCCCATTCGCAGCGCCTCAGCATGTCCTTCCACGAGTCCTACACCTCCGGTCGCCTGATCTCACGTCAGACCAGCGATGTCGAGGCCATCCGCGAGTTCATCGCCGCTGGCATCGCGCAGTTCGTCAGCTCCCTGCTCTTCCTCATCGGCACCGTCGTCGCGCTCATGCTCCTCGACGTGCCGAGCGGGTTCATCCTGCTCGCCGGTCTGGTGCCGACGGCCCTGTTCGGTTGGTGGTTCGTCACCGAGTCCCGCAACCGGTTCCGCAGGGTCCGGGGCGCCTCAGCCACGATGATCGCCACCTTCGTGGAGTCCATGGTGGGCATCCGCGCCGTCCAGGCATTCCGAGCGGAGGAGGCACGCGCCACGACGTTCGGTGAGCACGCGGAGGAGTACCGGGTCTCCAACGCCCGCGTGATCTTCACCTTCGGCGTGGCCAACACCGTCATCGTGGGCCTGGCTGCCATCATCTCCGCAACGCTGATGTACGTCGACGGGTCCCGCGTGCTGAGCGGAACCCTACCCGTCGGCGTGCTTCTGGCAGCTGTCCTCTACGCTCGCCAGTTCTTCGACCCCGTGACCGAGATCATGATGTTCGCCAACCAGTTGCAAGGTGCCACCAGCGCGTTGGAGAAGATCTCCGGTGTGCTGGAGGAGGAGCCGACGCTGGTGGACCCCGTCACCCCCATTGCCCTGGGGAAGGCCAGCGGCAGCATCGACGTCGACGGCGTCACCTTCGCCTACGGCACCAACAAGCCGGTGCTGCCGCACCTCGACGTCGCCATTCCCGCAGGCCAGGTGGTGGCGCTCGTGGGCGAGACCGGCGCCGGGAAGACGACGCTGGTCAAGCTGATCGCCCGCGTGGTGGACCCACAGGCCGGGGTGCTGCGGATTGATGGCACTGACGTGCGTGACATCGCGGACGCCGAGCTGCGCCGCACCGTCGTCATGGTCACGCAGGACTCGTTCCTGTTCTCCGGGACGGTGGCTGCCAACATCGCACTCGGCCGCACCGGGGCGAGTCGACAGGACATCGAGGCCGCTGCCATCACGGTCGGTGCCGACAGCTTCATCCGTTCGCTGCCGGACGGCTACGACACCGACGTCCGCAGCCGCGGCGGCCGCCTGTCGGCCGGGCAACGCCAGCTCGTCAGCTTTGCCCGGGCATTCCTGGCCGACCCGCAGGTGCTGATCCTCGACGAGGCCACGAGCTCGCTGGATCTTCCCAGCGAACGGCTCGTCCAGCGCGGTCTCCAGACGCTGTTGAAGGGGCGGACGGCCATCATCATCGCGCACCGCCTCTCCACCGTCGCCATAGCCGACCGGGTGCTGGTCATGGAACACGGGCGCATCATCGAGGACGGGCCCCCGGAGGAACTGATCGCCATGGAGTCCGGCAACTTCGCGTCCCTGCACAGCCAGTGGGAGACCTCATTGGGGGAGCGTCGCTGAGCGTTGGCCGCGAATGTTGGGCTTCACCCTTCGCGGGAGCGCTATGAACGAGAATCGGATCCTGCGGCGACGCACTCCGACGGACAATCTCAGATTCCGAGGATGACCTTGGCGATGCCGAAGTAGACCAATAGGCCCGTGGCGTCGATGAAGGTGCTGATGAATGGGTTGGAGAACACGGCGGGGTCCGCGTGGACGGCCTTGGCCACCAGCGGCATCGTGCCACCGACCGTGGCGGCCACGGTGCAGACCGTCAGCAACGTGAGACCGATGACGGAGCCGATGCCGAGGCCGTAGAGGAGGCCCGTGATGGTGAACCCCAGCCCTCCCAGAGTCACGCCGAGCAGCGCGCCGACAGCCATCTCGCGCCGGACCACCCGGAACCAGTCGCGACCCCGCACCTCGCCGAGCGCCAGGGCGCGGGTGACGGTGGTGGCGGCCTGGTTTCCCGTGTTGCCACCGGTGCCGATCAGCAGCGGCACGAACACCGACAACACGATCATCTGGCTGAGCGTGGTCTCGAAGATCTCCAGGACCTGCACCGTGAGACTGGCGCCGACGGCCAGCACCAGCAGCCAGACGACGCGCGAGCGCACCAGCCCGCCGATGGACGTGGCCAGGTAGTGGCCCCGGACCGGCTCGGTACCGCTCATGCGGGCCTGGTCCTCGGACTCGGCATCCTCGAGGATGGCCAGCGCATCGTCGACTGTGAGGATTCCGACGAGGCGGTCCTCATGATCCACCACCGGCAGCGCCAGGTGTCCGTAGTCGGCGCAGCGGCGGGCGGCCACCTCGGCGGGCTCGGTGGCCTGGGCGGTGTTGGCCTTCACCACCAGGTCACCCACGGGTGATGCCTCGTCGGCGGCAAGGAGGTCGCGGAGTCCCACCACCCCGAGGAGGCGGCGGCTCTCATTGACCACCGGCAACGTGTAGATGGTTTCGGCCTCCAGTGCCCGGGCCTTCGCCTTGGCCAGTGCCTCACCGACGGTGCTACCGATGGGGATGGTCACCACCTCGGGGCTCATGCGTCGGCCGATCGAGCCGACGGCGTAGCCCAGCACCACGGCGGTGAGCTCGCGCTCCCCGGCAGACAGACCCCGCATCAGTTTGGCGGCGATCCCGGCGGGGAGTTCGTCGATCAGGCTCACCCTGTCGTCCGGGTCCAGGTCCTCGAACACCGCAACGGTTTCGTGGGCCTGCAGCAGCCGGACAAGATCACCCTGGGTGGGGTGGTCCAGCCGTTCGAAGACCTCCAGGGCCTGGTCCTTCTGCAACAAACGGAACACGATGGCGCGGTCGTCACCGCGCAGCCGACTCAGCTCATCGACGATGTCGGCGGAATGCGCAGCATGCAGCATCGCACTGAGTCCGGCCAGATCGTTTTCTGCCAGGGCGTCCTTCAGCTGATCGGGGCCAAACGTCGCCTGCTGCGTCATGGGGATCTCCTGGGTGGGGCGAGGATTCGGCGGCGCTACGGCCGGAGGGGGAAGGGTTCAGGTCACCAGCGGGAGTGCACGAATTGGCGGATGCGGCGGTCGTAGATGTCCTCCACTGCCGTGAGCTGCTCGGGTGTCAGGTGCGGCAGCAACCCTGCTGCAGCATTGGCCTGCGCCTGCTCGGGGCGGCTAGCGCCCGGGATCACCACGCTGACACCGTCCTGGTCAATGATCCAACGCAGTGCGAACTGGGCCGGTGTCACGCCATCGGGGCAGAGTTCCGCCACCTCACGTGCGGCGGCGACACCCTCGGCGAAGGGGACACCAGAGAAGGTTTCGCCCTGATCGAAGGACTCACCGTGCCGGTTGAAGGTGCGGTGGTCCGTGGGGGCAAAGGTGGTCTCCTCCGAGAACTTCCCGGACAGCAGCCCACTGGCCAGTGGGACGCGGGCGATGATGCCCACGCCGACGGCCTTGGCGGCGGGAATGACGTGCTCCAACGGCTTGCGGCGGAAGATGTTGAGGATGACTTGGATGCTCGCCAGATGGGGACGACGCAGCGCCGTCATGGCCTCCTCGACGGTTTCGACCGAGACGCCATAGGCCTTCATTCGTCCCTCGGACACCATTTCGTCGAGGACGTCGAACACCTCGTCGTTGCTGTAGACGGGGGTGGGTGGGCAGTGCAGCTGCACCAGGTCCAGGGTGTCGACGCCCAACAGGCGGCGGGAGCGGTCGTTCCAGGCGCGGAGGTTCTCCGGGGTGAACTCCTGCGGCTCGTGCGGGTCGGCGCGGCGACCCATCTTGGTGGCCACCATGATGGACTTGTCGGCGCGTTCACGTAGGAAGCGGCCGACGAGCTCCTCGCTGTGCCCGTCACCGTAGACGTCGGCGGTGTCGAAGAACGTGACGCCGGTATCGGCTGCGGCGTGCAGCACGGCCATGGCGTCGTCGTCGCTCACGTTTCCCCAGTCGCCGCCGAACTGCCAGCAGCCCTGCCCCACGACGCTGACCTTGCGGCCGGTCCTGCCCACAATCGAAGTCTCCATGCCCCAACCCTTCCACATGTCGGGGGAGACCCCGGCTCAGTCGCCCTGGTAGGAGGGCCGCTTGTAGAACTGGACGACGATGACGGCCAACCCAATCACGATGGCGGGGACCAGCACGGCCTGCGACATCGCGGTGGCCAGGCCCTCGCGGACCTGATCAGGGACGTCCGAGCCCAGGGTGGCAGGGGAGAAGGTCTCCCCAGCGGCGCCGAGGTTGACGGCGATGCGGCTGCTGATGAGGGTGGCGATCACGGCGCTGCCCATGACGGCACCCACCTGGCGCGCCATGTTGTACACACCGGACCCGGCACCCGCGCGCAAGGGGGGCAGGTTGCCAGTGGCGGCCGTGGACAGGGGACCCCAGACGAAGCTGCTGGAGATGCCCAGCACGGTCATGGGGATGAGGATGAGCCAGACCGGGCTGGAGGTGTTCATCACCGCGACGAGTCCGAACAGCGACGCTGACCACAGAGCACAGCCGATGGTTGCCAGCAGTCGTGGGTGGATGCGGTCCACGAGGTTACCGACAGGTTTGGCCAGGACCAGGGACATGACGGCCGTCGGCGCGCTGAGCAGGGCGGCCTCCGTCGGCGTGAAGCCGCGTGCGGCCTGGGCCCAGATCATCAGGGCAAACGGCATGCTGGTGACGGAGAAACCGACGAGCACGATGGCGATGTTGGACACGGTGAAGTTACGGTCGGAGAACAACTCGAGGGGCAGCAACGGCTCGCCACGGTTGAACTTCTGCCACACGACGAAGGCGACGAGGACCACTGCCCCGAAGATGACGAGCGACCACACACTTATGGGTCCCCAGATGGTGCCCCACTCGTAGGTGTCCGCCTCCTGCAGCCCGAAGACGATGCAGAACAGGCCGACGGCGCTGAGTGCCACGCCAAGCCAGTCGAAGCGGTGCTGATTGACGTCCATCAGCGGCACGAACTTCACCACCAGGATGAAGCCGATGACGCCCACGGGCACGTTGATGAAGAAGATCCACTCCCAGCCCAGCGAATCCAGCAGCAGACCACCGACGACGGGCCCCACGAGGGTGGCGATACCCGCAACGGCCCCCCAGATGGCCATGGCCTTGCCCCGCTCATTGGCGGGGAACAGGCGGGTGATGGTGGCCATCGTCTGCGGGGTCATCAAGGACGCGCCCAGACCCTGCACGACGCGCGCGATGATCAAAGGAGTGACGCTGCCCACGAGGCCACACGCCAGCGAGGACAGGGTGAAGGTCACCAGCCCAAGCAGATAGATCTTCTTGGGTCCGTACCGGTCGCCCAGGCGGCCCGTGATGAGCAGGGGGACCGCATACGCCAGCAGGTAGGCGCTGGAGACCCAGATGGCCTCGCTGACGCCCGCGTTCAGTTCCGCGATGATCGTCGGCGTGGCCACCGAGACGATGGTGGTGTCGACCAGGATCATGAAGAAGCCGATCACCAAAGCCCACAGGGCGGGCCAGGGACGGGACTGCTGATCGTCGGTGGGTGCCGTGGGGGCAGTTCTCTGCGGCGCGGACATACGGCTCCTGTGAAATGGCTGGGGCTCCCGGTGTGCCGGTGCGCCAGCTTCCAAAATAACCGCAATGGTTCGGAATACGAAGCGGTTGTCCACGGTGCTCCATCGTGGGGGTGGAACTACAGCGCAGCGAGATCCAGATTGGTCAGCTTGTTCGGGTAGTGGGCGCTGATGGAGAGTTTGCGTTCGAGGTCCTTGACGATGGCCACGGAGAAGTTCTCGTCGTAGAGTGCGGCGCAGGTGCCGAGCTCACCCGGGCTGAACACGTTGACCTCTTTGCGCTTGTCGCCGATGATGTCCAGTCCCACCATGAACATGCCGTCGGCCACCAGCCCGGGGCGGGCCACCACCACGAGGTTCGGCTGACGCCGACGTCCACAAGTTGCTGCCAGCAATCGACGAAGGTGTCGCTCGCCAGCATGCGGTGCACGCTCAGCACCCGGGCAGCCAGTTGGCGCAGGCGGTTGGGGGTGAGGCCGTCGCATGCCACTTCTGCGAGCACAGCCAGACCCTCCAGAGTCTCGTCGTAGCCGGCCAGCCCGGTGCCGAGGGTACGGATGGGCTGGCGGGAGCCGTTGACCTGGGTCACGACGTCGGCTCGGACGGATGATCCAGGAAGGTCTCCCGGACATCGTCGGTGTCGACGGGGGTGACGTCGAGGATGAAGCGGACGCTGCTGCCGAGGTCGGAGAGTTGGTGGTCGATGGCCTGGTCGGCAGCCGAGAGGGGGTTGCCACTCATGCTGGCATCGCCGCAAGGACGGGGTCCAAGCTGGTGGCCAGTGCGTGGGAGAGCTCGTCGAGGCGGGCCGGGTCGGGGACCCCGGTCCATTCGTCCATGAACGCCTTCTTGAACTCAAGTGCCAGTACCAGCCCGGTCGCGGGGTAGCGCTCATGCACCCACCACGCCAGGGCCTGGCCCTTGAACTTGACGTTCTCGAGGACGTCGAAGCCCTTCGCCGTCATGGAGTTGCGGAAGGCATCGACGACAGGGCCGAAGCGCTCACGGTCCACCGAGCCTGTGCCAAGGTTGATCTCCGGGTTCTCCTCGGACGGTTCGGCCGGCTGGTCGAGGCCGGGACGGCGGTGGTTGTAGGAGTGCACGTCGTAGACGACGAAGGGGCCGCGGGCTGCGAGCTCATCGAGACGCTCGCCGAGCTCGGCGTAGAAGGAGTCGTACACCTCAAGGCTGCGGGCCCTCACATCGTCTGCGAGCTCTCCGGTACTCCAGACGTCGAGGCCCCAGCAGTCCGCTGGCTTCGCGTAGACGGCGATGTCGCGGACGCGGTTGAGGTCGGTCTCAAACCGGGAGCGGTGCACCAGCACCCGGGCCGGTAACCGTGACGTGATGGAGTCGGTGAAGGGATCTTCCTCGCGGAGTCTTTCGTCCTCGTCCAGAACCATCAAGTCGGCGATTTCGGGCCGCAGGTCATGGCCGGCGTGGATGGACGTGGCCACCAGTTGGCCCGACCAGTCGCCGACGAACTCGTGTGATTGCATCCGACCTTCATATCGCGGGGAGGGGTAATTGACCCTCTGGCGCGACTCGACAGCGGTCTTCTCCCGGGTGGTCAGCTTGCGAGGGGTTGAGCGTCGTCCGCAGAGCCGGGGGCGAGGTTCTCGAGTGCCGCGGTGACCGGCGCGAGGCACCGTGTCAGCGACTGAGCCAACTCGTCGAGGCGCCTGCTGTCGGGGATGCCCGTCCACTCGTCCATGAATGTCTTCTTGAACTCCAGCGTCATGACGCAACCAGTCCCCGGGTAGCGGGTGTGCACCCAGTTGGAGAGCTGCTTGGGGAAGAACTTGATCTCGTCGCGAACGTCGAAGCCCTGCTCGGTCATTGAGTCGCGCAGGGCGTCGATGACGGGGGCGAACCGTTCGCGGTCCACCATGCCGGTGCCGAGGTCGAGCTCCGGGTTCTTCTCCCAGGACTCGTCCGGCTGGTCCGGACCCGGGCGGCGGTGGTTGTAGGAGTGGACGTCGAAGACCACGAACGGCCCACGGGCGGCCAGAGCGTCAAGCCTCTCGGCCAGGTCGGAGTAGAAGCTGTCCCAGTACTCCAGGCTGCGGCTGTATGGGCCTGGGGGAAGCCAGCCTGCGCCCCACACGTCGAAGCCCCAGCAGTCCGCAGGGGTGGCGTAGACAGCGTTGTCCCGGGAGCGGTTGAGGTCAGCCTCGAAGCGTGAGCGGTGCACCAGCGCGCGGGCCGGCATCAGGGAGCCGATGGCGTCGGTGAACGGGTCCTCCTCGCGCAACCGCGCAACCTCGTCCAGGATCATGAGGTCAGCGATCTCTGGTCGCAGGTCGTGTCCGGCGTGGATGCTCGTGGTCACAACCTGGCCGGACCAGTCGCCGACGAACTCGTAAGGATGCATTGTGCATTCCTACCCCACGGGTCGGTTCCCCGAATCGCGCATCGCCGTTTTGGGATGTTGGCGCATTGCCGCCGTGGTGGTCATGCCTGAGTGCAGGGCGTGCTGGATCTGACGGATCGAGTCCGGGGCAAGGTCGCGGTTCTCGGCGCGTGCAGCCCTTGTGAGCCGTGTGATGGCCGCATCCACCTCCGTACGATCTCCGGCGAGGGCCAGGGCCCGGATGCGTTGGACGGCAAGCGTCTCGTCTTCTCCCGTGGCAAGCTGCCCCTGATCGATGGCCCAGAGTGCACCCGCAGGGTCCCCTTCGGTGAGACACCTGTCGGCCAGCGTCGCCGCGGCATCGGTGATCATGCTGAGCATGTCCCCGAGCCACTGCGACACCCACGGCCATTGGAATGCGACACCCTCCAGGGGTCTGCCCCGTATCAGCGACAGAGCTTCTTTGAGCAGCGGTGTGCTGCTCAGGTTGACCCCGCCCGCCAGTAGCGACTGGAATCGCTCCCAATCGGAGGTCACTGGCGCGGCGAGAGCAATGTGTCCGGAGTAGGCATCGGGCAGATAGGGCTCCCCATGGTGGTCATTGCCCAGCCAGGACCGCAGCCGGCTCATGTTGGAGCGGCGGGTGCCTTCTGCGACCAGAAGCTCGCGCACCATGACTGTGGGTGTGGTTCCGGGGTTCAGCAGCAGCCATGCGCAGTATTCCATGCATTGTCCGACGGCGCGGGTGGGGGGTGTTCCGCGTGCACCGAGTAGATCCACCGGTCCGAGGAGCACGAGGGTGGGGTGGTCAGGGGTGGGGGACCAAGCTGGCATCGCACCGTCCATGGTGGGCTCCTCCGCCTTCCTCGGCAGACCGTTCTCTGTGGGATGGGGGCGGGACTCGTCGGTGTGCCACCACGGTGCTGGTTCGGTTTTCTCGTCCAGGGCTGCGGTGAACAGCGAGATCACTGCATGGCGTGCGGGTTGGGTCAACAGCTGGGGTTGGAACACCACATCGGTGCCCTCCACGCGAGCCAGAGTCCCCGATTCGATGGTCAGCATGGTGGTCGAACGGGGACCCGGCGGGGCCTGCGGTATGGCAACCACCACACTCACCCCCACGTGTCCCAGGGAGAGGCAGTCCTGGATCCTGTCCAGGTGTCCGGGCTGCAGGGAACTGCAGAAGATGAAGACCATGGGAGCCCAGACGTCGGCGCGGTCCTCGTCGGCGCGAACCGTGGCCAGGTCCGAGTGACGCAGCTGAAGTCTTCGCTGCGCGCAGAGTCGCTGCAGATGGACGAGAGCGCCGTCGAGGTCCGTTTCAACGGCGAGACGGGGGTCGTCGAGTGCAGCTGCCCAATCGTCGTCCGGCTGGACCGCGACCACCCCAACAGTGGTGGACCACTCGGCGCTCAGGAGACTTGTGAGGACGGTGGCGGCCATGGCTGACGTGTCCTCGTCGGAGCCCATCAGGAGCGTGCAACCTTCCCGCTCCAGGTCCACGAGCACGTCGTGGTTCTCTCCCCAGCCCACCACCACGGACGTGGGCTGCAGGTCCGGCTTCTGGTCACTGGCCTCGTGGGAACGCTGGACCAGTGCCGAGAAGAAGCGTTGCAACTGTGGCGACAGGGTGGTGATACGACGGCCGATCCCACGGTGGAGCAGCTGGAGACGTCTCCTGGCGGCCACGCCGGCAACGAGGCTTGCGGCGAGGGCACCACCGAGCGGTCCGAGCAGGTCCAGCGATGAGTCGGGGGCAGTTGCCCCCTGCGGGTCGACGGCACCGGGTTGCGTCGAAGAGGGCTGGGCGGTGGGTGAGTGCAGCGTCGTCGATACGCCCCCGGGTGCCGGAGCTGTGGGCCTGCCTGCGGGAGAGGTCTGGCGTATGGCTGTGGGTGTGCTTGTTGGCGCGCCCGGCGTCGAGGTGGTGTTGGGTGGCGGGGGGATGACATCGTCGGCGACTGTGGGCCGGGGTTCCGGCAATGTCTCCGTGGTGGGAGGGGGCCGTTGCGGGACCGTCAATTCCCAGCCGACGTCAATCTCGTCGGGATCGGCGATGACGTCCCTGTTGGCTTCGAACAGCTCGGGCCACCTGTGCGCTTCCCCGAGATGTTCGTGTGCGAGATCCCACAACGTGTCACCCTTACGCACTGTGATGCGAGCGGTGCCGCTCGCTGTGCTCGAAGGCGATCCTGCGGCGGGCGCTGGCATGTGGAGGGTGGTGCCGGGGACCAGCGGGGTTTCAGCTGTCATTCCGGGGTTGCACCCCACGATGGCCCGCCACTGCGATCCGGAACCGAGCTGCCGTTCAGCCACGCCCCAGAGTTCGTCGCCGGGGAGCACCACATAACTCTGCAGCGACGGGGTCGCCACGGTGGCGTGATCCTCACCCGGTGGATCCGCTGCAACGAAGAGGGGTGCATGGGTGGCGACGATGGGTGGAGGTTCATCGGCGTGCGTGGCCACCAGTGGCGTCATGGCCAGGGCGACGAGTCCGCCCACCACCGGCTGCAACCAACCGACACCGGGCAGGTGGAGGTGCCAGCGGCGTCGCGTCGTGTGGGACACGACTTCGTTGATGGTCGCTGCCGTCAGGACGAGCCATGCCACCCATCCTGCGATGCTGAGGACACCGAGCAGGACAACACCGTCGTCCGGACGAAAAAGCACCGTGGGCCACTCGACATCCAACAATGCGAGGGGACTACCCCATGCCAACAGCAACGCCGGCACCCCGACCGTGAGCGCGATCAACACCAACGCTGCGCCGAGCGCTTTCAGAACTCGCATCAGAGCACTCCCACCCTCCTCCGGGCGCCCAACATTCGACCGGGTCTTCGTCGTCAGGAGGGGAGACGAGCTCGTACGTAGGCGGTAATGACCGTGACGATCAGTACCGCCACCGTCACGGCACCCGCCAGGAGGATCGCGTTCTCGGTGGACTGGGAGAGCCCCCGTTCGTCTGTCCTGCCCGGATGGGTGGCCTGCCACCACCACACCATGGCCATGTGCATCAGCCTCATGTCGAAAATCCTTTCTTTCTGTTCCACACTCTGGTCACGGAGAGCCCGTGTCAGCACTTGTCCACAACGTCTCGTGTCCTGCGATCACGACCCGGTCAACCGCAGCATCGGGGGGATGACGAACGCCAGGCCCAGAAGAAGGGCGGGCAAGGTCATCCAGAGGGTCAGCGACTCCGTCGCCGCGTGCGCGGCGGTGCGTTGCTGCGCCAGGTGGGCATCCCGAAGCTCACGCACGCGCGCCTGCAGGACATCGGCCAGGGCGGCCCCTTGTTCCTCCAGCTTCATCACGTCGACGAAGTCATCCAGTTCCGGCATGTCCCATTCCTTGGCCACGCGCCGCAGCTCCGGCCATGGGGCCGTCTGCTCGAGCCGGGCACGGTCGAGCGCGGAGGTGATGCGCCGGAAAAGTGGGGCCTCGGAAACGGCCGCAGCCGCCGACACTGCCTGCGTCGCAGAGGCATTGGCCATTCGCTCAAGGGCCACGAGGTCGAAGAACGTGTGGATGCTCTGCGTCGTCGCCCGGCGTACCTGGGTGGAGGACTTTGACAGCCGCCAATCCGGCAGGAAGTAGCCGACGACTCCACCGAGGACGGAGAGGACCAGTGGCATCGGCCCTGAGGGCGCTCCGAGCAGGTACTGCATGAGCAGCCACATCGTGGGGAGGAGTACGCCTGCCAACGACAGGACCAACTTCTCCGCGAAGAAATCCGCAACGCTGCGCTCCTGGAGCAGGAGCAACTGTTGTTGCCGCACAGTCAACGGGAGCCGGAGCCGTCTGTGCAGCCAACCACCCAGAGCCTCCAGGCCCCTCAGGTCGTCCTCGTACCGGATGGGAGGCAGGCGCTCGACACCGTCCAGCACGGCCAGTGCATCCTCCAATCGCAGCGTGCGGCGCGTGGTCCCAACGCCAATGATGAAGATGCCACCGCCCACCAGGACGCCACACAGCACCATGAGGCCCCACGTGGAGATCACGATGCACCCCGCAGGAATCGGGCGGTGGGTTCAGTGATGGTGCGGCGCCGCAGCATGACGAGTGCCCCTACGTAGGCCGAGGCCAGGCCGGCCGCGAGCGCCTGTCCGAGCGGGCTCCGGTAGGGCTCGAAGAAATTGCCTCCGAGCAGGATGGAACCCCCGAGCACCACCAGGGTGATGATGGTCACCTGACGGACGACGGCTCGTGGTTTCGCCCGTTCCGTGGAGATCTCCCTGAGTGCGTGCAGTCGTTCCTGTGTGTTCTCCGACAAGGCAGAAAGAGTCGTCCGCGTCCCCACACCGCCGCGGCTCGAGGAGATCGCCAGGGCGGCGAGCACTGCGTCGGAGTCGGCGGAGGAGAGGTCGTCGGCCATGGCCAGGAGGGCTTCTCGGGTGGTCCATCCCTGGTCCATCCGCGCGACGAGCCGTGTGACGGGCTCCCGCAGGAAGGGCGGCGCTTGCGTTCGGGTGGCGAGGATGGCGTCCCGGATCGACTTACCCGTGGCGATGGACGGGGCCAGCAGACGGATCCAGCGATCCAGTGCGGCCAGCGTCTCGATCTCACGCTGCGGGGGTTCCGAGAGCAGCAACGGGATACCCAGCAGTGCGGCGGGCACCAGGGCGACAGCGATCAGCCACCCCGTCGCCGTTGCGACCACGACACCTGCCACCACGCTGGACACGATCCACGCGCGACGGGCGCGACTCCAGGACGTCCACAGGCTGCGTCCCCGTCTCCACAGGCCTGTGGAAGTATCTGTGGACAAACCACGTTCATGACGACGCAGGCCGCTCACGATCAGGATGACGCCCAGCATCATGAGAGCGCCAACGCCGCCCGCCATCACCGGTTCCATGTCACACCCACATCGAACCGCGACAGCTCCGCCGCCATCTCCGCCTCGGGTTGGAACAGTTCGCCATCGCTGGGGGTTGCGGCCCGATACACCAGATGCGTGGTGGGACGGCCGTTCTCGATGGCCCCGGTCAGTTGCCGGACTTCGCTCACGTACCTGCGCCGGAGACCCCCTCTCCAGGAGTTGTCCTCGAGCGTCACGTGCACGATGAAGTGGATGTTGTGCGCGATCTGGCGCATTGCTTCCTCCACCGTCAGGACGCCTCCCTGGGCAACGCGGGACGCGAGGCGGTCGATCGTGGAGCGGGCGGAGTGGGAGTGTGTCGTGCTCAGGGTTCCGGCCCCTGTGGTCATGGCCTCGAACATCGCGCCTGCTTCCGCGCCACGTACCTCACCGATGATCAGGCGTGCAAGGTTCTGCCGCAGCGCCTCCGGTATCAGGTCGGCGACGCTCCACGAGCCGACGGCCGTCCCCGAGATGCTCTCTCCGAGCCCAATCCTGGCCTGCAGTGCGACGACGTTGCGTCGCTCCTTCTGAAGGTGCGTCAGGAGCTCGTAGTCGGTCTCGATGGTCCCGAATCGCTCACCCGGGTGGATGGCTGCAATCAACGCCCTCAGCAGCGTGGTCTTGCCGGCTCCCTGGTCGCCCGAGATCACGATGGACTTGCGCGCCAGCACCGCCGATTGCAGCATCCTGGCCAACGGCTGCGGCAGCATGCCGTCCTCCGCAAGATCGGACAGTGTGACCTCGGTCAGGATGTGTTGCCGGATGGCGATGGTGGGTCGGTGCGAGATCGAGAACCCCATTGCGTGCAGACGGAATCGGTCTCCCAGCGCGACCGTCATCGTGGGATGGGCGTCGTCGAACGGGCGGGGAGCGGGGGCGGTCTCCCCGAGAAACCGGATGGCGTCCACCAACTCCTCGTCCGAGTCTGCCACTGGGTGGTGGGATGCACGGCGTCCGTCGCCGAACTGCACCATGACGGAGTCCCAGCCGTGGATCTCGATGTTCTCCGCTGTCGGGATGTCGAACAGGGGCTGCAGCCGGCCGTAGCCGAAGACCGCGTTCTCGACGGCGTCTGCGTAGCGGGTCTCCAGTTCGAGCGGCCACAGGGCATCACCAAGGTCGCTGAGCCGTTCGGCATGCGTGTGGACCACGGAGCGGATGATGGAGCGGCCCTGGACCCGTCGGTCCTCCGCAGGCATGGGGGCGTGGTGCTCCTCACGCCACCGTTCGCCGGCCAGACCGATCTGTTCCGCGGCGCTCCGGCGCAGCGCGACCACAAGCTGCCAGTCCACTTCCGTGACGGTCGACGATACGGATGGGGGCTCCGCATCGGAGATGTGGCCGACGGGCGGGTGCCAGTCTGCGGCCGCCAGTGTCGAGAAAGCTCCGCCCAGGCTGGGCAGCTGAGATGCCGGGCTAGACATTGGAGGGGGCCCTCGACGTCAGCGCACGCTCAAGTTCGGCAGCGTTGGAAATCCGTTCACGCAGTCGCAGGCCCGTGGCGCGCAGCTGGTTCATCAGGGAACTGTCCATGAACCGCTTCGGCTCAGGCGCACCATCGGAGAGGACGGCGGCGAGCTTGTCATTGCGGGGTAGCTCCGCCCAGCACGGCACGCCGAACTGGGCGGCTATCTCGCCGCCGTCGTAGGGCTTGTTGGGGTCCACGAGCACGAGGCCAAGTGCCCTGGTCGTCGGCAGGTGATCCAGCTGCTCAGCCACCACGGGCAGGTAGAGGCGTGCGGCCGCGAGAGCACGCAGGTTGGTGCGCGTCAGGAAGCACACGGCATCGGCCTGGACGAGCAGGGGCAGAGGGAGACCGTCGCGCCCCACCCGTCCCGCATCGACGATCACGTCGACGCCCTTCTCGTCGAGTGCCGTGAAGGCGTCAGCCAGGTCCGGCCAGACGCTGTCGAACAACCGCACTGTGGCTGGTTGGGAGAACCCCGGCAGGAAACGGCGTTGCACGTCGTCGTACTGCACCAGTGGCACGGTGTGCCGCCACACATCGGGGGCCAGTGCCCTGTTCTCCCGGTGGAGTCGCGCGAGCGCCGCCAGCCCACGCCCGCCATGGTCCATCCCGCGCAGGTACCCGGCCTGGACGGCCTGCGCCGGGTCGCGATCACAGTCGGCCAGCAGGACGTCGCGCGACCATGTCAGTGCCATGCCCAGCGCCGTGGTCGTCACCCCCGGTGATCCGGGGGCGCTGGTGATCAGGATCGTCGCCATCAGTTGTCCCCCACCGCGATGAGCACCAACTGGTCTGTCGCTGCCAGGGTCGCCACGGACTGGGCGAAAGTGTTCGCGACGGTCACGTCCAAAAGATGCCCGGAGCCGTCATCCAACAGCCGTGGAGAGGCTGCCACCACGGCGTCCACAGCACGCCCGTCGCCCTCGACAAGGCTGATCAGCTGGACGTGGGTGCCGGGAGGGAGCTCAGCCGTGGGAAGCCGACCCGAGACCAAGCGGATTCCAATGAGCGAGTGGTCAACGGGGATGGGGTCCTCGCCCACGTGCCTCGCCAGCGGGAAGGAGCCGGCAGGCAGATCGCTGCGGGCGGTCCGGCCCACGAGTTCGTCCATCCCATTCACAGTGCTCGTCTCCACCTGCAGCCCACCCGGAATACTGACCACTGCAAGGTCCGAGGGCTGGATCTCATCTCCCCGCACGACGTCGTGGGCCATGACGACGACGCTGATGTTGTTCGTGTTCATCGAGTAGAGGGCGGCAGCACCCAGTCCGCCCAGCACCACTGCGAGTACGCCCAGGGCCATCAGCCGGGGGCTGCGCCGTGCGCGCAGCTGTACCGCGTCCGGTCGAGGCGCCGGGGGTGGTGTGATGT
This sequence comes from Propionibacteriales bacterium, assembly GCA_038242845.1. Lineage (GTDB taxonomy): Bacteria > Actinomycetota > Actinomycetes > Propionibacteriales > Propionibacteriaceae > Arachnia. Next base: position 11,575 of record JBBSRQ010000009.1, on the reverse strand, counting down.
CAGCCTTCGTTGGCTGGTGATCGAGGAGCATCACTCACCTCCTAGACACCGCAATGTATGTTGCGAAGAGTCCAGAAGGTAGCCCTCGGCCACAAACTGTGGAGAACTAAGGCGTTGTCGTCGGAAGTGGTGGGTGGAGCGACGCAGAAGCCCGACTGATCGGGTTTTTCACCAAGAGGTTCTCCACAACGTGGACAAGTCTGTGGAGAACGCTACTGCTGCGGAACCTGCCCGGCCAGTACCCAGCCGAGGAATTCCTTGAGGGATCCGGTTTCTCCGTCGCGGCCGCCCTTGCCCACCGTGAGGGACGGCTGCGTGCCGGGAAGCTTCACGCCACGGAACCGTTCCACCCAGCCACCCGGGACGGTGAGGGAGTGGTAGCCGCCCTCGGTGTCGATGGCGATGGACTTGTTCTGCCGGATGTACCAGCCCGTCTTGTCCGTCTTCACCACGTGGCCGTCCAGCGTGACTGCCTTCAGGGGCACAGGGGCGGGGCCGTTGGCCATCGCTGTGGCCACGAACTCGTCGATGAGAACCTGGGCGGCCATGGCTTCGCGGCGTGCGGCACTCTCGCTCATCTCCACCCGTCGCCGGGCGTCCGCCGCTCGCTCGTCCCTGTCGCTCATGCACTCATCCTAGAAGGGCGGCGGCAAGGAAGGGGACGACGGACGAGTTGCGACGTCACGGCTCACCAGCCCCGATCGGGTGGAGGCTCTGTGAGGGACGACGAGGCCAGTGAGATCACGTGGCTGCGGACCAGAGCGCTCGTCCCGTCGGGATACAACGGCAATGCCTCAGCGGTGTCGTCGACTGGGCGCCACTCCACCCAGATGGGTTCGCCGTTGTCGACGTACTCACCCGGGATGGTGAGCGGCGATCGTGACTCCGCGGCGTAGAGGAACACGATCTCGTGCGCCAGTTCGTCGTTGAAGCTAAAAATGTTCTGGACCAGACCCACGCGCCGTACATCTCGTAGCTCGACGTCAAGTTCCTCGCGGACTTCGCGCTGGAGGGCGTCCTCCGCGCGTTCCCCCAACTCCACGGTCCCGCCGACGAACCGGTGAAAACCCCGGGGGTTCTCGGTGGTTGCCGCGCACCGCATGACCGCGTGGGCGGTGCGCCCGGGGTTGAGCAGCACCACCAGTGCCTTGGCACGGATGTGTGAGCGGTCGACGTCCATCAGCTCAGAGTGCCAGTACGGACGCCGACCTGCTGGGCGGACATGCGGGGTGCCGGAGTCACCAGCCGCGGTCCATCCACTCCTGCAGCTGTGCGGACTCGGCGCCGACGGACGTCGACGGCCCGTGGCCCGTGTGGGCGATCGTGTCGTCGGGCAGCGTGAAAAGCTGGCTCTGGATGGAGGCGATGATCCGCTCGAAGCTTGAGTAGTCCCAGCGGGTGGCGCCGGGTCCACCCTCGAACAGTGTGTCGCCCGTGAACACGGCGTTCAGGTCCTCGCAGTACAGGCTCATGGAGCCGGGTGTGTGCCCGGGTGTGCCGACGACCTCCAGCGTGGTCCCGCCGACGGTGAACCTCTTGCCCTCCAGCAGCGGCTCGAAGGGGGCGTCACCATGGCTCTCGGCCCACAGGAACTGGTCTTCCGGTGACAGGTAGATCTCGGGATCACCCACCAGTGCGGCGAGGTCGCGCGAAGCGCGGATGTGGTCCCAGTGGCCGTGTGTGAGGACGACGGCGACGACATCCCGACCGTTCACCGCCTCCGCGACGGCGCCGGCATCGTGCGCCGGGTCGATGACCAGGACTTCCTTGTCGTCCCCGATGAGCCAGACGTTGTTCTCGTGCTCCGGGGGACCCTGCGGGTCATGGTTGCCGGAGGTGACAAGGTTGTGAATTTCAGCCATGGGAGGACTCCTTGGGTTGTGACAGGGCGAGCGCGACGGGTCCGATCAGGTCACGCACGTCGGTCCGGGCGCTGTTCATGTCGTAGAAGAAGAGGGATTCGAGCACGTCCAGCAACTGTGGGGTGGTGAGCCGGAACTCCACGCCCAGCTGGTCTGCGAGGCCGTCGATGAACCGGTGCATGCCGGGGCGGGTCTCCTCGCCCACCTGTTCCACCCTACGGCCGAGCTCGGGACTGCGGGTGGAACGCAGCCGGATCTCCACGAGCGTGCGCTGGAAGTGCTCGGTGGGCGCGACGATCTGGAAGAACTCCAGGAGGGCCTCACCCGTGACCCAGTCGACGCCGACGCCCTGGGGCAGGTCGGTGAACACCTGTGACAGGCCCCCCAGCACCTGGTCGCGGTGGTACTCCATGATCGCGATGCAGAGGTCGTCCTTGGTGGCGAAGTTCGAGTAGAAGGCGCCACGGGAGAACCCTGCGGCCTCGCAGAGTTGCTCCACGCTGGTGGCGTCGATGCCGCGCACGGCGAACTCGTCGATGGCAGCCTCCACGAGGCGTAGTCGGGTCTGTTCTCGGCGCGGTGTTGTCTCGGTCATGGTTCCTTCGACGATGGGGGGTATGGGGCGAGCCTAGATCATCTGGATACCGAGATGAGCCCGGGGTTTGGGAGTGTCGATACAGAACTGTATGCTAATGCATTCACTCCTGTATCGAATCTTTGAGGTACTGATGTCCGCTCAGTTGTACGCCCTTGGCCGCTGGTGTTATCGCAACAGTTGGAAGGTCATCGGGTTGTGGATGGCACTGCTCGCACTGGTGGGAACCTCCGGCGCCCTGCTCATGGGTGACTTCGACGACGAGTTCCGCATCCCCGGGTCGTCGTCGCAGGAGGCACTCGACAAGCTGCGCATGACGTTCCCCGAGGGCGCTGCCCTGAGTGCCACGGCCATCGTGATCGCCCCCAAGGGCACCAACATCAACGACCTGCAGTCGGACGTGGAGGCGCACCTGAACGAATTCGAGGATCTTGGCACGGTGGACTCGGTCACCTCCCCATGGAACGAGATGGTCAAGGGGCTCATCAACGACGACAACACGGCCGCCATCGCGCAGCTGACCCTCGACGTGGCGGACAACCCCACCACTGAGCAGTTGCAGAGCATCACCGACGCATCGAAACGCCTCCAGGCGAAGCTGCCCGCGGGGTCGCAGGTGCACATGGGTGGCGCGGCGTTCAATATCGAACTGCCCAGCATCAGCGTCACCGAGGGTGCGGGGCTGCTGGTGGCACTCGTCGTCCTGACCGTGGTGCTGGGGTCCCTCGTGGCAGCCGGGCTGCCGATCCTGACGGCCATCATCGGCGTCGCCATCTCCATGTCCATCCTCCTGCTGATCACCAGCTTCGCCGCCATCAACTCCGTCACCCCCCTCCTCGCGGTGATGCTGGGCCTGGCGGTGGGCATCGACTACGCGTTGTTCGTCCTGTACCGCCACCGCGACCAACTCCGCGACGGCATGGAGCCCGAGGAGTCGACGGGCCGCGCCGTGGGCACCGCCGGCTCGGCCGTCATCTTCGCGGGACTCACCGTCTTCATCGCTCTGCTGGGGCTGGGCGTCGCAGGCATCCCGTTCCTGACCACCATGGGTGTCTTCGCGGCACTGACCGTGGCGTTCGCCGTGGTCATCGCCATTACGCTGCTGCCCGCGTTCATGGGGCTGCTGGGTGAGCGCATGCGGCCCAAGGTTCGCATCTCGCGCAAGGCGAAGAAGGCTGCGGCCCACGAACAGCTCGCTGACGATGACGAGGTGGTCCCCGAGCCGAAGAAGAGGGGTGGCCCGTTCGCATGGTGGGTGGGGATCACCACCAAGCACCCCGTCGTCACGATCGTGGTGGTGGTGCTCGGCCTTGGTGCTCTCAGCGTCCCCACCATGGACCTCGAGCTCTCGCTGCCCAACTCCGGCCAGCACGAGGCCGGTGCGCAGGATCGCATCGCCTACGACCTCATCGACGAGTACTTCGGCCCCGGGTTCAACGGGCCGCTCATCATCACCGCCGACATCATCGGATCCACCGACCCGCTCGGCCTCATGAGCTCGTTGAAGAGCGACATCGAGAAGATCGACGGCGTCGCCTCCGTCCCGCTGGCCACCCCCAACCAGAACGCCGACACCGGCCTCATCCAGATCATCCCCACCACCGCCTCCGACGACCCGGCCACCGCCGAGCTCGTCGAGCGTCTGCGCGACAAGACGGTCGAATGGGAGGACCGCTACGGCGTCAGTACCGCCGTGACCGGCTTCACTGCCGTTCAGATCGACGTCACGGACAAGCTGGCGGGAGCGCTGCTGCCGTTCGGCGTCCTCGTGGTCGGACTGTCGCTGGTGCTGCTCGCGGCCGTGTTCAGATCCGTCGCCGTACCGATCAAGGCCACCGTCGGCTACCTGTTCAGCGTCGGCGCCGCCTTCGGTGCCACGGCGCTGGTGTTCAACGACGGCTTCCTGAAGGAACTCATCAACCTCGACAGGCCGATGCCGGTCATCAGCTTCCTGCCGATCCTGGTGATGGGCATCCTGTTCGGCCTCGCCATGGACTACGAGGTGTTCCTCGTCAGCCGGATGCGTGAGGAGTACGTCCACGGCAAGAGCGCCATCAACGCCATCCGCGACGGCTTCGTCGCGTCCGGGCCCGTCGTGGTGGCGGCCGCCATCATCATGTTCTCGGTCTTCGCGTTCTTCGTCCCCGAGGGCATGGGGCCCATCAAACAGATCGCCTTCGCACTGGCCGTGGGCGTGGCCGTGGACGCGTTCCTCGTCCGGATGACCCTGGTTCCGGCCGTGATGGCGCTGCTCGGCGACAGGGCGTGGTGGCTGCCGAAGTGGCTGGACCGGATCCTCCCGACGTTCGACGTCGAGGGCGAGGTCCTCACCAAGAAACTGGAGATGGCCAACTGGCCCGGCACCGACGACATCGTGCACGCGGAAGGCCTTGCTGTGGAGGGGATCGTCAACCCCATCGACCTGTCCGTGCCGGCCGGGGCGGTCGTCGGCATCGTCGGTCCGCTCGGGGCCCGCACCGGTGCCGCCATGGCACTGACCGGTCGCCTCGAAACCACCTCGGGACGCGCCCGGGTGGCAGGCGAACTGCTGCCCCAGGCAGCGTCCACGGTGCGGCGACGCACCCTCCATCTCGACCTCGCGGTCAGCCGGGACGTCACCGACGCACTGCAGGGCATCACCCCCCGCGACGGCAGCCTCGTGGTCATCGACTCCGTTGACGTCGTCGGCTCCAGCGCTGAGCGCGCCGCCCTGGCACACCTCGTGGAGCAGGCACGCACGGGCGGCTTCGCGCTGTTCCTGTGCGCCACCAGCACAGCACCCCTTGAAGACTCCAACCCCGACGGCGTGATGAACGTCGCCGAAACCAACTTGCAGGAGAGCAACGCATGAGGCCCGAAAGCACCCACGCAGGCCACCGCGTCAGCTGGCCGGCCCTAATGGCCTTGATCCTGGTGCCGCTGCTGGCCGTGGCCGCACTGGTCGGCCTCGGTGGCACCAACAACGACGAGCGCGTCAGCGCTGCCGTCGTCAACCTCGACGAGGCCGTGGAGCTGGAGGGACAACTGGTCCCGCTGGGACGCCAGCTCGCCGGGGCCATCGTGGAGCGCGACGGCGACAACATCGGGTGGACACTGGCCGACGCCAGGAACGCCAAGGATGGGCTGGAGAGCGGCAAGTACGCCGCCGTCGTCACCATCCCCAAGGAGTTCTCGGCAGCCGCCACCTCCTTCAGTGCCAACGACGCCGACGTGGCACGCCAGGCCACGGTTGCGGTGCAGGTCTCGGACAACGCCCCCGTCACTGACGCGGCCGTCGCCCAGGAGATCGCCCGCCTCGCGGCCGACACGATCAACTCCCAGCTCACGGAGGGCTACCTCGACGGCATCTACGTCGGCTTCAACCAGGTGGCCGACCAGTTCACCACCATCGTCGACGGCGCCCAACAGCTCTCCGACGGTGCAACGAAGCTGGCTGACGGCACCGGCCAGGCCTCGGACGGTGCCGTGCAGCTCTCCGACGGTTTGACCACGCTGTCGGAGAACTCGATGGAACTCGTCGCTGGTGGCGAACAGCTCGCCGACGGCACCACGCAGCTCGCCGACGGTGCGTCCGGACTGGCTGACGGGGCGTCCCAACTCGACGCCGGGGTCTCGGAGTTCGCAGCCCAGGCCCCCAAGCTTGCCGACGGTGTGGACCAGTTGGCCACCGGCGCCAAGCCACTGCTCGGAGCCATCCCCGGCTACACCTCCGGCACCAAGCAGGTGGTTGGGGGGGTCGCCCAGCTGAAGGGCGGCATCGACCAGGTCATCGCCGGCCTCGCCGCTGATGGTGACACGTCGGGTGCGGACCCGTTCGCCCCGTTGGTCACCGGTGCCAATGATCTCGCTGCCGGCGCAACGCAGGTGGACCAGGGCGCCAAGGGCGTCAATGCAGGAATTGGTGCCGTTGACCAGCAGCTGCAGGCCTTCGCCTCCGGCAAGACCGCCCCTCCCAGCCAGGCCCTCGCGGGCCTCGAGCAGGTCAAGGGCGCCTTCGAGTGCCCGGTGGAGGATCCTGAGACCTGCGGCACGCTCCAGGCGGTCTTCGAGCAAGGTGCTGAGGGCGGCTTCACCGCGGGCTTCCGCGCCGGAACCGGCACCGGGTCGGCCGCGCTGAACACCCCAGATCCCACCACCGACACCTCCCTCAAGGGCGGTGCCGCGGCACTCGCCAAGGGCACAGGTGGCCTCACGACCGGTGCCGCGCAACTGGCGGGCGGTATCGAGCAGGTGCCGGGCCAGATCGAGTCCGCCACGCAGGAACAGCTCGGGAAACTCTCCAGCGGACTGAAGCAGCTCTCCGACGGCGCGGGCACCCTGGTCACCCAGGCGAAGCCCCTCGTCGACAACGCCGACCAGCTCGGCTCGGGCTCCACCCAACTCCTGGGCGGTATCAACGAACTCAACACCCAGGTGGCGGCCCTGCCCGCCGGCGTCGCGCAGCTGTCCATCGGTGCATCCCAACTCTCCGACGGCGCCAGCCAGTTGAGCAGCGGGGCCACTGACCTCTCGGCAGGCGTGTCCCAGTTCGTCAGCGGCGTCGTCCAGTACACGGGTGGCGTGGACTCCGCAGCCACGGGTGCGCGGAAGTTCTCGGATGCAATCGTGCAACTCGACGACGGTGCGGGACAGCTCGCTGAGGGCACTGACACCTTTGCCACGGAACTCGCCAAGGGTGCCGAGCAGGTGCCCACCTACACCCCTGAGGCACGGGAGAAGCTGTCAACCGTGGTCTCCAATCCGGTCGCACAGTCCGATGACCTGGTGGACAACTCGCGTGCCGCCCTGGTGGCGCTGGTGATGGTCTCGGTGCTGTGGCTGGCGTCGCTGGCCACGTTCGTGGTGTCGCGCCCCGTCCCTTCCGGCATCCTGACCTCGAGCTCCTCGAATGCGACGCTCTGGGGCCGCGCGGTGGGGACGCCGGTCCTCATCACAGCCATCGAAGGGCTCGTCTTCGCTCTGATGGGTGGCATGGTGCTGGGACTGCCGGCCGGACGGTTGCTGGGTGTGATGGGTCTGCTGGCCGTTCTCGGTGCCGTCTTCGCGCTGGTGAACCACGCCCTCACGGCATGGCTCGGCAACGTCGGGCGGGGGATCTCCCTGCTGCTCCTGGCGATCAGCGTGGTGCTCGGCCTCACATCGGCCACCCCCGGCATCTTCGACGCCGTCGCATCGGTCTCGCCCGTCCACAACGGCCTGCTCATGATCCGCACCTGGATCTCGGAGGGCACGGGAATGGCCGGCTACATTGGCGGCATGCTGCTGGTGGCGCTGATCGCGGTGATTCTGTCGGTGGCCTCGATCGCTGGCCGGCGCAAGCTGACACCGAGCCAGTTCCGGAGCCGGGTGGCCTCGCACCACGCCTGAGCCGCGGCGCCGCCTGAGCCGCTGACTTGTCATACTCACCGACGCTGATGTTCAGGATGACCATGAGACAGAGCTCGACACCAAGGATGGTGGGGTGAGCGACGGCCGTGGCATCGTTCGCGTCTGGGTGGAGGACTGCCGGCTCAGCAGGGTTCGCGTCTCCCCCCAGTGGCACGCCAAGCTGGGGCGACGCTCCTTGGCGGACTGCTTCACGCAGGCCCTCGCGTTCGCCCACATCGGCGTGGCCGACGTTCCCATGCGAGAAGACGTTGGCCACGGCGACATGGACTTCAGCCAGTTGCCCCCGTGTGACGCGCGGGCCCTTGCTGCATTCCGGAGCGTGTTCGCAGAGGTGGAGGAGCGTTGGGGCGAGGCTCTGGTCCGTCACGAGGAACACACGCCCGGTTCTGCACCCGCGACCCTCGGAAAGTACAGAACCCCGGCGGCGTCGGCGTGAGGCCGGACGGCGGAGTCACCGCTCCCAGCGGAACTGGCACATCCGGGCCGGGCTCGGGGGGCTACTCCGGTGGGGGTGCCTCCAACGGCGCCGGGACAGGCGAGGGAGCAGGCTCCGGCGGTGCCAGCAATGACGTCCGTGGATCCAACCCGGACGAGATGCGCAAGACCGCCGCGAAGTGGAGCCAGCTCTCAGGCGAGATGCAATCGTTGTCCGCCGAGTCCAAGAAGGAGAGCGACTTCGGGCTGGTGAAGAACGCGGAGCCGTCCCACAACGAACTCTCCGGTGCTGCGTCGCAGTGGTCCTCCGGTGCCAGCACGGAGTTCGATGGGTTCCGGGGCAAGCTCGGAAATGCGGCGGGGGCCTTTGAAGCGAACGAAGCCAGTGCCGCGCAGATCGCAGGGCAGATGAACAACGGGTGAGGGCACGCGCCCTCAGAGGTGGCTCAGCGCAGGAACAGGGCCTTCAACCGTATGGCGGCGGCCCAGGTCCCCAGCACCGCGACCATCACGAAGTAGAGGGCGTGCCCGGCGGTCGACCAGTCCACCCAACCGCCGTTGAGCGCCCGCAGCATCTCGACGCCATGCCACAGGGGCAGCGCCATGATGAACCACCGCACCCCCTCCGGGTACACGCTCAGTGGGTAGAACGTGGCGGAGAACAGGAACATCGGCATCAGGGCGAGCGTCAACCAGTCCATCTGCTGGAACGTGCGCAGGAAACTGGTGGCGGCCATTCCCAGCGCGGCGAAGCCGAAAGCGATGACTAGGCACGCAGGGACCATCAGCAGCGCCCACCATGACGAGATCAGGCCCAGCACCCCCATGACGGCAACGAAGCCGGTGGCGTACACGCCGCCGCGTACCAGCGCGACGGATATCTCACCCAGTGCCACGTCCATGGGGCCAAGGGTGGTGCTCAGCATGCCGCTGTAGATCTTGCTGATCTTGAGTTTGAAGAAGACGCCCCAGGTGGAGTCGTAGACCGCACCGTTCATGGCGGAGGTGGCGAGCAGGGCCGGGGCGATGTAGGCGGGATACTCCACGACGCGGCCCGCGTCGTCGGTGATGGTGCCGATCAGGGCGCCCAGCCCCAGACCCATGGCCAGCAGGAACAGCACGGGCTCGATGAAGCCCGACACCATCACACCCAGGTTCCCCTGCCACTGTGAGCGCATGCCACGGTCGAACACGGCGCGGGCGTTGCCGCTGTACATGCTGGAGCGCAACGGTTGACGGACGAGGCCTTGCGCATCCGGGAGCGGTGCGCGCTGGGCGGGGGCGGCGCTCATCCGCGGAGCCTCCGTCGGTAGTGGCTCAGCGCCAGGACCCACCCACCCAGGCAGAGCAGGATCATGTAACCCACGTGGACGGCGACCATCCAGGTCGCCATGGGTGTGCCGAGCGTGGCCGCGCGACCCAGTTCGACGGCATGCCACAGCGGGGAGACCCAACCGATTGGTCGGAGGAACACCGGGAGGGTGTCCAGCGGGAAGTAGGTGCCAGCGAACAGCATCATTGGCATGATCACGAAGCGGCCCAGCAGCGCGAACTGTCCCTTGTCCTGCGTGATGGTTGAGGCCCACGCCATGATAGGCAGCCCCACCGACGATGCACACAGCATCCCGATGGGGATCAGCAGGAGTCCCGTGACCAGGTGGGGGATGGCGCCGCAGACGGCCAGCACCACCCAGTAGATGACACAGGTCACCAGGTAGCGGAGGCTGACACCGAGCACGTGCCCGCCGGCGATCTGCTCGGGGCGGACGGGTGTGACCTGGGGGGCGAAATAGGTCTCCCGCCACTTGAACCCGGCCATGATCGTGAAGGTGTTCTCCTCGGTGGCCGCCGCCATCGCCGTCGAGAGCAGCAGGGCGGGCGCCACGAAGTGCAGGTACGGCACTCCGAGGCCGCCGCCGGAGGCACGGTCCACCACCACCCCGAGACCCACGCCCATGGCCATCAGGTACAGCAGCGGCGACAGCAACCCGACGCCGAGGATGCTGCCCACGTAGGCTTTCGCCTGCACCAGCCATGCCTCCAGTGTGAACAGCGAGCCGCGGCGAGCGACCGCGTCAGCCATCTCGTCGTGGGTCATGGGTACGGGCAGTGAGGTCACCCTGGCGGCGGCATCATCAACCAGCGGTGTGGGGGACGGGTGGTCAGTCAATGAGGGTCCGACCTGTCAGCCGGAGGAACACGTCCTCGAGCGAGCAGCGGCGCACCAGTGACGACGTCGGCTCCAGTCCTCGGGCGATGACGGCCGCCAGTGCAGCCTCACCGTCGGTGGCATAGATCAGCAGCCGGTCCGGCAGGACCTCTGTCCGCTCACCGATGCCCTCCAACGATGACGCCAATCCAGCATTGCGCTCGGAACCGAACCGCAGCTCCACCACCTCGCGCCCGGCGTGCTGACGCACCATGGCCGACGGCGTGCCCTCGGCCACGATCCTGCCGTGGTCCACTACCACGAGGCGATCGCAGAGTTGCTCGGCCTCATCCATGTGGTGCGTGGTCAGCACGAGGGTGATGCCCTGTTCCTTGAGCCGGAACAGACGGTCCCAGAGGATGTGACGGGCCTGCGGGTCGAGGCCGGTGGTGGGTTCGTCCAGCAGAAGGATTCGCGGATCCGACACCAGGGCGCGGGCGATGGTGAGGCGGCGCTTCATGCCGCCGGAGAGGTCGTCCACCTTCTCCGTGCGCTTCTCGGTGAGCTCGGCGAACTCCAGCAGCAACTCCGCCTTCTGTTTGAGGAAGGAGCGCGGAAGCCCGAAGTAGCGTCCGTAGGTGATGAGGTTGTCAATCACGCTCAGGTCCATGTCCAGGTTGTCCTGCTGCGGCACCACCCCGAGGTGCGCGCGGATGCGGGGTCCCTCGCGGTTGGGATCCATACCCAGGATCGTCAGGTCCCCGCTGCTGCGGTGCGAGACACCGCCAATCATGCGCATCGTCGTGGACTTGCCCGCCCCGTTGGGGCCAAGGAGACCGAAGGATTCACCGGGGGCGACGTTAAAGTCGATGCCACGCACGGCCTCGAAGTCCCCGTAGGACTTGCGCAGGCCCTTTGCCTCGATCACCGGGATTTCCACAAACCGGGAGCCTACATCCCGTCCCGGCCACGGCATCGTGGCACGCGTGAACGCAAGCGTCCCATTCTTGCGCGTCCACGGTGGTGATGGGCAAATGGAATATTCATCGCATCAAGGTGCAACTGGTCGGGGGGGTCGTGCACGAACGTGCGTGGCTCTTGCGAGGACGTGCAGGCACCGCGATGCTGTTGGCCACCGGGGGGTGC
>JBBSRQ010000008.1:0-37158 GCA_038242845.1 Propionibacteriales bacterium | reverse complement strand
CACCGGCAGCTCGATCCGCATCACGGGTTCCGGGGTGGTGTCCTCGCCGCGGTAGCTGGCCACGGCCTCCCCCACCAGCCGCAGGTACATGTCGAAGCCGACGTCCGCGATGTGCCCGGACTGCTCGCCTCCCAGCAGGTTGCCGGCCCCGCGAAGTTCCAGGTCCTTCATGGCGATCGACATGCCGGCACCGAGGTCCGTGTGCGACGCCATGGTGGCCAGTCGCTCATGCGATGCCTCCGACAGGGGCTTGTCCTTCGGGTACAGCAGGTAGGCGTAACCGCGCTCCCGGGAACGGCCCACGCGCCCGCGCAGCTGGTGGAGCTGCGAGAGTCCGAGCTGGTCGGAGCGCTCGATGATCAGCGTGTTGGCGGTGGAGATGTCGATGCCCGCCTCGACGATGGTGGTGCACACCAGCACGTCGGCCCGGCGCTCGGAGAAGTCCTGCATGACCGCTTCCAGGCGGTTCTCGCCCATCTGGCCGTGCGCCGTGACGATGCGCGCCTCGGGCACCAGTTCGCGCAGCTGCGCCGCGGACTTCTCGATGCTGTTGACCCGGTTGTGGACCACGAACACCTGACCCTCACGGGCCAGCTCCCGCCGGATGGCGGCCTTCACCTGAGCGGTGTCGTAAGGGCCCGCGAACGTGAGCACGGGGTGGCGCTCCTCCGGGGGAGTGGCAATGACACTCATCTCGCGGATGCCGGTGATGGCGGTCTCCAACGTGCGAGGAATGGGGGTGGCGCTCATCGACAGCACGTCGACGTTGACCCGCATCTCCTTGAGGCGTTCCTTGTGCTCGACGCCGAACCGTTGCTCCTCGTCGACGATCACCAGCCCCAGGTCCTTGAACTGGGTCTCCTTGCTGAGCAGGCGGTGGGTGCCGATGACGACGTCCACCTTGCCGGTGGCGAGTCCATCGAGGACCTTCTTGGCCTCGGCGTCGCTCTGGAACCGCGACAGCTGCGCGAGGTGGACGGGGAACCCGGCGAAGCGGGACGCGAACGTGGCGTGGTGCTGCGTGACGAGCAGCGTGGTGGGGACCAGCACGGCCACCTGCTTGCCGTCCTGCACCGCCTTGAAGGCTGCCCGCACCGCGATCTCGGTCTTGCCGTAGCCGACGTCGCCGCAGATCAGCCGGTCCATGGGGACGAGCTTCTCCATGTCGGCCTTCACCTCCTCGATGGCGCTGAGCTGGTCAGGGGTCTCCACGTAGCTGAACGCGTCCTCCAGTTCCCGCTGCCACGGCGTGTCGGGGCTGAAGGCATGTCCCTTCGTGGCCTGCCGGGCGGCGTACAGCTTGATGAGCTCGGCGGAGATCTCGCGCACTGCCTTGCGCGCCTTCGTCTTGCGCTTGTTCCATTCGGCGCCGCCCATCTTGTCCAGTGCCGGGGACTCAGAGCCGACGTAGCGTGTCAACTGGTCGAGTTGGTCCATCGGCACGAACAACTTGTCGCCGGGTTGGCCACGCTTGCTCGGAGCGTACTCCAGCACCAGGTAGTCGCGCACGGCCCCCTGCACGGTGCGCTGCATCATCTCCACGAACCGGCCCACACCATGGGTCTCGTGGACCACGGGGTCGCCGGCCTGCAACTCGAGCGGCTCGATGGTGTTGCGGCGGCGGCTGGGCAACTTCTGCTGGCTGCGGTCCGTGGCCTGCTGCCCCGATAGCTCGGTGGACGTGATGAAGTCGATGCGGCTGTGCTCGGCCCGCCACCCCTGTGTGAAGCAGCCCAGCACGATGCCCACCACACCGGTGCGGGGTTCCTCCGTCAGGTCTGTGATCTCGGCGGTGACGCCCTGCTCGCCCAGCAACTCCACCATGCGGCTGGCCAGACCCCTGCCCTCCACCCCGATGAGGACCCGCCAGCCGTCCCTCATGACGTTGCGGACGTGGGCCAGAGCCGCGTCGTAGTCGCCGCGGAAACCATCGGGGTGCGTGACACGCAGCGTCCGCGAGTGCACTGAGGACGCGTCGTAGGGCTCGTTCTCGTCGCCCGCGGCGAAGGGGGACAGGCTCCACCACTTGTGTCCGCGCTCCATGGCGTGGGCCCGGACGTCAGCCAGGCTCCAGTAGGACGAGGCACCGAGGTCGATGGGCGACTGCCCTCCGCCCGCTGCAGCGGCCCAGCTGGCCTCGAGGAACTCCTGGCTGGTGGACACGAGTTCGGCTGCGCGGGTGCGCACGAGTTCCGGGGAGGTAGTCAGGACGATCGAGTGCGCCGGCAGGACGTCGACGAGCAACTCGAGCCCGTCGACGAGTACCGGGATGAGCGCTTCCATGCCCTCGATGGCGTGGCCCTCGGCGATGCGCCCCAGCATGTCGGAGAGCTCGGGGTGCTGCATCATCAGCTTCCTGGCCCTGCTACGGACTTCGTCGGTCAGCAGCAGCTCCCGGCACGGCATCACGGTGACCACGGGCAGGGTCTCACCGGTGGAGCGCTGGTCGGCCACGGAGAAGGGGCGGATCTCCTCCACCTCGTCACCGAAGAAGTCGATGCGGACGGGGTGTTCCATGGTGGGGGCGAACACGTCGACGATGCCGCCGCGCACAGCGAACTCGCCGCGCCTCTCCACGAGGTCCACACGGGTGTAGGCGGCGGCCACGAGGTCCGCGAGCAGCTGGGACAGTTCGTACTCGCGGCCCGCGGTGACGGTGACGGGCTGCATGGTGGAGAGGCCGCGTACCTGTGGCTGCAGCACGGAGCGAACGGGAGCCACCACCACCTGCGGCACCTGCACGGCGTCGCCGTGCAACCGCCGCAGGACGGCGAGCCGACGGCCGACGGTGTCGGGTCGCGGGGAGAGCCGTTCATGTGGCAGCGTCTCCCACGCGGGGAAGTAGGCGACAGCCTCCTCCCCCAGCAGGCTGCCGAGTTCAGTGGTCAGCTGCTCCGCCTCGCGGTAGGTGGAGGTGACGAGCAGGACCGTTCGGCCCGATTCAGCTGCCACGGTGGCTGCAGCCACCGGGAAGAATGCGGGGACGACGGTGACGTCCAACGCGTTGACGCCGGCGGACCGGGCGTCGGTGGCGGTGGCCTGGATCGCGGGGTCTGCTTCAAGTGCGCTGATGAGGCCGGGAAACTTCACCGTGCCAACTTACCCGTCCTGTCCGGAATCGGCCGCCCGCTTCGCTCAGGGCTCAGTTGTGACGGCTCAACTGTTGAACTGGTTCTGCGTGGCGTCGAGGCCGTTGCGCACCAGTGCCTCGACGGCGTCGGCGGCGATGGCGGCGTCGACACGCATGGCGTCGGCGTCCGAGGAGCGCAGTTTGGCGAGCACCCAGTCGGCCGCCGGTTGCCGGCCTGGCGGACGGCCGATACCGACGCGCACGCGGTGGAAGTCGCCGGTACCAAGGTGAGCCCGCATTGATTTGAGCCCGTTGTGGCCGTTGTCGCCGCCGCCGAACTTGATGCGCAACCGGCCCGCATCCAGGTCGAGTTCGTCGTGGATGGCGATCACACGCTCAGGGGTGATCTTGTGGAAGGCAGCCACGGCGCGCACCGCGATGCCTGACTCGTTCATGTAGGTGGTGGGCTTGACCAGCACGAGCTTGACAGCATCGACGCCGGGCGCCGGCGGGATTGTCACGGTGACCACCTCGGCGCGCTGCTGCTTCGTCAACGAGAAGGTGGCGCCGTGGCGCTCCGCAAGGTCGCTGACCGCCCAGAACCCGACGTTGTGCCGGGTGAACGCGTAGGTCGGGCCCGGATTCCCGAGCCCGACCACGAGGAAAGGACCTGGGATCACTCGGTCTCTTCGTCGTCCTCAGCAGCGTCGCCCTCGTCGTCAGCGACGACGGTGGACTCGGGCTCTGCGGTGGGCATGGGCGCAACGTTCAGCACCATGGCCTCGGGATCGTGCTCGTACACGACGCCGTCGGGGAGCTTCACGTCGCCTGCGAGGATCTGGTCGCCGACGACGAGGCCCTCGATGGAGACCTCGATCTCGTTGGGGATGCTCGTGGCCGGGGCCAGGACGAGCAGGGAGGTGAGGTCGACGTTGACGAGTGCGCCGCGCTCGGCCTCACCGACGACGGTCAGGGGCACCTCGACGCTGACCTTCTCGCCCTTCCTCACGATGAGCAGGTCGATGTGCTCGAGGAAGGAGGTGATGGGGTCGCGCTGGACCTGCTTGGGCAGTGCGGTGACCGACTTGCTGTCGCCCTCGATGGTGATGGTCAGCAGCACGTTGGACTGGCGGAGCAGAAGGAAGGTCTCCTTGCCCGGCAGGGAGATGTGCACGGGGTCGGTGCCGTGGCCGTAGAGGACCGCGGGGATCTTGTCGGCGCGGCGGAGGCGACGCGAGGCGCCCTTGCCGAACTCGTTGCGGGGGGTTGCTGTCAGCTTGAAATCAGCCACTGTCTCTCCTGGATGTCGTTCACGGGCGCGCCGGCAAGAGAGGGCTTGTCGATTACGGACACGTCATGGTCCCTCGCCAGGCAGCCCGATGAGCCTACAACATCGCGGCTACGGTTGCGCAATGCGGTCATCAGGAACACACCAGGGCGGGATTCCGGATCCGTACTCCGTCGATGACCCGTGGTTGACCGTCGGCGAGGTGGCACGGCACGCCGGTTTGTCGGTGCGCACGCTGCACCACTGGGATGAACGTGGCCTGTTGGTACCCAGCGGGCGCTCCGCCAGCGACTACCGCCTCTACTCCCCCGGCGACCTGCGGCGCCTCCTGCAGATCCAGCACCTGAAGTCGCTGGGGTTGAGCCTCGACGAAGTGTCCACAGCGTTGGATGCCGACGATTTCGATGCCCGTGACGTGTTGGAGGACCACATTGCCGAGGTGGAGCAGCGGATCAGCGCCGAACAGCACCTTCTGCGGACGCTGCACGCGCTGAGGGAACCCGCGCAGACCGGCTGGCGGGAGGTGCTCTTCGCGGTCGCGCAGGCGGAGCGGCTGCGCCACCCCGAGCCCCATGTGCGGTTCCGTGCGGCGCTGGGCTCCACGTCGGGTGTGCCGTTGGAGGATCTCGTGCAGCAGCTGGCCGCTGACCCCGAGCCCGGTGTGCGCGAAGTGTTGACCTGGGCCATCGCACGCCACGGTGCGTCAGCGCTGGACGCCCTCATGCCGCTGCTCAGCCACGCCGATCCCGTCGTGCGGGCTCAGGCGGCGCATGCCCTGTCGAAGGTCGGCGATGCCGCCGCGGTGCCAATGGTCATACCCCTGCTGTCTGATCCCTCCCCGGCGGTGGTGGCGAAGGCTGCGCAGGTGCTGGGTCGCCTCGGCGGGGAGTGCGCACGCCAAGCCCTCGTCGGTGCACTCGGTAGTGGGCACGACGCCGTCCACAATGCCGTCGTCGACGCCCTGGAACAGGCCGGCCCGGGCTCCATGGAACTCCTGGTCCCGCGACTGCGCGACGTCGAGCCGCGGGTGCGTGCCGCAGCAGCCGAGGCGCTGGGTCTCATCGGTGACCCGTCGGCTGCCCCGGCGCTGGCGCCTCTCATCGAGGATGTGGAGGCAACGGTGCGTTTCGAGGCTGTCGTCGCGCTCGGGCAACTGCCGGGGCACGCGGCACAGGCGGCCATCGAGGAGGCACGGGTGTCCTCCGATGACCGCCTGCGCCACGTTGCCGCCCGGTGGCTCCGTGACCGCGGTACTACGCCGAGGCGCTGACCAGTCGACGCGCCACCGCAGCGAGCGGACGCTGGCCCGACCCTGCGACGTCCTCCAGAGCAGCGAACGCCTCGTCACCTCCGACGGAACCCAGCGCCATCACGGCGGCGAGAGCCACGTCGGCATCGGGGTCGGCCACGACTCGGGCCAGAGCCGAGGTGGCTGGCTGGGCATCCTCCCCGATCTGGCCGAGCGCCTCAGCGGCGTGCAGACGCACCTGCGGTGTGGCGTCCACCAGCGCAGAGGCGAGCGCAGCCACCCCGAGGTCCGCGAGCTGTTGGAAGGCGTTGCTGAGCGCGTCCCGCTGCTCACCGTCGCCGTCACCGAGCCTGGCCACCAGCGCCGGTACGGCGTCGGCGCTGCCGGTGTTGGCTGCGGCACGGTAGGCCTTGATGGCCACGTCCGGGTGGGCGTCGCCCACCACCGTCACGAGCTGGGAGATGTGTGCGGGATCACCAACCTTGGAGAGGACGTGCGCGGCCTGCCTGCGCTCAAGCGGGTTGTCGGAGGCGAGCAGCTCCAGCACCGCGGGTATCGCCGGCTGTCCGTGCTGCACGAGCGCCCAGGTGATGTACTCGCGGACGTGGAAGTCCTCCTCCACGCCGACGCGTGACACCAGGATGGCAGTGACGTGGCGATCATGGAAAGTCCCGGCATCCATGGCTGCGCGGAGGCGGACGTCGCGGTCCGGGTGGGTGATGAGCGTGTCAAAGTGGGTGGCGTCGAAGTTGGTTGCAGTCATGTCATCGACGCTACGGCCTGACGCGACGTGAGGGTCAACTCAGATCATGAAGCGATTGTTGACGGGCGGCTCGAAGGTGCCCTGTCCCTGGTACATGTCAACGGACTCGCGCAGCGATTCCAAGAAGTACGGCGGGAAGTCCATGCCTTTGTCCTTGGCGCACAGCAGCTTGGCCTCCAACCGGCCGATCTCCTTGGCATAGACCTCCATCTCCAGGTCCATCCCCAGCTCCGTCAGCACCCCGCCCAGATCCTGCTGGTACTTCTGCACGTAGTCCACACCCACCAGCGTGAACGCCTTTGAGCGCAGCAACCGGATCACGAGCAGCTGCCACGGCCTGAGCACCTCGTCCTGCATCATCTTCTCGGCCGACATCTTGTAGAAGGTGTAGTGGCCGGGCTCCTGCTGCTTGATGGGGTGAATGATCGTCTCGGCGATCGCATCCTCTCCCATGAGCTTCAGTTCCTTGATGAGGATGCTGTAGACCACCACGGCCTGGCGCTCCGTGGAGGCGCCGGTCAGGTAGTAGAGCATCCGGGAGATGTCATGGAGGGGTTCCCAGTGCGCCAACGCACCCAACAGCTTCATGCGCAACGGGAGGGTCATGAACGGGTCCGCGGGCGCCATGCCCAAATCCACCTGGAGCTGATCCAGCAGGTACCCGTGGGCCATTTCTTGGTCGTACCAGACGTCCTGGTAGAAGATCTTGTCGACTTCACTGACGTTGGGCAGCAGCGTCAGCAACTCCAGGACGTTGCGGTCAACCTCCAACTCCACGCGGGCCAGGTAATCGATGGTTCCGGAGAACCTTGCCCTGACTGCCTCCGCATCGACGATGGTGCGGTCCGCCGAGCCGAGGGAGATGGGCGGGTGCTTCTCCCCCAGTTTCAGCGTGAAAGCCTTCAGGGAGGCATCGGTGATTCTGGGCGTTGACACGGCTACATAGTAGGGGACCCGTGGGAACCTCCGAACGTCGCTGCCGGCACCCCTATGCGCTCGCCCCGCGGGGAATGGCCGCGTCAACCTTGGATTGAGATCGTCGTCGCGATCGCAGCGTGGTCAGATCCGGCGATGTCGATCACCGTCGCCTCCGCCACAGCTGCGGCACCCACCGGTATGAGTACGTGGTCGATACTGGCGCGAAGGATCCGTGGGACTGCGGCGGGCCATGTGCCCCGCCCGGTCGCCGGGATGCTCGTGAGGACGTCTGCGTGGGTGGTGATCCCGCCCAGCCCGCCGTGGCGGACAGTGGCGTTCAGGTCACCGACGATGATGGCGTTGGCACCGGCACCGTGGGCGACATTGCGGACACCCATGAGATCAGCTGTCCACTCCGCCATCCACCTGGGCACCGGCGGGGCTGTGTGGACAGCGAGGATTTCCGGCAGCGCCGAACCGGGCGGTGGCACGAGGTGCACCGTCCCGAAGGTGGCCTGCTCCACGGGGACGGGGACGTAGGGGACAAACGCCCGGCGCACAATGACGGTCAACGGTGCGATGTGGGTCCTCGTGGGCGGGGACTCGAAAATGTCGAAGTCCCGTGGGTCGAGTCCCCCGTGGGCCAACGCTTCCTCAATGCGTGGTGCCCCAGCGCTCACGCCGTCGCGTTGCTGCAGTTCGGGGAGAACGGCCACATCCGCGTTGAGCGTGCCGAAGATCTCCCTGGCGGAGTCGCCATCGAAGTGGTCCAGGGCATTCCAGCTGACCACCACCAGGCTGTCGTTGCCTTCTATGGCACCGTCCCGCGGCGTGGTCGGCAGCCCGATCTGAGTGGTGGACAGGGCGAGAAGGAGCCCGGATACGACGATGGACGTTGCGGTGACCGCCCGGGGCATCCGCGCTCGGTCGCCCAGTGGCGTCCGACGAAGAACCACCAGCAGTGCCGCTGCCCCCATCACCATCAACGTCACCCCGCTGGGAAGGGGAAACGCCAGTCCGTGCGCGATCATCGGAACCGTGGACAATGCCGCATTGATGCTGCCCGAGGGGAGGAACAGGTGCGTGCTGGCCACCAGAACCATCGCCGAACCGAGGACAGCAAGGACCACTGACACCAGCATCCTCATTCGACAGCCAACGCCTCGGTGGGTGTGGCATTGGCTGCGCGACGTCCCGGCAGCACCGATGCCAGAGAGGCCGCAACGAGGCAGACGGCCACCAGAAGCACCGTGAGGCCCCCGTCGATGCTGAACACCAACTCCGACCGCGATTCCGGTGGCATCATCAAAATGGCGGAACTGACCCCCAGCCACCCGAAGAACGCTCCTGCGGCGATACCGACGACTGTGCCGACGAACGCCAGCATGAGCGCCTCCACCAGCAGCATCACCCGGAGGCTGGAGCGCTGCATCCCGAGGGCACGCAGGAGGGCGGATTCACGCTGGCGCTCGATCACCGACAACCCCAACGTGTTCCCGACACCGACCAGGGCGATGACCACCGCGACCCCGAGCAGTGCCGTCAGGACGATGAGCACCACGCCCAGCACCTGCTCCAAGAGGCCAGCAGCGAACGCCTGGCCGTCCACCCCGATCTCACCGGGTGCTGCCTCGGCTGCGCTCACCACCTGGTTCAGGTCAGTGGCCGAGCCGCGGTCCACGAGCTTCACCCACAGCTCTGCCACCCGTGGCTCACCGGCCAGTAGAGCGAAGGTCTGTTCGGACACGGCGGCCGCGCCCCAGTCGAGCCTGTTGGATTTCTGGACCTTCAACGTCACCAGACCGGCGACACCCGGCAGTTCGAGGGAGGCGGGGAAGGCGTCGTCGCCGAGGATGATCACCCCATTGGGTGCGGCCAGATCGTCTGGCAGTCCGAGCTGCGTGCGCGCCGGGTTGACGTTGCGGATGGACCACGATTCGTAGCCGTTGATCTCGGCCGTTTTACTCAGGACCTCCACTGCGTCGGACACGCCGTCGAGGCCGCGAACGTCTCCGAGCAGGTCCTCGGGCAGTGCGCCCTCGTACGCGCTGAGGACGACGTCGACGGGATACCTCTCGTTGATGGCCTCCACACCCGAGGTCCGGACGGTGGACACCGCCACCTGGAGCGTCACCACCAGTCCGACGGCGAGCATGAGTGCGACCGCCGTGGCAGCGGCCCGCTGGGGGTTGCGAGCCGCGTTGGTGGCGGCCAACTTTGTCGTCGCCCCGGTGAACCCGAAGATCCGGCCCAGCAGTCGCAGCAGCGGGGGGATGTAGAACGGCGCGGCGCCCAGTATCGCGATGCTCAACAGGAACCCGGCGCCCATGGCCCAGGGCAGGGCCCAGTCGGCGCTCATGCGGCTCACCACCACGAGGCCGACGCCAGCAACACCGAACAGCGCACAGACCACGGCACGGGTGATGGACAACCGCTTCGCACGCGCCGCCGACGGAACCGCCTGCAGCGCCTCGATGGGCGACACCCGGGTGGCCGTGAAGGAGGGGCCGACAACCGACAGCAGCGTGGCCAGCACGCCGACGCCGAGCGCTGCGAGCAGCTCGCCGGGGCGCAGCACCAGTCCCCAGTAGAGGGATCCGGTGATGGTGGCCCCCGCCGCCGCCACCGCGATGCCCAGCCCCACTCCGAGCAGCGAGCCGATGAGCCCGAGGAGCACGGCCTCCCACAACAGTCGGCCACGCACCTGACCCGTCGAGGCCCCCACGGCACGCAGCAGGCCGATCTGGCGGCGTCGCTGCGCAACGAGGATGGTGAAGGTGTTGGAGATGGTGAGGACGCCCACCGCCAGCGCCACACCCGCGAAGCCGAGCAGGAGGGTGCGGAAGACGTCGAAGTCGCCGGTCAGGTCGTTGAGCAATGCCATGCGGGCGTCGTCACCGGTGCTGACGTCAAGTGGTTCCCCGGGCATCGCCTCGGGCAGCGCGTCCCTGATGGCGGGCAGGAGTGCGGCGGGGTTGCCGTCGGTGCGCAGCACCCAGGGGCCACCTGCGTAGGCGTCCTCCGCCGGCCCGTCCACGTAACCGGTGACACCGAACCAGGCCTTGGGATCGGTGGTTTTCCCCACGATGGTGGCCTGCTCGCCATCACCCTCCACCAGGACCGAGTCCCCCACAGACAGCCCCAGCTGGGCGAGACCGTCTGCGGACAGGGCGATCTCGGAGACATCGGTGGGCCATCGCCCCTCGTCGATCGTCGCCCACTGGAATGCCTCCTGCGGCACCGGGACGAACGTGACGAACACCGTCTTGTCGTTGTGCGTGAGTAGGGTCACCACCTTGTTCGCGGTGGCGACAGCCGTCACGCCGTCGACGCCTCCCAGCGCCTCGGTGACGGCCGCAGGGTCGTCGAACTCGCCGTCGACGACGACGTCGGCCTTCGAGAAGGGGAGCTGGGTGAAGCGGGCCATCGACTGCTGCTCAGTACTGACCAGCGTCGAGATGGCAGCGATGAACGCGACGCTGATGGCGATGGCCAGCAGGGTGCCAATGAAGCGTCCCGGATGGAGCCGGATCTCGGATGTTGCATCGCGGAACATCAGGCGCCCAGCCGTCCGAAAGTGGCGAGCATGAGCTCTGCGCTCGGGCTGTCCACGTCGTCGACGATTCCGCCGTCCAGCAGGACCAGTGCGCGGTCAGCGTACGCGGCAGCCTTCGGGTCGTGGGTCACCATGATGATGGTCTGGCCCTGCTCCCTGCTGCAGCGACGCAGGTACTCCAGCAGTGCCGTCCCGGTCCGCGAGTCGAGGGCACCGGTGGGTTCGTCGGCGAACACCACCTGCGGACGGGTCATGAGCGCACGCGCGATGGCAACGCGCTGCTGCTGCCCTCCCGAAAGCTGGCTGGGGCGGTGCGTGAGCCGGTCGCCCAGTCCGAGGGACTCAATGACGGCCGAGAAGTGCGCCCCATCCACCTTGCGTCCCGCGAGGTCCAGCGGCAACACGATGTTCTGCTGCGCCGTCAGTGCTGGCAGGAGGTTGAACGACTGGAACACGAACCCGACCTTGTCGCGACGGATCCTGGTCACCTGCTTCTCCGGAAGCTGCGACAGGTTGTGATCCCCCATCCACACATTTCCGGACGTCGCCCGATCCAGGCCTGCCATGCAGTGCATGAGCGTCGACTTGCCGGACCCGGACGGCCCCATGATCGCCGTGAAGGATCCTGGGCTGATGGTGACCGAGACATCGTCCAGGGCCACCACCTCGCGGTCGGCTCCGACACCGTAGATTTTCCTCAGGTGCTCGGTGTGGCATGCGGACACGGTGGGTGGGGCGCTGATCTGCACAGTGGACATGGGTTCTCAGACCTTTCGTCGATTCATGACGAAGCCTAGGAACGAACAGCCCTCCCGCGGATCGGCCCAGGGGTCTCCACGCCCCCGACCCGCGTCGCACTGTGGTGTTACACCACCCCTGCCACGGTCGGGGAAACCCCCGACCGACGCCCGGACTACTAGAAGCCGATCCTTCGCAGCGTCGCACGAATGGCGTCGGCGGAGTCGTGCATGGCACCCAACTCCCCGTCCTGCAGTGGGATCTCGACGCTCATCCCCACCCCACGACGGTCGACGATGGTGGGCACCGACATGCACACGTCGGAGATGCCATGCCACCCGCTCAGATGGCTGGAGACGGGAAGGACCCGGTGCTCGTCGTTGAACATCGCCTCGATGATGCGAGCGCCCGAAACGCCGATGGCGTAGTTGGTGGCACCCTTGCCTGCGATCACCTCGTAGGCCGCGTTGAGGACGCGATCCGCGATGTCATCGCGCACGGACTCACCGAGCCGCCCCGTCTGCACCTCCCACTTCAGCAGCGGTACACCGCTGATGGTGGCACTTGACCAGATGGGGATCTCGGTGTCGCCGTGTTCGCCGCAGATGTAGGCGTGCACGTTGCCGATCGCCACGCCGCAGTGCTGCGCCACCAACACCCGCAGACGCGACGAGTCGAGCACGGTCCCGGAGCCGAACAACTGGTTGCGGGGGAGGCCGCTGATCTTGAGTGCCGCGTACGTGGTGACGTCCACGGGGTTGGTCACCATCAGGAACAGCGCATCGGGCGAGCGCTCCACCATGGGCGGGATGACCTTCTTCATGAGGCCGACGGTGGAAGCAGCCAGGTCCATCCGGGACTCACCCGGCTTCTGCTTGGCCCCGGCGGTGATGACGACGACGTCGGAGCCGCGGGTGATCTCCGGGTCGTCGGAGCCCTCCACCCGCGCCGTCGGCATGAACTGGCTGCCGTGCTCGAGGTCGAGGGCCTCGGCCCGCGCCTTCACCCCGTCGACGTCGTAGAGGACGACGTGGCGCGCAACCCCGCGGATCAGTGCGGCGTAGGCCAGGGATGAACCGACCGCCCCCGCACCGACGATCGCGAGCTTGTTGCGCCGACGTGTCTCCATGTCAGGCTTGGCCACCGAACAGCGACGTGACCGACCCGTCCATGAACACCGCGTTGATGGCCTTGGCCAGCAGCGGAGCGATCGAGAGCACCGTGAGGTTCTCGATGGGCTCGGGTGTCTTGATCGGCAGCGTGTTGGTGACGATGATCTCCTCCAGGTCGGAGGCGTTGAGTCGCTCGGATGCCGGGCCGGAGAACACTGCGTGCGTCGCGGCGGCAATCACACGCTTGGCACCTCGTTCGCGCAGCGCGGCTGCGGCCTGCGCGATGGTGCCGGCAGTGTCGATCATGTCGTCGACGAGGATGCAGGTCTTGCCCTGCACATCACCCACCACTTCGTGCACCGCAACGGTGTTCGCCTTGTCGTGATCGCGGCGCTTGTGCACGATGGCCAACGGGCAGTTCAGTTGGTCGGTCCACATGTCGGCGAGCCGCACGCGACCGGCGTCGGGCGATACGACACACATCTCATCGGCGGTGTACTTCTCCTTGACGTACTCGCTCAGCACCGGCAACCCCCACAGGTGGTCGACGGGTCCGTCGAAGAATCCCTGGATCTGGGCTGCGTGGAGGTCCACCGACATGATGCGGTCCGCACCGGCCGCCTTGTAGAGGTCGGCGATGAGACGGGCGGAGATGGGTTCGCGGCCGAGGTGCTTCTTGTCCTGGCGTGCGTAGGGGTAGAACGGCGACACCACCGTGATTCGCTTGGCGGAGGCTCGCTTGAGGGCGTCCACCATGATGAGCTGCTCCATGATCCACTCGTTCACGGGGGCAGTGTGGGACTGGATGACGAATGCGTCACAGCCCCTGACCGACTCCTCGAACCGCACGTAGATCTCGGAGTTGGCGTAGGCGAAGGACCTGGTGGGGACGAGGTCGGTCCCCATGAGCGTGGCCACTTCTTCGGCCAGCTCCGGGAAGCCACGGCCCGCGAAGAGCATCAGGTGCTTGTTGTTCGCGGTGCTGTTGGTCATAAAAGTGTTCAGCCCTTCTGTTGTGAACGCGATTCCAGGATTGCGGGGTGGATGGCACCGTCGTGGGCTTGCGCGGACTGTGCAGCCTTGGACCCCGGGCGACGCTTGACCACCCATCCCTCGACAGTGTGCTGCCTGCCCCGTGCGATCGCGAGGCCACCGGCGGGGACGTCCTCGGTGACCGCCGACCCGGCGGCCACGAAACCGCCCGGGGCGATGTCGACCGGTGCCACCAGCACCGAGTTGGAACCCACGAAGGCGTCCTTGCCGACATGGGTTGTGGATTTGTTGACCCCGTCGTAGTTGGCAAAGATCGTGCCGGCGCCGATGTTGACGCCGTCGTCGAGGATGGCGTCGCCACAGTAGGCCAGGTGGGGCACCTTGGAACCCTCGCCGATGACGGCGTTCTTGGTCTCCACGAACGCGCCGATCTTGCCGTCGCGGCCCAGCTGCGTGCCGGGGCGCAGGTACGAGAACGGCCCCACGTGGGCACCCTCCCCGATGATCGCGAACGACCCGTGCGTCCGCACAACCTCAGCACCCGCACCCACTTCCACGTTCATGAGGCTGGTGTCCGGGCCGATGATTGCGCCCTCACCGATGGTGGTGGCGCCCTGCAGGATCGTGCCGGGCATGAGGACCACGTCGCGGGCCAGGTCAACGTCGACGTCGATGAACGTGGATCCCGGGTCCATGATCGTGACGCCGGCCAGCATCCAGGCGTCGAGGGTACGTCGGTTCATCTCCGCGGTGATGCGGGCGAGCTGGATACGGTCGTTGACGCCCTCGGTCTGCCAGATGTCGTCGGTGACCAGCGCGCCGACGCGGTCGCCGCGTTCGTGGGCAGATTCCACCACGTCGGTGAGGTACTGCTCACCCTGGGCATTGTCGGTGCTGAGTTCCGCCAGCCCTGTCCGCAGCGTCTCGGCGTCAAAGACGTAGATACCGGAGTTGATCTCGTTGATCAACTTCTGTTCGGCAGTGGCGTCGTCATGCTCGACGATGCCAACCACACGTTCGCCGTCGCGCACGATGCGCCCGTAGCCGGTGGGGTCCTTGACGTTCGCCGTCAGGACGGTGGCGCAGTTCCGGTTGGCACGGTGGACGGCCACAAGCTGCCGCAGCGTGTCGCCCGTCAGCAGGGGCACGTCGCCATAGGTGACGACCACCTCACCCGTGAGGTCACCAAGTTCGGCAAGCCCACAGAGCACCGCGTGGCCCGTGCCCAGTTGCTCCTTCTGGAGCGCCGTGGTCACGGATGTGGACAGTTGCCCCAGCTCCTCGACGACCTGCTCGCGGTACTTCCCCACCACGACGACGAGGTGGGCGGGGTCCAGTGCAGCGCCAGCAGACACTGCGTAGTGCAGCATCGTCTTGCCAGAGATGTGATGGAGCAACTTTGATTGTGAGGACTTCATGCGGGAGCCCCCGCCGGCTGCAAGAACGATGACGGCCGACACAGGACCAAGGTCGTTCTCGAGATTTTCCGCTGTCATCGTTCTCCCTAAGGAAGAGTGCGAGCTACGCCGCTGCGAGCCTATCAGCCGATAGCCGGGGCGTGCCCGACGAGGATTGTGCTGCCGCGACCTTGGCGTCATTGCCAGGGCACGACCGCCTGAAGACCACGTTCACGACAACGCACCACGGCTTTTGTCCACACCCAGCTGTAGTTATTGTGGTCGCATGACTGTCGAAAAGAACACGCCCCTGGGAGACCTCGTCACCGCCGACCCGCGACGCTCGCGGATTCTTGAGGGGCTCGGCCTGGACTACTGCTGCAACGGTCATCGCTCGCTCGCGGAGGCGGCCACCGCCGCCGGTCTGGACGTCGACGATGTGGCGGCGGCGCTCGACCTGCCCGGGGTGTCGCCCGTTGAGGCAAGCAGCCAGCCGCGTGCGAACTCAGCCCTCGCTCACGACATCGTCGATTCCCATCACGCCTACATGTGGGAGGAGATGCCGAGACTTCAGGCGCTGGTCGAGAAGGTGCATGGTGTGCACGGCGACCGGCACCCCGAACTCGCTGAGGTCCACGCCACCTACTCCCAAGCCATCGCCGCACTGGATCCCCACATGACACAAGAAGAACGCGTCGTCTTCCCCGCCATCACCCGGATGGAGAAGTCCGGTCCGAGCACGGCAGGGTCCCTCACACAACCGATCCAACAGTTGCGCGACGAACACGAGGCCGTTGGGAACCTGTTCAAGCAGATCCGGATCCTGACGAACAGCTATGCCGTACCCGAAGGCGCGTGCAGTTCCTATCGCGCCATGCTGACCGGACTGGAGGAGATGGAGCTCGACCTGCATGAGCACATCCACAAGGAGAACAACGTGTTGTTCCCCCGTGTGCTGGAGCTGGAGGCCGAGCTCTCCCGATGATTCAGGCGCTCTTGGCCTTGTCGGCTGCGATCACCTGACGCATGCCCTCGATGGCGACGGGGATCAGGTTGCCCACCTGTGAGGCTTCCTTCTCCTGATCCGTCATCGGCGCGAAGTCGTGGTGACCCATGATCATCATGACGCCGCCCGCGCGGACACGACGCGTTGATGCCACCAGATAGAGGGCAGCGCACTCCATCTCCGAGACCAGACAGCCGCCCTTGACCCATGCGTCCCACCGTTGCTTCAGGTGGGGGCCCACCGGCATCGAGTCCGGGCTGTGCTGACCGTAGAACGAGTCCTTGGACTGTGAAATGCCCACGTGGTACCGCTTCCCCAGCCTCTGGGACGCCGTCACCAACGCGTTGATCAGGTCCTGGTCACCCACCGCTGGGAACTCCATCGGGAGGTAGTGCAGACCGGTGCCCTCGTCGCGGATGGACGCGTTGATCACGGCGATGTCGCCCGGCTGCGTCTCCGGCTGCATCGCGCCGGCCGTCCCGACCCGCATGAAGGTGTCGGCTCCCACGTGGATCAGTTCTTCGACGGCGATCGCTGCACTCGGCCCACCCATGCCGGTCGACGTGACCGCCACCGGCTCACCATCGAGCTCCCCCGCCCATGTGGTGTGCTCCCTGTTGGACGCCACGAACCGGGGATTGTCAAAGTGCTGGGCCATCACCTCACAGCGGCCGGGGTCGCCGGGCAGGAAGACGTAGCGTCCAATATCGCCCTGGCTGAGGTGGATGTGGTACTCGTAGCCTTCCGAGTAGGTGGCCATGTGTCGCTCCTTGGTTGACGAGTCCCCCACGCTAGCGGGGCAGGCACGCCCCGGCACATCGAATGACACAACCGCCGTGCTCGGTATCGGCCACGACGCCGGGAAGGCCGTTGCGAAGCGCCCCCAAGCAGTTGCGCTCCCCCAGAGCTTCCGCGAGCGGCATCTCCAGGGCCCCCACCAGCGGTTGCGTCTCGAGCCGGCGGTACGCCGCAACCAGCTCGTCCTCCGGCACGCCATTGAACAGCGAATACGCGCCGAGAACCAGTCCGTCACCCACGATCCCGTTCACCCACCCTTGGCTCTGTGAAGGAAATCCACCCACTGCTCGCGATTGGCAATCCGTCTGTGCCGCGCATGCATTGGTGACCTCGACACTATCCTGACGATCAGCCCACCGGCTCACGACGTCGGGAGCGCCCTCAGCGGCGGTTCAGCGCCACAAAGGTCAGCCCGAGGAGGGCCCCGAAGATCAGGTGGCCGATCAGGCTCATAAGGCTGGTCTGGTTGATCTGGAAGACCGGCATGCCCAGAGCTGCAGGCATTGTGATCAGTGCACCCAGCACCCACCACACCAGGCCGTAGGTCATTCCGTACAACACGCCAGGCAGATAGCCCGCGATCCGGCGACCAGCCAGAAGTGCGAAGGTGGCGCCGATGAACGCCGAGATGGCAAGGTGAAGCAGCTATCCGACCGCGACGGAGTCGCTCCCGACCGTTATGGCGATCATCCCCATCAGGTGCATGAGCATGCCGAACGCGATGCCCCGACGATGCCGCCGGCCACACCGCGGGCAACACCCGGCAGGCTCGGTGCGCCAACAGCGGTTTGTTGTGTTGCAGTCATTTCTGACTCCCTTGTCTGGTGGAACCCCCAATCGGTTCGAGGGCGGTGGTTCGTCAGGAAAACCCGGTGGAGGGCGCGCACGCTTCCCTTTCTCGGATTCTTCACGCTCAATCTGCGGAATCGTTGCGGCGGGCGAGCGGGTTTCGCTTGGTGTGATCGGACAGGACGGGATCAACAACGCCCCGTAGCCAACGTGAATTCGCTGGCATCGCTGCCGAAGAAGCACCAGCAGGTGGTGGGGCTCGTGGATCTGAAGGGCCTGTCCTACCAGGCCGCGGCGGATGCGCTCGGCGTGCCGAGGGGGACCGTGATGAGCCGGCTTCATCGCCCGCGCTCGTATGCGGAAACAGTTGGCTGCGGAGGGCCTGGTCCTCAGACGGAGGACGATGTGATGTTCGGGCTTTCGCGCTCAGAGTGCCACGTGGGGGCGCGCGTCCTGCAGGACTACCTCGACGGTCAGGCCGACGGTCTCACCGCGAGCATGGCGTCCAAGCACCTCGAGACCTGCCGCATGTGCGGGTTGGAGGCCAACATCTACCAGGCGATCAAGACAGCACTGCTGATCGCTGGCCCAGAAGCCGCGCCGGTCGACCCGGCCGCCATCCAACGGCTCCGCACCTTCGCCGACGGCCTCACGCAGTTGGACGAATGAACCGCGGCGCCCAGACGCCACAACGAAACGCGGACTCTCAGGACCAGACGACGTTGAGGTGGGGGAACGACAAGGTGCGACGTCGCCCTGCGGTCCGGGATCCGACCAATTCGTAACACTCTCGCGGGGTACGCTGCCCAATGCTGCAGGTGGCTGGGTGAGTGACAACACACTCCGTTTCCTTGCAGATATCTCCGGGTGACTGGCATCAGCGCACCTGCACTCCCACTCGCATGGAACACAATGGGCCTTTCAAGTGCTTCCACCCACGTGAAGGCAACTGTGGGGATCTGGACAAAGCTTGGGTTGTTCGTCGTGCTGCTGGCCGTTGGCGCCGGGATTCTGGTGTTCGTGCCCCTGCCCACAGCCAACGAGGTGCAGGCGTGGGCCACCGCTGGCGGGGCGTGGGTTCCGTTCGCGTTCATCGGGGCCTATACAGTCGCTACTCTCCTGCCAGTACCGAAGAACTTGCTCTCCGCAGCCGCGGGATTGGCATTCGGGCTGATCATCCGCACCGGTCTAGTGTGGCTTGCCGCGATGATCGGGGCAGCGGCGTCGTTTGGTATCGGCAGGGTACTGGGTCGCGACGGCGTCCGTCGGCTCGCCGGGGTTCGCCTTGAGAAACTCGACGCCCTCGTCCTCAAACACGGGTTGGTGGCGGTCCTCCTCGCACGGCTGGTGCCGCTGGTGCCGTTCAGCGCTGTGAATTACGGCAGCGGCCTGACCGCCGTCCGCTTCCCGGCGTACCTCCTCGCAACAGGAGTCGGATCTTGCCAGGTACGGTCGCCTACGTTGCTGTCGGCGCGTATGGGGCCGATCCCGGCAGTTGGCCGTTCCTGATGGCCGTCGGCGTCCTCGTGGTGTTGACCATCGGGGGCGCCTGGCTGGCCCGCCACCACAGCCCTGAGGGCACTCGCGCCGATACGCCGAGCCGAAGGAGTGAATCATGCTTGACACCCCGGTTCGCGCCGTTCTCGCCGGTCCCCTGGACCGCGTGGCTGCCGTGCTCGACCGTCCTTGGATCACCCCCGACCGCATCACCATGGCCGGGCTGGTCCTCGGGCTCGGATCCGCGGCAGCGGCGGCCGCTAGCTGGTGGGGCACCGCCCTTGTCCTGTGGCTTGTCTCGCGGGCGGCGGACGGTCTGGACGGGCCGTTGGCGCGCCGGCGACACGCCAGCGGCGTCGGCAGGACGTCCAAGCATGCAGGTGGCTTCCTCGACATCACCGCGGACTTCGTGGTGTACGGCGCGTTCGTGGTGGGTGTCGGCCTTGGGTGGGGCGGATCGCTGGCGCCTTTCCTTGCCGTGCTTCTGACCTACTACCTCAACGGGACTGCCTTCCTGGCATTCTCCTCCATCGCGGAGCGGACTGGGCACACCATCGACGACGGTCGTTCGCTGTCCTTCCTCGGTGGGCTTGCTGAGGGCACGGAGACGATCATTGTGCACAGCCTTTGGGTGCTGCTCCCGGGCGTTGCCGGCCCGATCGCGTGGTGTGGGCGGCCATCGTCGGCATCAGCGTCGCACAGCGCGTCGTGGGCGGCTACCGCACGCTGCGGGGTCCAGCCTCGTCGTGAACGTCAGGAAAGTTCAGGCAAGGACGGGACGCCCAGGCACGGCGGAAGCCCACGAGTGCAGTCATCACGAAGAGAACCGCGGGGGCCGCAAGCCGTGACTGCACGACGGAGATCGCGGCACTGGCCACCCGTCCCCGTACGTGGGATAGGGGTGGGTTGTGGCAGCCAGATCCGTGGCGGTCAGGCCGAGGCGCACCGCCAGCGTGACCTCGGCAAGGGACTCCCCCGCCCGGGGCCCCACCACCGTGCCCCCGATGATCCTGCCGCGGGATCCGAGCACGAGCCGACTGAAACCGTCGGTACGGCCCTCGGTGATCGCGCGGTCAACGTCGGTGTGCTTCCGGGTGACCGTGCGCGGTACGTTGCCCGGGTCCTCGTCCCAAGTGGCCACACCAACAGCGGCAACCTCTGGGTCCGTGAACGTCACCCACGGAACGGCGGCGATGTCCGCCTTTCGGCGCACACCCAGGACGGCATTGCTCTCCGCGAGGCTGCCGTGCACCCCTGCCAGGTGAGTGAACTGAGAGTGCTCGGTGATGTCGCCGGCTGCCCAGACGGTGGGTTGGTCGTGCGGAGCAGCGCATCGACGGTCACGAAACGGTTGAGTTCGACGCCGCGGCGTCGAGGCCCAGCCCGGCGGAGCGGGGGCTACGGCCGACTGCGACGAGGAGTACGTCGTAGCCCACCTCTTTTGTCCCCGAGCCATCGTCGACCGTGATCGTGCCGGGGCCACCAGGCGTGCCCTGGACGGCAACCGCACGGTGGCCCGTCAGCACCTCCACGCCGTCACGCACCAAGGCGGCGCGCACGAGTTCCGCGGCTTCAGGCCCCAGGTGGTGTTCTCGCTGCAGGTCATGATCGGCTCGTTGGGCGTAGTGGAGGTGGTGATACCCGTGCAACCCGCCGGGAGGCGACACGATTCCACCGCGTGGCTGGACAGTCAAACAAGACCATTGGCCAAGCCCCTTGTGGTCTGCCCCTCCACTTAACCGAGCTGCTCGGCGAGGTCAGTCAGGGACATCGCCTGGCGGTCAGGTGCTTCGAAGTACTTGGGAAAGGGGCCACCAGTCCGGTTCACCCACGCCGTGGCGAGCCCCGCACGAGAGGCTCCGTCGATGTCCCAGGGATGGACCGCCACGAGCATCGCGTCCTCCGGTTCAACACCACACTGCTGGAGTGCATACGCGTACGCCTCGGGCGCTGGCTTCCAACGGCCCGCGTCCTCCACGGTCAACAGGCACTCGAAGTGCTGGTGGATCCCCGCCCTGTCGAACAGTGCCTCTGCGACGGAGGCTGACCCGTTGCTGAGGGTGACCAGACGGATCCCGAGACGCCCCAGTGCCTCGATCCCGTCAGGGACGTCGGCATGCACGGGGAGGCCGGCGAAGCCATCCATGATGTAGCAGACGGCGTCAGAGGCCCCGCGATTCAGGGGCAGTCCGTGAAGCCCCACCCTCAGCGAC
This sequence comes from Propionibacteriales bacterium, assembly GCA_038242845.1. Lineage (GTDB taxonomy): Bacteria > Actinomycetota > Actinomycetes > Propionibacteriales > Propionibacteriaceae > Arachnia. The sequence goes on along the minus strand of JBBSRQ010000008.1, from coordinate 15,771 downwards.
TCGCGCGCGATGTGAGCGAAGGCGTCGCTGGAATTGGCTGCCGTGAGAGCGAAGCCGTCGCGCAGCAGCCCCGCGAACCACGTGGCCGCAAGGTGGGCTGGGGCGCCGACATCCTCGAACCGCTTGGCCATGGGCGACATGTCCGAAAGGGTCTCGTTGACGTCGAAGATCAGCAGGCGGGGTCGGCGCTGGACAGTGGGAAGTGGTTGGCCCGGGTGTTCAATCGACATGTCGTCAGCGTAGCTTCGGGTGGAGGGCGCACCGCAGCGGCCGGTCGAGATCGCCGACAACTGCGCCGTGCGCCGACGTGGGGGAGCCTCACTCCTGATAGATCCTCAGCCACCGTCGATCGATGCGCCGTTTGACTCGTAGAGCTGCAGCCCCGTACCACCACCAGCGCCCCCAGACAGCCAAGCCAGCGACGCCACCGAGATCGAGAATTGACAGAGCCCGCCGCCGCGGCTCGTACACCGGAAGGGCCTCTCCCCGAACCCGCGCGAGCAGGCTCTGCAATAGCACGGGTCCCTGCCGGACCCCGTGCACACCGATGCGGGGCAGCGGACCCAGCAGGAAGCGTGCGCAGTCGCCCACCGCATAGATGTCGTCTCGGTCAACATGCTGAAGGGTCGCCCGCACCGGCACCCCTCGCCCGTCACCGAGTCCGAACGCGGCGAGCAACGGCGGCGCCGTCAGACCAACGGCGAGCAGGGCCACATCATGGGACATTTCGGACCCGTTGTCGCAGACCAGCCGTCGCTCGCCGAGGTCGCGCACCACGCACCCGGTATGAACGCCGACACCGCGCGCAACGAGAACCGTCCCATCCGCTTGCGTGCACCCGTGGGCAGGTCCGCGCCGATGGTGGGGCCGGACTCCACCAACTGGATGTTCACGACGTCCGATCGCACCGATAGGTGGGCTGCCAGCTCCAAGCCAGAGGCGCCGCCTCCCACGACGGTGACCCTGGCACCCGGGTGCCCCGAGGTCCGCAGTCGGGCATCGAGATCGGCGAGACCGCTCAACGGCTTCACACTCAGGACGCCCGGATCAACGTGCATACCGGCCGGAGCAACCCACTGCCGATATTGAGTGAGAGCACGTCATAGGACAGATGGGCACCATCGGAGCTGACCGCGATCCGCGCCTCCGGATCAAGAGCCTCCAGTGTGCCCTCGTGGAACTCCACACCCGAGGCGCTGGCCAGCAACCGCACATCGACCCGACCCGCGTCGCTGGGCAGCGCACCAGCCGCCGTCGCTGAGGCGAGACCGCTGTAGTCGAAGAATCGCGGCGCGAGCAGTCGCACCTGATATCCGGCGGCAGCCAGCTCAGCGGCGCGCTTCACGACGTACAGGTGCGCGTGGCCGGCACCCACCAGAAGCAGATCAGTCATCGCGCCGACGTGGGAATCGAGAGGAACTTTGGATGGGAGAAGGAGTCGAGCCGCACCGATCAGGTCTATCAGGTGCGAGTCGCCCAGTCGCGGGTGGCTCGATTTCCATTAGTAATCTCTTGCCTACCAGGGCAAATCGGCCCAAGGCCGAGGACCCTCCTCGCTGAAGGTGAATCCCATCATCCACACCTGCGAGAGCCAACGTCCCACGCGGACGAAGCCATCAACGCTGCCTGCGAGCCTTGGGCGCACCAGATCGATCCGCTGCAAACCATCCCCGGCGCCCTGTTGATGGGCGGCGTCCGGACAGTAACGCCGCCGGAATTACTTTCGCCCGTTTAACCAAGCCCAGGTGCTCTGTGTCGTCCAGAAGTTCAGAACTACTGAGGCATGATGACCGCCCTCAGCCGTCGTCCTCCCCGAGTAGGACAGAGCGTCGCCCAGGTGAGCGTGGCCGAGACCGGGGCCGACATGTTCGGCTTCCCCACCGTCGGACACTTGGCGTCCTTGCACATGACAATGGGCCCTGCGCGTGTGCCTGCAGGGGCCACAGCGCTGCCACCTGAACCCACGCAACAACGGCTCAGCTGCGGGTCAGTGCAACCGGAACACCGGCAGTCGGCACGTCCGTGTGGTCATCGAGCCCCGCGGCCCGGCTGAGCGACCGGCCGCCGGTGACCGCCACCACGGCCACGAAGACGATGGCGTTGGTGAGGACGATGGTGGTCCCGGACGGGATCTCCAGGTGGTAGGAGGCGTACATCCCGACGGCCCCACAGGCCGTCCCGATCCCGGTGGAGATCCACAGCATTCGGCTGAACGAGTCGCTGAGCATCCGGGCGACCACGGCGGGGGTCACCAGGGTGGCCGCCACCAGGGTGACGCCGATGATGCTCAGCGTCGCCAGGATCGACAGGGACAACACCAACATCAGCAGCGCGTCCATGTACGCGACCGGGACGCCGGACACGTTCGCCACCTCCGGGTCGAACGTGGAGAACAGGAATTGCCGGTACAGGACGGTGAAGACCGCGGCCGCGAAGGCGAGTACGGCAGCCAGCAGCAGCAGGTCGCTGTCCGCGACACCGTTGATGCTGCCGAACAGCAGGCTGTCGAAGGCCGGCCCCTTGGTGCCGAAGCGCGTGAGCAGCGCGACGCCCAGGGCGAAGGACGCGGTCGTGACCACGCCGATGGCGGCGTCCGCGCCGATCCGGCGGCTGCGGGTGACTGCGTTGATGGCCAGCGCCGACGCGAGGCCCCAGAGGCCGGCGCCTAGCACGATCGGGATGCCCAGCAGCGGCGCGGCGGCGTAACCGCCGAAGATCGCGTGGGAGAGCCCGTGCCCGATGTAGCTCATCCCGCGCAGCGTGATGAAGACACCGATCAGCCCGCACAGCGCGCCGGCCAGGACCGCCGCGACGAGCCCCTTGACGAAGAACTGGTAGGAGAACGGGTCCAGGAAGGCCTCCCACAGGCCGCCCATCAACTGGCCACCTTCCGCAGCGCGACGTCGGAGTGTGTGTCGACCACGACGGGCATGCCGAAGTGCTGCAGCACCTCCATGCTGGCGCCGAACACGCGTTCCAGCACGTCGGGCACGATGACCTCGGCCGGGGTGCCGCTCGCGATCAGGCGGCGCTGCAGCGCCAGCAGGTGCGGCAGGTGTGAGGCGATCCCGTTCAGGTCGTGCGTGGTGAGCACGATCGCCAGCCCGTCCCGATTGAGCTCGTCGAGTAGGTGCAGGACCTCGTGCCGGGTCTGGACGTCGACTCCCGAGGTCGGCTCGTCGAGCAGCAGCAGCGCGGGCCTGCGCAGCAGCGCACGCGCGAGGAACATCCGCTGCTGCTGGCCTCCCGACAGCTCCCGGATGTGCCGGCCGGTGAGGTCTGCGATCCCCAGTCGCTCCAGCACAGTAGCGACCTCGAGCCGCTCGGTCCGCGTTGGCCGGGGGCTCAGCCGCCGGGGTCTGCGTGACATGAGGACGCACTCGCCCACCGTCACTGGGAAGTTCCAGTTAACTGTGTCCAGCTGAGGGACATAGCTGACAGCGGTGGCCGGCTCTCGTGTCAGTTCGCCTCGTCCTGGCTTGACCGCCCCGAGCAGCAGCCGGAGCAGAGTGGTCTTACCCGAGCCCGAAGGGCCAACGATGCCGGTGAACTCGCCCCGATGCACGCTGTAGGTGATGTCTTGCAGCACTGGCGCCGCGCCGTAGCCGAAGGACACTCCCTGCAGGGTGATCAAGGGAACTGTGGTCACTGCGGGTAGTCCGCGTTGTCGGATGCAACGTCGGTGGTGTCCAGGGCGTCGAGGGCCTTCGTGGTGCCCCCGAGCCCCTTGATCATGGTCACGTAGTCGTAGCGCATCAGGCCCAACCACGAGTGCTCAGGCTCGCCCGGCTCGCCGGGCAGGTCGTCATCGCGCAGCGTGTCCTCGTACCGGACGCCCGTCTCCTTGGCGATCTGCTCGAGGACTTTGGATGGGAAGACCGCCGAGCCGAAGATGACCGGGACCTTCTTCTCCTTGATCTGGTCGACCAGGTCGGCGATCTCCTTGGGCTGCGGGTCCTCGAAGTTGGTCGGTTGCACCGCTCCGATCACCGTCCAGCCGTAGTTCTTGGCGAAGTACGCGTAGGCGTCGTGGTAGGTCAGCAACTCCTTGCCACCGGCCGGGATCGTCGCCTGGTCGGTCTTGAGCGCCTCGGACAGGACGGTTGCCTTCGCCACGAACTTGCGGTGGTTGCCGGTGTAGTACCCGGCGTTCGCCGGGTCGCGGCGGACCATTACGTCCTTGATCTTGTCGGCGTACTTGATCGCGTACAGGGGGTCAGTCCATAGGTGAGGGTTGGGCTTGCCGTTCTCTTTGGGAAAGGAGAAGTCATAGATGTACTCCGACTCCGGCAGCGACTCATCGCCAAGCTTGACGATCTCCGAGCCCCCCTTGGCGTTGGCCTCGGCGAGCTCGAACGTGGGCTCCTCTAGTTGCAGTCCGTTCACGAACACGACGTCCGCGCGCTCCAACGTCTTCGCAATCTGCGGCGGCGGGTCGAAAGTGTGGCTGTTGGTGCCCTCCGGAACCACACCGGTGACGTCGGCCTTGTCGCCGATGATGTTCGCCGCGATCGACGTGATTGGTGCCACGGTGGTCACCACCACCAGCCGGACCCCCGTAGTCGACGAGGCGCTCGCAAGGGCCGCCGACGGCGCGTCATCCGACGAGCCGCAAGCTGCGACCAGGGCGAGCGTCAGCAGGGCGGCCGCCAGCAGGGCTCGAGAACGAGGAAGGGGCATGGTGGCAACGCTATCGCGTTGCACTGGCAACTGTCACTGTGTCGCAGTCAGCCCCTGGCCGGCACCGAGAGCACGCGCCCTGCTCGAAGGACGATTAACGAGTGACTTCATGGCCACGCACGCGTTTGTGCCGTAAGCGGGAAAATCGGCACGGTGGGAGACCGGGTGGCTGACCATCGATGGTGCCGATGTCGGTGAACGGATCTCGACCATATCCGCAAAGCTTCCGATCCGGGGCTCATCACTCGCTCGCCGCTGACCGTGCGGATTCAGGCCTCGTCGCGCCAAGAGTGCTGCGGGTCGAAGCCGAGCAGGCGCCGGGCTTTGTCGATGCTGAGCATCGTGTCGTGTTCGCCGAGATCGCCGTGGATCGGGGTCTCGGGAAACACCTCTGCGACGAGCTCGGCGTTGGTCCGCGACATGACGGTGTCGGCCGCGGCGATGATGAAGTTGTCGAACCCGTTGGGTGCCACCTCGAGGGCGCGCTCGATGGCCTGGGCGCCGTCGCGCGCATCAATGTAGCCCCAGAGATTCCACTTGCGCGTGGCGGCGTCGGCATCGAATGACGTGAACTCCGAATAGTCCTCGGGCCACATGACGTTCGAGAAGCGCAGTGCGGTGATCGACAGGTCGGGATACCAACGCACCAGCTCGCGCGCCAACTGCTCTTCGAGCGTCTTCACGATCGAATACACAGACTCGGGACGCGGGGCGTACTCCTCGTCGACGGGAATGTAGGGGGGCGGCACATCGAACGGCAGGCCCAGCACGGTCTCACTCGATGCGTAGACGATGCGCTCGATGCCGGTGCGCACAGCCGCCCAGAACACGTTGAACGTGCTCGTCATGTTGTTGTGGAACGTGGCAGCGTCAGTGAGAAGCCCGGGGGCGGGGATCGCGCCGAGATGAACGACCGCGTCGAACCGGGGGGAGCGGTCCACGCCCCCGAGAGCGTCGATGACCTGGCCGTAGTCCGTCAGCTCGACATGGACGAATCCGGGCACGCGCTGGCCAACAGCATCCAATCCCACGACATCGTGGCCATGTTCGCGAAGCTCACGTGCGACGACGGAGCCAAGTTTGCCAGTGGAGCCCGTGAGTGCAATACGCATACGCACAGTCTGTCACGCCGCTCTGGCGGTCACTGACCAAACAAGTCCGGTCAGATGAATAGCCGAGACATCGGATTATCGAGCGAATCCGATGTAATAAAGTTTGAATAAGTCCATTGCTTGTGGACGTGCACCCGTCGACCCCTGCAACGTCCCGCTGCTGGCACGTGAGACGCATCCTTTCCGGCACCATCTGGGATATCGACCTGCTGGTCTCCCACAACCACGTATTGTTTCTGCAGACCTACCGCGGCCTGGGTGGCCGCTGGACGTGGACCGTCGAGCTCTACCGCATTAGCTCGTTGGGAGGAACGGAGCACCGTGGTCGTGGGACCAACGAGAGTCTCTACCTATCACCTCGTCCACCGAACCCGCATGCCCTCGTTGGGCCAGTGAAGGCGACTGCTGCTGACTTGTGCCACCCGAGTGCAGCCACTTCTGACATCGGCAGGACGCATTCACGTCTGATCTCTCAAGAGCATCGTCCTCGGGCTCCCGGCCCAACTGGGTCTTGGCGTGCTCCGAGCGAACACCGCCGGTGAAGGACGTCGGTGAGCCGTGTGCGGGGGAACCCCGCGCACGGTTCGAGGGGCAGTGGCTGGAATCGGGGCGGTCGCGTCCCCGCGCCAGCTCCTGACCCGAACACCACCGATGGCCGCCCAGCGAGAGTCAGGGACTGAAGAGTAGACCGCGGGCCACCAGGCCAACGCCCAGGACAAGGACCAGTGACGCTGTGAACGTCGGCAACGCTGAGACCACTCGGGAGGCCATGCCTGCGGCACGTCCTTCGGAGCTGTAACGGTCTAATCGCCCACGCAGCCGCACCAATAACAGCCCCACTGCGGTCAAGGTGGCCGCCATCCCGAAACCGTAGGCCAGCACTAGAACCACGCCGAACACGGTCCGTCCCAGAGCGATCGAACCCATGAGCACAACCAGCGCTGACGGGCTCGGCACGAGCCCACCGGCGATGCCCATGCCAATCAGGCCCCGTCGTCCGGGGCCCGGTCCATGGTGGTGACCGTGCCGGGTGCCGGGGCCGTGGCTGTGGTGTTGGGTGGCGCCGTGATGGGGGTGGGCGTGCGTATGGTCATGGTGGTGCGCGTGGGCCAGCGCCTCTTCCGGATCGCCCTGGCTTTGACGGGCGCGAAGGGCATCACGCAGCAGGCCGATGCCGATCACCACGATCAGGGCCCCGCTGATGATCCCCAGGACACGCAGGGCTTGCTCACCGACAAATGCGCTGGAGATGGTGAGCAGCAGTCCGAGCACCAGCACGCCGACGGTGTGGGTGGCGGTCACCGTCGCCCCGACGATGATCGCGTCCCGGGGTCGGCCGCTACGCCCGGCCAGGTAGGCGGCCATGACCGTCTTTCCGTGCCCCGGCAGGGCAGCGTGTCCGACCCCGAGCAGCACCGCCAGCAGTACCGCCAGCCCACCGATCAGGGGGGTCAGTTCCCTGTCGCCGATGAGTGCATTGAGTTGCCGGTCGCCGGCGGTGACCAGCCGGCTCAAGGGGTCCCCCCCGGTAAAACCGGGGACTCCGGCGCTCTCACCTGTGTCTGCATTGCCACTCTCACCTGGCTCGGTTGACAAGTTCACCGAGCGCACATCCAGCGGTGAAGACAACAGATCCTGAGGATAGTTGCGCAACTCATCACTGATGCTGCGCGAGGGCACGGATGAATCGAGCAGGCGTACCCCTTGGCCCTTCGCCGTGATCTCACGCCAACCGATCCGGTCCGGCCGGTACTCGTCGTCGAAGGTCAGGGAGGCCGGCTTATCCAGAGGTGCGTTCGCCGAGAACCGGCACGTCATCCGCAACGTCGGTAACCCGGCACTGCCAGGTACCGTCTCCATCGCGGTATTCCCGGCTTCCCATTCCACGGGGACACCGTTCACCTCTGCGTGCAGAGCGGACTCCAACTGCGGGCACAGTAATTGCGCGTGGTCCTCCAACTCGGCGCTTGACATCAGCCCATCGTTGTTGACATCGATGGCCGATTGTTCTTGCTGGGTCGGGATCTCGGCGCTGTCCACGATGGTCAGCAATTCGATGCCGTCGGGGGTCAGCGTCAGGTTATTGGAGTGGCTGACGGTGAAGTTACCGAGCGGATGCGCCTGCGCAGTTGGCGCAGTCATCACCGCGCCGGCCAGGACCACGAGAAGCAACGTGAGGGAGGTAATGATCGCCCGCCGCCGAGGTGATCGCCTGACCGAACTCATTCCGCCTCGCCCAGTTCGCTGATTGTCTTCTCGGCCCGCGGCGCGTGCAGCGGAGAGAAATACGGATTGGTGTTCAAGGCAGATTGCAGGTGGGTGCGGGCGTCGTCGTCCTTACCGAGCTTCGCCTCGATCATCCCCTGGTGGTACAGATACGTCGCATTCGGGCCTTTGAGCCGGTTGGCCTTCACTGCGTACTCGAGCGCCTCCTGGTCACGACCGGCGCTGTGTAGCGCCCAGGCCATGGCGTCGGCGGCCTCGACATTCTGCCGTCGTTTCCACTCTTTCTCGGCGTGCTCCACGGCCATCGCGGGATCACCGCGATCAGCCTCCACCACAGCAGATGTCAGATCGTCCTGCCCACCGTTGCTTTCGAATAGTAGTTGGGAAGCTGCCAGCACGGAGAATTGCTCGTGAGCCTGCTCGGTGCGGCCCAAGGATTCCAGGTAGGTGCCATATTCGACCAGGTACTCCGGCAGGGGGCGGGCAGCGACCACCCGCTCGTATCCCTTCACCGCCTCGTCGTCGTTACCACGGGCGGCCTCGACCCTGGCCAGTCCGGCCAGCAGCGTCGGATCGTTCGCAACTGCCTTCAGGCCGGTCCGGAACTGGCTCAGGGCCTCTTCGAGGTCACCGGCGTTGAACGCGAGTTGGCCGAGGTAATACCGGCAGAACGATATATCTGCCGGGGAGAAGGCTCCGGACAGGGCCAGTTCCAACGCCTCACGGGCTCGGTCTGGTTGGCCGTGCAACTCCAAGTCGTAGGACGCACGTGTGTAGGAGGGCAATCCAGGGCGCAGGTCCAGCATCTGCTGCACTGCAGCGGTTGCCCCGTCGTAGTCCCCTAGTTGGATGAGGGAGTCCGCCAGGACACCCCAGGACGTCGCGTTTGCCGAGTTGACCCCTTGGGCCTGGCGGGCCCAGTCCGCTCCGGCCTGAAAGTCGTGGCGGGCGTTGGCGAGGGCACCCATTGCAGTCAGGGCGTAGTCATTGCCGGCAGGGTGCAATTCCAGCGACTTCTCCAGTGCCCCCTCGGCTTTGGGATAGTAGGAGGGGTCCGCGGTCACTCGCGCCTGCTCGACGTAAGCTGCCCCAAGTTCGGCCCACACCTCATAGTCATCGGGGCGGTCAGTCAAATGCTTCTGCGCGGCAGTGATGCTGAGTGAGAGCGGGTCTGCCACAGAGGTTGGCGATGCTGAGCTGTTCGCCGTGGTGGAGGAACCCGGGTCGACATCGAGAGCTTGGTTTCCCGCGAGGGCGATCCCAGTCCAGGTGAGAAGGGCGATGCCACACGCGATGGTGGCCGTGGCGGTCGAGCGGCGCATCAGGCTTCCTGCCCACTTAGCTTTGGATCGAGTCGGGCGCTTACCACGTAATTGTCCAGGTATGAGCGCTGCTGGGTGTCCCAGTTCCCCGTGCACGTGATGAGCACCAGCTCGGAGTCATCCCGCTTCCGGTAGATCTCCTCGGTGGGCAGAGCCGACTTCGGATACTGCTGGGCGTCGTAGACCGCGAAGACGGCCACGCTCCCGTCGGTGCGTGTGACGCGAATCTCGTCACCGATCTGCAGCTCCTTCAAAGCGTGGAAGACCGCCGGTCCGTCCTTGTCGTCGACGTGCCCCACGATCAGCGCGGGCGGAGCGCCGACATCGCCGGGGTAGGAGCCCTTGGCGTACCAGCCGGGCTTGGCCGCATCCTCGGGCACCTGAAGGGACGAGTCCGGGTTGAGCCCAAGCTCCACCAGCGAAGAACTCACTCCGATGGCAGGAATGTCCACTTGCACCGGCGGAAGGTGCAGCATTCCCCGCCCGCGCGGCGCCTCCACCGGCGGCAGGCCGCCCGATTTCTCAGGAGCCGGGTCACTTGTCGCGCTTTGTACCGGGGTCGCAGGCGACGTCGTTGGCGGCATGGACCATTCCACGAGGGGGGTCGCCGGCGGTCTGGTGGGTTCCCCGGTGCTGGCCGCAGGTCCTGCCGCGTTTCCCAAAACGACGGGGGAGCCGATAAGCACCCCGACCACCAAGGCCAAGGTAGCGACACCGGTGATCAACGCCGCCACGGGCCAAATTGGTTCCTTGGCTTTCTGCGCACGTCGGGGTGGGTTCGCCACAGGGTTTCCTTCGTCTACGGTTGAACTGGCCCGCCGCGCAGGGGGCACCGACTCGTGATGTCGGCCCCCCCCGCGACGGCCCAGCAGTTTTCGTGTTCGCATCATCGCTCAGGCGAGGTTACCTGAACGTCCCCAGGCCGACTCCCGGCGGCGAGCGCGCATGAGCGAGCCAGCACCGACACCGATGAAGATCAGCGAACCCGCTCCGGTGAAGAGCGCCCACATCGGGAAGCCGGCAGCGCCACCGAGGCCCGCCTCGACTCCTCCACCGGGCATATCGACGTTGACCGCCGTGTTGTTCGGCAGCGCCAGGTATGGGAATGAGTCACCAAACGCCACGTTGTTGGCATTGACACCGTCCCCGGCCGCCAGGGCCGGAACCAGCTCACCGCTCAGGGCAGCGCCCATCAGTGCCTGAATCTCGATGTCAACCACGTCGTCGGCCAAACGGCGACCGTTCGGGAAGCCAGCCAGATCATCGGCGAGCACGCCGAGGCGGTTCGGCTTCGCAGCGGGAGGCACGGTCAGGTTCAACCGCAGCATCTCCGACGGCACGAACGCGTCGGCCTCCACGTCGGCGTTGAGGACCTGCGAGTTGAGGTCAGCCGCGATCGGACCGGTCGACTTGGCGATCCCGGTCAGGAAGATCTGCTGGATGTCCTCGCGCGGCGTCGCTGGCGCGGGGATGCCGTACAGCTTCTCGATCAGGTTGGCCACCTCAGGGTCCAGCACTCGGTCCAGAACGGCGCCGTCTGCGGCAGTGGCGTCCTGGTCAGGAGTCAACCCGTTGAAGGCGTCCTTCAGGCCAGCGGGAACCACAACCTCGTTGACCAAGGGCATCCCGAGTCGGGACACCTGGACGAAGTCACCCTCGGGAGTGGCGCTGCCCGGAGCCAACGTGAGGCCCTGCTTGGACGTAGTGCTCCACACCCCGATGACGGGGTTCGAGGACGAGTTTCCATTGAGCGCCACCTCGTTGATCGGAACCTGTAGCGCGACGGAGTTGACGTTGTAGCCCGACAACGTGTCCTGCCCGGTCTCCGAGAGGTCGCCGCCGTACAACAGGTCGAAGATCCTCGTGTCGAGGAAGAACGGGTCGTCGGCCTGGCCGGCGAAGGTCTTGCCACCGCCGTCGAGACCCACGATGGCCGCGTCCCGCAACGCCCCGTAGTCGGGCATCGAGGCGGGGCCGACGTTGGAGGGCGCAACCGGACCGGTAGCGATCTCCGTGGACTCCTCACCGACGATCTTGGTGAGCGTGAAACTTTGCCGGAACAACAGGTTCTCGTCGTCGAGGGAGTCGACGGGACCGTTGTTGTACAAGAAGGTGTCAGTGCCCCGCTGGTCGTCTGTCTTGAAGGTCCACCGGTAAACGATGTCTGGAGTGGCATCCCCGTTACTGTCGATGTTGATGTCGTACCAGGAGCCGTCCTCCCAGGGGTAAAAGTTCGGCCCGCCGTTGGGCTCCTGTAGGGGCAACCAGTTCGCGATCAGGGTCACCATGCTCGGGTCATCGGGGCTGACGAACGCGTAGGTGTCGGTGTTGTCGTGCGCAGGGTCGTCGGCGATCAGCGGCGCCTCACGGTGGCTGGAGGCCCCAGCCACGTTCGTGACGCTGCCGACCATGGCGGCTGCCATGAGTACCGATCCCGTAGCGAGCAGGGCCTTTGCCGACCTGCCGCGACGCTCTCCGCGTCTGGGTGATGATAACATTCGTGCTCCTTTTGCTAATGGTGCCCCTGTTGGTAACGGGGGTTCGTGCCGCTTCGCAAGCGTTGCATTCTTGCATCCTTGCGTATTTGCAATGTAGTGCAGATGTTGCATCGCTGCAAAGGATACTGCAGTAGGAGTCTGCAATGCTGCAGCGACCGAAGGGGATGGTCAGTGGCATCGGACATGTGTCCAGGTCAATGATGCCTACCCTGTTGTCCTGATTCTGGTACACGCCGGTCGAGCCGACTCACACATCGAAAGAACTCAACATGCGAACCGCACCACCCACGCGAGAGCAACAACGTTGGTCGCCGCAGCTGTGCTGCTTCTGACGGCCTGCAGCAGCACAGGCGTAACTGGAGACACCGCAGCCGGAGGCGAGCGGCGCGGCAGTCTCGCCTACGTCAGCGACCAGACCCCCGACACGTACAACCCGGTCATGCTGGTCGAGCACACCAACCCCGTGACCGAGATGGTCTTCCGTGGCCTGGTGGGCCACGACGCGGACAACAAAGTGGTCCCGGCGCTCGCGAGCGAATGGACAGTCTCCGACGACGGCCTGGCCTACGACTTCACCTTGCGTGACGACGTCACTTGGCACGACGGTGAACCGTTCACCGCGGATGATGTCGTCTTCACCCTCGACCAGGTGCGCGACCCGGCCACCGAGGCGGCCGTCGCCCCGAACTTCGATGCCGTCAGCGACATCACGGCTGCGGACGACACCGACGTGCGGATCGAGCTGTCCGAGCCGTACACCGCAATGTTGGACGTCCTCACAATGGGCATCCTGTCCGAGCACGCGCTGAGCGGCTCCTCGGTGACGGACCCGGACTTCGGTATCGCACCCGTCGGCACGGGACCCTTCCGGCTGGTGGGCTTCAAGAACGTGGGTATCGGTTGGGCGGCTGTTGAGACCCCTGTGGGGCGTCTGATCCGGCGCGGTGTCGCTTCCCGTGACCTGGCGGCGGCGTTCGCGGCCCAACTCTCGCTCTCGCACGCTTGTTGGTTGGTGACCTACCCCGGTGCGGGGTGGCTCGGCGGGATCAGCCTCAGCGCCACGGCCATTGCGCTGGCCGGTGTCGCGGGTTGCGCGACATTGGTGTCGGCGTGGCTGTGGCAGCGCACTCCGGTGGGTGAGCGTGGCAAGGTGGGGTCATGACATTCGTCGCCAAAAAGAGGCAGGGGATCCCGCCCGATGCCGAGCTCGACCTTTCGGTTGATGTTCTGCGTCTGCTCGCGGACCGGACACGGTTGGCAATTTTGGCCATGTTGGACGGTACCGAGATGTCTGTCACTGCCATCGCCGAGGCACTCAACCGACCCGGCCCGGGCGTCTCACAACATCTGGCGAAGCTCCGATCCGGTGGCCTCGTGGTGGCGCGTCGCGACGGCACCACCATCTACTACGGCCAACCCGACGAACACGTCGCAGCGCTTGTCACCAACGTCCTCCAGCACACGGGACACGTCTTGTACGACACACCACCACACCACAGGTGATCCATTTGGCAGTGCTATTCGAATACGTCGTTCTCTCCCCGGCTCACGACAGTCAACCTGTCCAATCCAGGCATGGGACCAGTGGTTGCAACTGGCTGCCATCACCGACGGGGCGGTGTTCCGTGAGGTCACCAAGGGCAACAAGGCCACCGCCCCAGCCTTAACCGCCGGTGATGCTTGGGTTCTAGTTTCGGTCGCAACCGTTGCCCATATGGAGAGTGTCGCGATGGCTCGTCGAGGACGTAAACGCAATCTGGAGAAGGAACGGCTGTACTGGGACCTGCTGGCCTCGGGCCGGGCACCGTCACGGCTTGTCCGGCAAGTGGGTATCGGGAGACGCACAGGGCTGCAGTGGCGTCGGGAGATGGGTGGGATACGCCTTCAAAGGAGGACCGACACGGCGGCCGTATCAGGGGTGCGTGGCCGCTACCTCTCCTGTTCGAGCGTGAGCGGATCCAAACACTGGCCTCCCAAGATGAGGGGGTTCGGGACATCGCCCGCCGTCTGGGTCGCCGCCCATCAACGATCAGCTGCGAACTGCGCCGCACCGGCAACCAGTGCGGCTACCAAGCCGGTGCCGCCCCAGAGCACGCCACAGGGCTCGCGGAACGACATCGCACGTCCAAGCTCAACGGCCACCTGCGCATCAACCACCCCGACCACTCCTTCAGCCCGGAGACGATCTGATTTGCTCGGGGCTCCACTCCAGGTCGAGCTTGTTCTGGACGAAGTCGTTCAGCCAGACGTACAGGCCCCGATTGGACGACCGAGCCTCTAGTGCACGTGTTCTGGATCAGAATGTATATGGCCTAGTCAGAGTGGCCCCCCGGGTAGGAGTCGAACCAACCTCATACATGGTCGTTTGCGTGCCCAAATGGCTCTGACTAGGCCATTCAATATCACACCTCGCCACCTTATACCATCGATGTTGCACGTATGTTGCACGAAAAGTGCCAGGAGGCTGGATGCGTCGCAACGGTTTTGGAGCGGTACGGAAGCTCCCAAGCGGTCGCTACCAGGCCAGCTACATCGGTCGCGACGGGCGAAGGCACGCCGGCATCACGACGTTCACCCCCACCGCGATGATGCCTTTGCGTGGCTCAGTAAGGAGCGCCGCCTCTTCGAGGAGGGCTCGAGCTGGAGCCCCCCGACGCAACGCGCTGAAGAGGAAGCCGCTGCAGTGCTAAAGGCTGCGGTGGTTCCCCCTACGGTCGCCGAATGGCTGGCCAGGTGCATCACCGAGAGGGAGACGAGATCGAGACGGCCGCTGAAGGCAACGACCGCGGACAACTATCGAACCCTCGCGCGACTCACGATCAATGGCACGAGGTTCGGGAATCTGCTCGTGCCGGAGGTGACTCGCGACGACGTCTACAGGTGGCGATGGAGCGGCCCACCCAGCACAACGAATACCCAGGGAGGGAAGGCCTACGAGCTGATTGTTTCCGTGTCCAAGGATGGTCCTGGCCGGTGTGATTGACGCCACACCATGCACCCTCAAGGGCGCCGGATCCCCGGAAAGAAAACGCGTCCCCGAAGTCATCAGCGTGACAGAGGCCCAGGCATATCTGGACGCCGTCGACGTCCCGTGGGCCCGCGCCGCCCTGACACTGCAAATCACCTGCGGGCTTCGCATCGGCGAAGTGCTCGCCCTCCGAGTGAAGGACCTCAACCTTGAGGCGCAGACCGTCACGGTCGCTGGAACTTTGGCCCGGCTCGGTGAGATCGGTCCCAGAACCTTGGCCATTCAGGAGCCCAAGACGAAGGCTTCCCGCAGGACTCTGTCCCTACTCCCCCACACCGTCGGGTCCCTCCGGGGATGGCGAACCACCCTGGGCAAGTCGAAGCCCGACGCACTCCTCTTCTCGGACGACCGCGGTAAGCCGTGGAATCACGACATTCTCCGTCGTTTCCACAAGAAGGCTGCCGCCGCTATCGGTCGCGATGACCTGCGAGATCACGATCTGAGATCAACAGCGGCCACCCTTGCAGCCGACGCCGGCGCCACCGTTCGAGAGATCCAGAACATGCTCGGCCATACGACATCCACGATGGCGTTGAGGTACCAGAGAGCAACCGCGGAGCGCGACGCCGAACGGGCACGAAACATGTCCAAGGCCTGGCAGGATCACGGTTCTCTGTAGCGGATTTCAAGAACCAACGTCGTTGATCCCGTTGCGTGAGCCTGCAACCCACAGGTCGGCGTTTTGGGAGACTTTGAATCGCTTGAGGCGGGTAGCAGACCCACCCCTTAGAACGCTTCGGGGAGAGGAGCGTCGGTGGCGACGACGATCAGCACGACTGAATCGCCCCGGCTTGTCCGGAAACTCGAATCCTTGAGAAGGGTGGAGCCATCCCAGGTAACACGAGGAAGAGTCTGGTGCTCTGGATCGCAGAGCGCGGACCCGCACCGCCCATGAAGCGGTGTTT
>JBBSRQ010000007.1:0-38204 GCA_038242845.1 Propionibacteriales bacterium | reverse complement strand
GCAGGGCTGTGGAGCCGCCGACCCACCTCAAAAGCGCTGTCCTGAGTGCCGCCGTGAGGGACGAACGGCGGTGTATCGAAGGAGTTGGAGGTGGTGGGCTTCGCAGGTGGAGTCGGGTGCGGTGCAGTGCGGGAAGATGCAGCCGCCGTCGCGGAGTGTGAGTGCTTTGCGGATGGCAGGGGTGACGAGGCGCTGGGTGTGGCCGACATCGAGGATTTCGGATGGGCCTCCGAGGACCACTGGCATGAGGTCGGCGTCGCAGCACAGCCGGCGGAGGTCTCTGGCGGTGATGTCGGCACCTTTGGCCAGCCTCCCGGCCTTCCCGGCGCGCTCCCTCAGGTCCCGTTCCCGGATGGTGACCGCGATGCGGGGCCGGTCGCTGGTGCGATTTCGGCGAGGACCTGGGGTGTCAACCCTGTCAACGCCCTGGGGGTGTTCCTTGCAGCACGCGTCAGGAATGCCTGCTCGGCCAGGACTTTCTGCTCAGCCGACAGCCCGGGTGGGAGTTGCGCCATTCCCTTGCTGATCGCCTGACGGCGGCCGGAGTCGGTCCTGTGTCGGCTGCCTCGGGTGGGCGCTCAGGCGGTGGGCTGTCGCGACACCCACTCCGACAGCTCCACGCGGGGACCCGTGTAGAACGGGGTCTCCTCGCGGACGTGCAACCGTGCCTCGACGGAACGCTGGTGCCGCATGGCGTCGGTGAGGCGGTGGAGTTCGTCGGCCTCGAAGGCCAGTACCCACTCGTAGTCGTTGAGCGCGAAGCTGGACAAGGTGGAAGCCACCACGTCGGGAAACTCACGACCCGCAATACCGTGCTCGTAGAGCATCTTTGAGCGGTGATCGTTGTCAAGGTAGTACCACTCGTAGCTGCGCACGAACGGGTAGACGCACAGCCAGGGCCGTGGCGCGAAGCCGGCGAAGCACGACGGGACGTGCAGGCGGTTGAATTCGGCGGGGCGGTGGACGCCCATGACCGACCACACGGGCTCGAGGTACGTGCCCAGCGCGCTCTTGCGGGTGGCGTGGTAGGCGGACTGCAGCTGTGCGGGGTCGTGGGCGGTGGTCCACACCATCAGGTCGGCGTCGGCACGGAATCCGCCGACGTCGTAGAAGCCGCGCACCGTCACGCCGGTGGCCTCGATGTCGGTCTGCAGCGAGCTGAAGTTGCCATCGGCTGCAAGTGGCGACGCCGTCCTGAACACTGAATACATGGCGTACAGAGGCATGGCGTTGATGGCCTCGATGTCAACGTCGGTCTCGTCGCGTGCGTCTCGACCTGGATGGACGGTCATGCGGATACTCCTTCAGCGGTGGGTGTTGTGGTGGCTGGACGGCTGTGGCGTGGCGGGGCCTTGCAGCAGTCGGCGGGGCACGTCTGGGCCGCGGTGGTGGCGGTATCCAGCTCACCCCTGGCGGCGGCGGCGCGTTCCAGCAGCAGGTCCACGAGCAGGGCGTGGAACTCGGGGTCGTCGTTCACGGTGGCGGCCCGCTGGTACGGGAGGTCGAGCTCCTGGGCAGTTTCCCGGGCTTCGGTGTCGAGGTCGTAGAGCACCTCCATGTGGTCGTTGAGGAACCCGATGGGCGCGGCGACGACGCCGGCAACAGTGCCCTCCTCCTTGATCCCGGCCATCCGGTCGTTGATGTCCGGCTCCAGCCATGGGACCGGCGGCGGGCCGGAGCGGGAGCAGTACGTGAGCTCCCACTCGAGATTCTCACCGAGCTCCGCAGACGCGATGGCGGCCACGCGCGTTGCCACCCGCTGATGCTGCACCTCGTAGGTGCCACGGACAATGCCCGAGACGGCGTTCATGGTGACGGGAATGGAGTGTGTGACGAACAGGACGCGCAACGCGTCGTCGCCGATCCGCGCACGTAGGTCCCGCACTGCTGCCACCAGCGATCGGGCATTGGCGTTGACGAAGCCGTCGCGGTCGGAGAACGGGGTGATCTTGTCGATGCGGACGCTTCCATCGGTGGTCGCCTCGGCTGCCTGCATGTCCTCCCGGTACTGACGGCAGCCGGAGTAGGAACCATAGGCGGAGGTGGCCAGGCCAATGACGCGATGGTGCCCGTGGGCGGCGAGTTCCCCGACGGTCTCGGCGTTGTATGGGTGCCAGTTGCGGTTGCCGATGACGACGGGGACGTCGAGGCCGCGGCGTTCCATCTCGGCGCGTACGTGTTCGAGGAGTCGCGCGTTGAGTTCGTTGATGGGGGAACGGCCACCAAACATCATGTAGTGCTCGGACACCTCGAGGAGTCGTTCGTCGGGGATACCGCGCCCCGCCGTGGCGTTCCGCATGAAGGGCAGCACGTCATCGGGCTCATTGGGGCCACCGTACGAGGCAACCAGCACGGCGGTGTAGGGACTCAGATCGGCGTTCACATGGCCTCCAGTCGGGGATGGGGATCGAGGTCCCCCAGCGACAGCCCGGTGACGGGGCAGTGCTGGGACTCAAGTTCATCAGGATCGATCTCGTCGGGGGTGGGGACAGTGTTGATGCCGTACACCTCGTGCAGGGCGCTGAGGTATTCCTCGGTGCGGCCCGCCTCGGCTGCCTCACGGGCGCGCATCGACGGGGTGTGGAGGAGTCGGGTGGCGAGGCGGCGCAGGGCGTGGGCCGTTTCGTCGCGGTTGAGTGTCCGACCTGTGGGTAGACGTTCCACCTCGTCGGCAACGAGATCCAGCACGGTCTGCCGCAGTTCGACCACGGCGGGATCGACGAGCCGGGAGCGCATCCGGGCCTGCACGCCCTTTACTCCGTCGGCCACCAGTTCGGCTGCGTGGTCTGTGTCGGTGCTCCACCGGGGGGCGACGTCGCGCTGGATGTGTGCCAGGTCAACCACGGTCACGTGCGGGAGTTCGACCACCTCGGGGGCGACGTCGCGGGACAGCGACAGGTCGAGGACAGCCACCGGTCGGGCACAGGTGAGCATGTCGGCAGTGATCGTGTGGCCGCCGGTGCCGCGGCAGGTGACGATGACATCGGCGTTGTGAAGGGCGCTGGACAGGTCGTCGACGCACACCATCTGGTGTGACTCGGCGAACTGCTGTCCGCGTCCGGAGGTGGAATGAACACTGAGGTGGTGCGCACCGCGTGCGCGTACGGCGCTGACGACCGCGCCGGCGAAGGAACCGGTCCCCACCACCAGAATACGCTGGTCAGGCCAGTCACTGCGTCCCAACAGGTTGAGACCTTCCGAGACGACGGACCGTCCGGCGGCATGCAGGGACGTCTCACGGGCGATGCGACGCGACGTCCTGAGGGACTCCTCAACAGAGCGGGTGAGGAAGGGACTGGCCTGGCCGTTGTCCTGGGCGTCGTTGAGCGCACGCCGCAGCTGCCCGGCGATCTCCCGCTCACCCACCACCATGGACTCGAGCCCCGCGGCGACACGGAACAGGTGCGTCAGTGCGTCGGCGCCCTCGTGGACGGTCCACGACAACGCCGTCTCCGACGCACGGGCGAGCTGCAGGAGTGCGTGTGCGGTAGTGAGGGCCGGGGCGTCGAGGAGCAGCTCGACGCGGTTGCAGGTGGCCAGCACCACGACGCCCAGGACGTCACGGTGGCGCCGCAGTTCCTCAGCGAGTAAAGGGGCGTTCGCCGAGGCACGCTGCACCTCGGCCAGGCCATGGTGGTCATGCTGAATGGAGAAGATGCGCAGGTTCACGATGGCCCCAGTGAACCACCATTTTCCAAATGAGGCAGAATCGAACCCGTGAGTTCCTATTACGTGTCCCCGTTGCTCCAGGCCCTGTCCGGAGTGCGCCCCGATCGACTTCCCGTGTGGTTCATGCGGCAGGCCGGCCGATCCCTTCCGGAGTATCGAGAGTTGCGACGCGGCGTCGCCATGTTGGATGCTTGTCTGCGCCCGGAAATGGCTGCGGAGATCACCCTGCAGCCAGTGAGACGCCACGGGGTGGATGCAGCCATATTCTTTTCCGACATCATGACGCCGCTGAAGCTGGCCGGGGTCGACGTGGACATCGTCGCCAACGTGGGCCCTGTTATCGAACATCCTGTGAGAACAGCGGCTGACGTCGACGCTCTCGTGGCCCACGACATCGAGGACGCCAGCCCCATATCGGAGGCTGTCGCTCTGGTGTGTCAGGAACTGGGGGAGCGGACTCCGCTCATCGGATTCACCGGGGCCCCGTTCACCCTGGCCGCCTACCTGGTGGAGGGCCGGGGCACCCGTGACCACCTCGCGGCACGCGCGATGATGCACGCCGATCCCGAGTCATGGCGACGCCTGCTGGAGTGGTGTGGCCGGATCTCCGGGGAGTTCCTGAACGTGCAGGTGGACGCTGGCGCTCGCGTGGTGCAACTGTTCGACTCCTGGGCCGGCTCGCTGTCCCGCACCGACTACATCGAGCACGTCGCACCGCATTCTGCTGCGGCCCTGGCGGCGGTGGCGGGGCGAGTGCCCCGCATCCACTTCGGCACCGGCACCCGCCACCTGTTGGGTGACATGGCGGCGTGCGGGGTGGAGGCGATGGGCATTGACTACCGCACCCCGTTGGACGAGGCCGCAGAGGTGCTACCCGGAATTCCACTGCAGGGCAACATCGATCCCGCGCTCCTGGCGGCGGGATGGGAGCCGCTCGAGGCGCACGCCCGCGACGTCGTCGAGCGTGGCCGCCACGCTCCCGCCCATGTGGTGAACCTCGGCCACGGAGTGCCGCCCACCACCGATCCCGAGGTACTGACCCGCCTCGTCAACCTCATACACACGCTGTGAGCACGGTAGTCGTCGGCGCAGGTATCGCCGGACTCGTGGCGGCACGTGCACTGCTGCGCCAGGGCGAGGTGGTGGACGTGTTCGAAGCGGGCGACCATCTCGGAGGTCTTGTGGTGCCCCAATCATTGGGCGGCGTGACTGTCGATGGGGGGGCCGAGGCCTTCGCCCTGCGGACGGACGTGGTGGTGGACCTGTGCCGGGAGCTCGGCCTGGAGATCGCCGAGCCGCAGGGACAGCCCCACATCTGGTGGCCCGAGGCGCCACACCGTTGGCCCATGGCCAATGGTGTGCTGGGCATTCCCGGCAGCCTCGACGATCCGTCCCTCTCCGGGGCATTGACAGCCGACGAGTTGACGCTGGCCGCCCGCGACCTCCAGATGGGCGGCGACCTGGCCGCCGACGAAACGTTACTGGGGACTCTTGTGGAGGCGCGACTTGGTCCCGCTGTGCTCGAGCGGCTCGTCGAGCCCGTGACCCGTGGCGTCTACGGCCGATCCCCGGATGAGATGGAGGTGGAGCGGGTCTCGCCCGGCCTCCGAGCGGCGATGAAGGAGCATGGTTCGCTCATGGCTGGGGTCGCCGCCATCCGCCAGCCCGGCTCGGCGGCCGTCGCCCAGCCCGTCGGCGGACTCTTCCGGCTGGTCGAAACCCTGGCAGACGACGTCCAGAAGCTGGGTGGCCGCATCCACAAGGGCCAGTCCGTGACGGAGTTGCACCATGACACCTACAGCTGGGAACTTCGCACACGATCGGGTCCGTTGCGAGCAGACCGTGTGCTGCTGGCCGTTGGTGCCCGCGCCGCTGCCCGCCTGCTCGTCCCCCTGGGCATCCGGTTCGAGGTGCCGCCCACGCATCCCAGCTCCCAGGCGCTGATCGCCGTGGAGCACCCGGACATCGCGCCCGGCCCGGTGGGCTCAGGAGTCATCGTCGGACGCCGCGATCCTCGTCTGTTGGCCAGGGCCCTGACGCACTATTCGCTGAAGTGGCCATGGGCGGCGCACGGCGACCGGCATGTGCTTCGGCTGGCGTACGTCTCACCGCCGATGCTGCACCAGGTGGCCGCGGATGCGTCGCTGTTGTTGGGAATCGATCTTCGGGAGGAACACGTGATGGACTTTGCACAGCGGGACTGGGAAATGCCGTCCGCGATGTCGCCGACGGAACACGCACTGCTGATGGAGCAGTTGGCACACTTCGATGGGCTTGCCGTCACCGGCGCATGGGTGGCAGGCAACGGCATCGCCGCAGTGGTTCGGGCAGCCCAGGAGGTGGTCGCATGAAACTTCGACTCGGAACCCGCGGTTCCACGCTGGCTGTCACGCAGTCGACACACGTGGCCGATGCGCTGCGCGCGCTGGGCCATGAGGTCGAACTGGTGCGGATAACCACACGAGGCGACAAGTTGAGGGGCTCGCTGACCGCGGTCGCCGGCATGGGCGTCTTTGCCGCCGAGCTGCGCACCGCTCTGCTCGAGGGACGATGCGATTTCGCCGTGCACTCGCTGAAGGATCTCCCCGTGGAACGCACACCTGGCCTGGTGGTGGCAGCCATCCCGGAACGCGAGGACCCGCGCGACGCCCTCTGTGCACGAGATGACCTCCGTTTCCAGAGGCTGCCCGTCGGGGGGCGTGTGGGCACCGGCTCCCCGCGCCGGGTGGCGCAGTTGAGGGGGATCCGGCCGGATCTGGAGTACGTCGACATCCGTGGCAACATCGAGACCCGGTTGTCGCGGGTTGCACCCGACGATCTGGACGCAGTCGTTCTCGCGGCCGCAGGCCTGAACAGGCTGGGGCTTGAGGCCCGCATCACCGAACTGTTGGACATTCTGCCGTCGCCGGGACAGGGCGCCCTGGCGCTGGAGTGCCGGTTTGAGGACAGTCAGGTGCGCGAGGTGCTGGCGGCATTGGATGACCCGGACACCCGCATGGCCGTCACAGCTGAGCGGGCACTCCTCAAGGCTCTGGGCGGTGGCTGCGCCGCCCCGATAGGCGCCCTCGGCACGCCAGCCCGGGCCCCCGGCTCGGACGGATCCTCCACCCGCACCGTCGGTGCAGGCCAGCCATCATCAGCGCTGAGCGCCGGCCCGTCTGCGCGCACTATGGGGTCCTCAGCCGATGATGGGCTGGATGCCCCACACCTCACGGGCGGCGTCTTCGCGCTCGATGGCAGCCGCCAACTCGTCCTGTCCGTGTCGGTCTCCACACCCGAAGCCGCCGGCCAGTGGGTGGCCCAGGAGCTGGTGATTCGGGGAGCTGGGGACATTTGCGACGTCACCGCGACCAGGGAGTCACGACTCGAGGAGTTCCACGGTGACGATCCGAGCGTCACGCAGGAGAACATTTTCCGCGACTTCCGGGAGGACGTCCACGCAGGCGGGGACCTCTGGCCCAAGGGCCGCCAGCTCCGTGACGCGACGGTCTTCCTGCCCCGCGAAGAAGACGCACTCAGTGCGGCCATCGAGGCGGCCGGACCCACCGTCGTGTCCGAGCCGCTCATCCGGAGGCGCACGCTGCACCCGACGGGAACTCTGGCGGATGCCGACTGGGTGGCCGTCACGTCGGCCCGCACGGTCGAGACGCTGACGGAACTGGGGTGGCGCATTCCCGGAACCGCCCGGATCGCCGCCGTCGGTCCCGCCACGGCCCACGCGCTGGAGGCCGCCGGGTACACCGTCGACCTCGTCCCGGAGGGTCCCTCCAGCGCAGCCGACCTGCTGCGGGTATTCCCGGACGGCTCCGGTCGCGTCGTCATCCCCGGCTCAGCACTGTCCTCCCCTGAACTCTGGGAGGGATTGCGGGCGAAGGGCTGGAACGCGGAGACGCTGCCCATCTACACCGTGGACCCCGTGCAGTCGCCCAGCCCACACCTGTGGAGCCGGTGGAATGCGGACGAGTTCGACGCCGTGGTCGTCACCTCCGGATCGGTGGCACGCGCCATCGACGACCTTCTCGGTTGGCCGCCCCGTCTGCGCGTCCTCGCGTTCGGACAGCCCACCGCTGCCGCACTCGCCGATCTGGGGGTGGCGGCCGCCGTCTCACCGGGTCAGGACCCCGACTCCGTGGTGCGTGCGCTCACCGATCTGCTCACGAAGGGCCAGGCATGACACCCACCATCCGGCCGCGCCGGCTGCGCACCACCCCGGCCATGCGCCGACTGGTCACCGAGACCCGTCTCCATTCGGGCCAGCTGGTCTGGCCCCTGTTCGTGGGGGAGGCTGCGGCGCCGATCTCGTCCATGCCGGGCGTGCAACGCCATGACCCGACCTCTGTTGCTGATGCCGCCCGCCAGGCCGTCGACGCCGGGCTGGGGGGTGTGATGCTGTTCGGAGTTCCTGATGACGCGGACAAGGACGAACTGGGTACGCACGGTTGGTTGCCCCAGGGCATGGGGCAGCGTGCGGTGGGTGCGGTGCGGGATGCCGTGGGGGACGATCTCGTCATCATGGTTGACACGTGTCTCGACGAGTTCACCAGCCACGGCCACTGCGGGGTGCTCGACGATCACGGTCGCGTCGACAATGACGCCACGCTGGAGCTGTACGCGCGAATGGCCGTGGCGCAGGCGCGGGCAGGCGCTCACGTGGTGTCGCCGTCGGGGATGATGGACGGCCAGGTGGCGGTGATCCGCGAGGCACTCGATGCGGCCGGACACCACGACGTCGCCATCCTCGCCTACGCGGCCAAGTACGCGTCCGCGTTCTACGGGCCCTTTCGTGAGGCCGTTGCCTCGACGCTGCAGAGCGACCGCCGCACCTACCAGCAGGACGCAGGCAACCGCCGCGAAGGACTACGGGAGACTCGCCTCGACCTCGTCGAAGGTGCCGACATGGTCATGGTGAAGCCCGCCAGCCACTACCTCGACGTGCTGGCAGACGTTGCCGCCGTGTCCGAGGTGCCGGTTGCGGCCTACCAGGTGTCGGGGGAGTACGCCATGGTGGAGGCAGCTGCGGAGCGTGGCTGGATCAACCGGCGCGCAGCCGTCGAGGAGTCGGTGACAAGCATCGTGCGCGCCGGCGCAGACATCGTGTTGACCTATTGGGCAAAGGAGCTGGCCGGATGGCTGAAGTGATGCAGGCAGTGAACCAGGAGACGCTGATGGCGCGCGCAAAGGCCATCATCCCCGGCGGCGTCTCGTCACCGGTGAGGGCGTTCGGCTCCGTTGGAGGAACGCCCGTGTTCGTGGCGCGGGCGGATGGGCCGCGCGTGTTCGACGTGAACGGCGCCGACTATGTGGACCTGGTCTGCTCCTGGGGACCTGCGCTGCTGGGGCACGCCCAGCCGCAGGTCGTGGCTGCGGTGCAGGCTGCCGCGGCCAAGGGGTTGTCCTTCGGAGCGCCGACGTCCGCCGAGGTGGACCTGGCCACGCTGATCCGTGAGCGGGTACCAGCCGCCGAGCGCGTCCGATTCGTCTCCACCGGGACCGAGGCCACCATGACGGCGGTTCGTCTCGCGCGGGGAGCCACAGGCCGTGACCTCATCATCAAGTTCGCCGGCCTCTACCACGGGCACAGCGACGCGCTGTTGGCTGCCGCCGGCTCCGGCCTTGCGACCGCCGGACTGCCCGGCTCTGCTGGCGTCACGGCGGCCACAGCGGCAGAGACGATCGTCCTGCCCTACAACGACGTGGCTGCCCTGGAGGCGGCGTTTGCGACGCAGGGGGAGCGGATCGCGGCAGTCATCACCGAGGCCGTCCCGGCGAACATGGGGGTCGTCCCGCCTGGGCCGGGCTTCAACGAGGCCATCCGGCGGATCACCGCCGAGCATGGTGCCCTCATGATCTTCGACGAGGTCATGACCGGATTTCGCGTGGGTCCAGCCGGCTGGTGGGGCGTTGAAGCAGGCGTGGAGGACCCGACGTACACGCCGGACATCTTCACATTCGGCAAGGTTGTCGGCGGAGGGATGCCGCTGGCGGCACTCGGGGGGCGCGCCGATGTCATGGAGCTATTGGCCCCGGTTGGTCCGGTCTACCAGGCGGGCACGCTGTCCGGGAACCCGCTGGCCACTGCCGCGGGGATAGCGACGCTGCAGCTCGCGGATTCTGCCGTCTATGCGCACGTGGACCGTCGCTCCGCGGAGTTGCAGGACGCGGTTGGTTCAGCGCTGCGGGATGCGGGTGTGCCACACGTGGTGCAGAACGCGGGCAGCCTGTTCTCGGTCTTCTTCCGGGACGCGCCTGTGCTGAACTACGACGACGCCCGGGATCAGGACACGGCAGCGTTCGCGGCCTTCTTCCACGCGATGCTGGACCGGGGGGTGACGCTCCCACCCTCGGCCTTCGAGGCATGGTTCCTCTCGGCGGCCCACGACGACGAGGCCATGGCGCGCATCCACGCGGCCCTCCCGGAAGCCGCTCACGCAGCCGCGAATGTCCTAAAGACCCCGTCCCGGCTGTAGGGGGATGCCCTCGGAGTCGTCGCTGCTCGATCTACGGTTTCACGCCCCGGGTGAGGGCGTCTTCACCTGAACCTGACGATGTTGTTGAACACCCATCCGCTGGTCCTGTAGAAGACTCGGTTGCCGCTGGCGTCCAGCTTCGAGGCGATGAAGCCCGCCCACACCCAGCTTCGACACCCGTTGCCACCAGAGACAGGTGTGTCGCACTCGGTGCGCCACTTGCGTCCGTCGGTGGCGGTCCACTGACCCGCATGCCCCAGCGGGTTCTCCAGCCACTGCGACCTCTTCATGTACGGCAGGTAGGTCAAGTTGTTGAAGTACCAGGCAGTCCGTGGCACGTAGGCGCCGTTGCGATACGTGACCTGGGTTGCCCAGATCGACGTGCGGCACCGGATCGTCTGCGAGTACGGCTCGCAGGTGGTGAACCACTGGCGGCCGTTGACGTTGTGGTGCCCGGGGGTCGAGTACAGGTCGGTCTGCCCGGATGTGGGCCGCGTCGTCGGGGAGCTGGTCGGCGTGGTCGCACTGGGACTCGACGTCGGCTGCACACTTGGACTGGGCGAGGGGGAGGCCGACGGCGTGGGCGTCGTGGCAGGAGCATTCGCCACGACGACGAAGCCCTCGGGCCGCAGCGTGATGGCGCTGCCGACACCCTCCTCCACCAACGCTCCCGTGCGGTCGTAGGAACTCCAAATCCACCCGCCGGGGCCGTTCTGCGCCACGGTCCCGCTGCGGACTTCGTCGCTGGCATTGTGCAACAGCACTGTCTCCTGGCCGTCACGACTGAGCACCAGACGAGACACCACCGGGATCAGTAGAACTGCGTCCAGTCTCGCCGGCGCCCCGTCACCGGAGGCGACTGCTGCGAGCTCCGTCGCACCCGCCGGCAGCAGACCGGTGAGCGTCACCGGGACGAGCGAACCCGGAGCATCGGTGATGCCCTGGGCGCCGCCAGTTCCGGTGTCCACCCGTCCGAGCGACCCTCCCCCGGCGGAGAACTCCAGCGTCGCCGAGTCCGCGTCCACGAGGTCGACCACCGGCAGCACCAGACGTGGCTGGTCCGAAGCCGGAACCTCCCACGTCCCGGTGGCCCCAGACGGCATCTGGAGGTATGCGCCACCGCTCCATGCCGACTCCCCGGTCCACGAGGACTCCGGGGTCACCGCGGTGGCGCCACCCGCGGCTACGCCCGCCTCACCTTCCGCCACCGCCACGCCGTCCTGAGTTCCCAGCGTAGTCATGGTTTGTGCAGCTGCGGCCACGTCTGGATGCGCATCGAGTGCGATCATCGACAGCAATCCGTGGATGGTCGACTCGGCGCCGGAGTTCTGATTGACGACGCCGTCAGCGTTCAGGCCGTCGTAGGTGACGCCCGTGGCAGGGTCATACATGGGGGTGCCCGCCCGATTGGCCCCGAAGTACCAGGCGGCGGTCATGGCGGCCAACGACTCCAGGCCGGGACGGTCTGCCACGTCTGCAAGTGTCAGCAGGGACTGCAGCCGGGAGTCGACGCCGTAGGCGATCTGCGTCAGATCGGTGGGCGCCGGCTGCCATCCGTTGATGGGTCCCGTGGACGTGAGGAGGTACGGCGTGAAGACGGCGGCATCCGTCAGTGCCGCCTGCAGGAGCGCCGGGTCAGGGGAGCTGAGGGCATCCGTGGCCTGCCCCAGACCGGCGGGCATCTGCGAGGACCACGCGTGCCACAACGATCGCGAGTGCGTGAACTGCACGATGGACCCGAATGGCCAGTTGGCGGCATCTCCTGCCGACATGGCGGCGATGCCCTCCGCGTAACGCTCCAGTGCCAGCTCGGCGCGGTCTGAGATCGTTCCCGACGGCGCGCTGCGGACGTAGGCGGCCAGCCCCAGAACAGCCTCTGCGGTGGCGTCGGACCCGTCGACGATCAGCCAGGCGGGAACCCGCATCCCATCGGCCACGTCGAACTGCCCGTACCGGGACAGTGATGCACGCTCCAGGGCGGTCAGCGCCAGATCCAACCGGTCCTCCAGGAACGCCGCGAACTCCGGATCCTTGTCCGCGAACGCCTCGTAGCCCTCGCCGAGCGCCCACACGGAGCGGGCCACCCAGTAGGACTCATCCGAGTCGCTCGGGTCGGGCAGCTCCACGGGCTCCGGGCTGGGGTTGAGGGATCCGTCGGGTTGCATCCACAGCACGACGTTTCCGGCGTGGGGGCCGGTCGTCGTCTGCATGTAGGTCACGCCCCGCAGCAGTTCGTACGCGCGTTCAAGGCTGTCGGCGTCGCCGGAGTTGTTCCAGTCGCGCAGGTACACGACGGCTGCCCGGGTCAGGTCGTCGGTGTTGAATGCGCCCTGCCCCCACGTATTGGTGGCGGTGTCGAGGGGGCCGCCACCGACGCGCTCGTAGACTCCGCCATCGCGACGATCAGCGTAGGTCCACAACACACCGATCTCCGGGTCCTCGGCCAAGCGATACGTCGAGTGGCCGTCCTGCGAGGGCGGCGCCACGGAGTCGCCAAGGAAGTTGAGGTGGGCGAGGTTGGTCAGGGGTGAGACGACGGCTGAGCCCGACGTGTCGTCACCTCGGGCCGGGGAGGTTCCGATGCCCACCAGTAGCAATGTTGCTGCGACGCCGAGGCACGCGTGCTTCCGTGAACGAAGAATGGATCGTGTGGTCATCGTCGACCTGCCTTCATAGGGGGATTGGTGGAGCATCAACGCTGCGCCCATCCATGAATGTTTGAGCATCATATGTAGCGGACGGCCAATTGTGGGATGTTTGGGCGTAATCTGCGGGCAATAGTTTGGCTACAAGGGGGGACTTCAATGAAGAAGCGAACAGCGTTGACTGCCATGGTGGGCGCAACAGCCCTGCTGCTGGCTGCCTGCGGCGGCGGCGACACGCCGGCTGAAACCGGCACAACCGGGGGGACGGGGGGCACCGGCGAGATCACGGTGTGGTTCTCCAACAACGAGCAGGAAGTGGCCTGGGGCAAGAGCATCACCGACAAGTGGAATACCGACCACGCCGACCAGAAGGTGACGGCACAGGAGATCCCCGCCGGGTCGAGCTCGGAGGAGGCCATTACCGCGGCCATCACGGCAGGCACCGCCCCGTGTCTCGTGTACAACATCTCGCCGGCTGCCGCGCCGCAGTGGGAACGCCAGGGCGGGCTCGTGAACCTTGCCACCATGGAGGGTGGGGAGGACTACCTCAAGGAACGAGGTGGAGACCTCATCGAGGGCTACCGCGGCCAGGACAACGGTCTCTTCCAGGTGCCGTGGAAGTCGAACCCGGTCATGGTGATGTACAACAAGGACATTTTCACAAAGGCCGGCATTGACCCCGAGAAGCCCGACATGGACACCTATGACAAATTCATCGCCGGGTCCAAGAAACTTGTCGAGGCGGGTGGCGCGAAGGCCGCGATCTGGCCTGCACCCACCAGCGAATTCTTCCAGTCCTGGTTCGACTTCTACCCCACCTACCTCGCCCAGACTGGCGGCACCAACTTCGTCGAGGACGGCAAGGCCACGTTCAACGACGACAACGGCAAGGCCGTGATGGAGTTCTTCCAGACGCTGTACAAGGAAGGTCTTTCACCCAAGGAGAAGTCCAACGACGACGCCATGGGAACAGGGGCGGCCGCCATGCAGATGGCTGGCCCGTGGGCCATTGCCTCCTACAAGGGCAACATCGACTACGGCTTCATGCCGGTTCCCACCAAGGATGGGAAGGCGCCGGGGGACACCTACACGTTTGCCGATGCCAAGAACATCTCGATGTTCACGAGCTGCAAGAACACCGGCACCGCGTGGGAGTTCCTGAAGTACACAACCAGCGAGGAGTCCGACGGCGCGCTGCTGGATGCCACCGGGCAGATGCCGATGCGACAGGACCTGGCGAAGACGTACTCCGAGTACTTCGACGCCAACCCTGACTATGTGGCCTTCGCGGACCAGGCTTCCCGCACCGTCGACGTGCCCAGCGTCCCCAACTCTGTGGAGATGTGGCAGGACTTCCGCGACAAGTACTCAGCCGCCGTCATCTTCGGCACCACCCCCATCCCCGACGCGCTGTCCGCGGCCGAGGAATCGGTGAACAAGCTCATCACCGAGTGATGAGCACCGCCACACCCACCCGGCGTTCCCCGGCCAATGAGGCCGGGGGGAAGAGGCGTGTGAGCTGGGTGGAACGCATTCTGGGCAAGCAGCCACTGGGCCTCGCTTTCAGCGCCCCGTACGTCATCTTCCTCGGCGTGGTCTTCGCCTACCCGTTCGCCCTGGCCGTGTGGATATCGTTCCACGACTACATCTTCACAGCCCCCGGCACGAGCGTGAAGGTCCCCTTCGTCGGATTCGCGAACTACGTCACGGCGCTGACGGATCCTGCCGTCCTGCGCTCCTTCCTCAACACGCTGATCTTCATGGTCATCAACGTGCCGATCACGGTGGTGCTGGCGATGGTGCTGGCCACCGCACTGAATGCGGGCGTCCGTTGGGCGTCCGCCTTCCGAGTGGCCTTCTACGTCCCCTACGTGACAGCCAGCGTGTCCCTGATCGGTGTCTGGCTGCTGTTGTTCGCACAGGACGGCCTGATCAACACAATTCTCGGGCCGCTGGCGCCGGACCCGTCGTGGTTGATCAACTCCAAATTGGCCATGCCATCGATCGCCATGTACGTGGCGTGGAAACAGCTGGGCTTCTACATCCTCCTGTACCTGGCCGCGTTGCAGGCAATCCCGGGGGAGTTGTACGAGGCGGCATCCATCGACGGCGCAGGCACACTGAGCAGGTTCTGGAACGTCACGGTTCCCGGCGTCAGATCCGCAACCGTCCTGGTGCTCATCCTTGCGATCATCACAGGGGCGAACCTGTTCACCGAGCCCTACCTGCTGACCAATGGTGGAGGACCCAACGGGGCATCGGCCACTCCGGTCCTCCTCATTTATCAGAAGGCGCTGCAGCAGACCAACCCGGACGTGGCATCAGCCATCGGCGTGCTGCTGGTGATCGTGGTGGGTGTGCTGGCCGCGTTTGCCAACAGGTTGGGAGGAGGGAGCGACGATGTCTGAGAAAGCCAAGCGGATCCTGCTGTACGTGGCGCTGATTCTGGGTGCCCTGGTCTTCATCTTCCCGTTCTATTTCATGGTCATCGGGGCGTTCCAGGAGAGCCCCACCAACGACCCGTCGAGTCTGCTGCCGACGGGTGGATGGACCGCCCAGAACTTCACCGACATCAACTCCCGCATCCCGCTCTTCCAGGCGCTGCTCAACTCCGGCATCTTCACCGCGGGCGTGCTGCTGGGGACCCTGACATTTGGCCTGCTTGCGGGTTATGCGTCGGCCCGTCTTCGTTTCCGCGGCCGCAACATGGTGTTCGTCCTGATGCTCCTGGTGCAGATGATTCCGTTCCAGCTGCTCATGGTGCCGCTGTATGTGCTCCTCACCCGCAACTATGGATTGGGGGACACCCACCTCGGCATCATCCTGCCGTTCCTCATCAACACCACGGCGGTGTTCATCTTCCGTCAGTTCTTCCTGAACCTGCCTGAGTCAATCTTCGAGTCGGCACGCATCGACGGTGCGAGCGAGCTCCGGATGCTGTGGTCCATCGCCCTGCCCCTGGTGCGGCCCGCCGTCGTCACCGTCATCCTGGTGACGTTCATCGGGCCGTGGAACGAATTCCTCTGGCCGTTCCTCATCACCAAGGACTCCACCATGCAACCGTTGGCGGTGGCACTGGCGAACTACATCAGCAACGTGTCCCAAACGGCGTCCAACCCCAATGGCGCCATCCTGGCCGGCGCATGCGTCCTGGCCTTCCCGGTGGTCCTGCTCTTCACCCTCTTCCAGCGTTACTTCACGTCCACCGACATCGGCTCCGGCGTCAAGGGCTGAACACCACCCATCGACAGGAGCAGTGCGCCAATGCCTGCAGCATCCTTCTTCACGAATGCGGCCTTCCCCCTGGGCCCGTTCGTGCCCTACGAGCACAACCCGATCATGCGGCCACTGGGGGACTCATGGGAGTCCACGAATCTGTACAACCCGGCTGCCCTGGTGATCGACGACCAGGTGGTTCTGCTCTATCGCGCTCACGCGGAGGACATCATCTCCCACGTCGGGTTGGCCACGAGCGACGACGGCTTCCACTTCGAGCGGGAGGCTGTACCGATCCTCTCGCCAGAGCATGACTATGAACGGTTCGGGTGCGAGGACCCACGGGTGGTGTTCATCGACGGCACGTACTACCTCACCTACACCGGGTGGGACCGCAGGATGGCCCAGCTGTGCCTGGCCACCTCGACGGATCTGCGGAACTGGACCAAACACGGACCGCTCTTCGAGGACTTCGACACCTTCGCCACCACGGACCCCCGCGGACACAACTGGAGCAAGGCCGGCGTCATCGTGCCGTTCCGGATGCAAGGCAAGTGGTGGATGTACTTCGGGGAAGGTGCCATTTACTGGGCCACGAGCGACGACCTTCTCCACTGGACCCCGGGGACCAGTGACACCGATCCCATGTACTCGCCGACACCCAACAGCTTCGATGCCGACCTCGTGGAGATCGGGACGTCACCGGTGCTGACGGACAACGGCCTGCTGCTGATGCTCACCAACGGTGCCACGCGTCGAGTGTTCGATGACCACGTCGATGTCGACTACCGCTGCGGGCAGATCGCGATTGATCCGGACAACCCCACAGCGGTGATCGCCCGCCTCCAGGAGCCGTGGTTGAAGCCCCAGACGTTCGAGGACACCCACGGGCTCATCTCCAACGTGACGTTCGTGGAGGGGCTGGTGTTCTTCCAAGGTTCGTGGCTGGCCTACTACGGTCAAAGCGACACAACTCTTGCCGTCGCTGTCCACGACCCCCGGAAGCCGTGGGGTGCCATCGTTCGGGCTGCTCTCGCCTGATCCTGGACGGCCGCCCTGTGTTTAGTCCGGCGAGGACCCCAAACCAGTGGACCCGTGGTCCACCTGAGCAAGGAATGACAAACGTGCAACCACTCATCCTCCCCGCCAATCAGCCCCCGGACCGGTTCTATCGTGGAGGGGCCGCCATCAAGGACTTCAGGCGAGGCATGGCAGCTGATGGCGACTTCGTTCCCGAGGACTGGGTGGGGTCCACCGCCAGCTTGTTTGGCGAGGACAAGCTGGGCCTGACGACACTTCCCGATGGGACCCTCCTACGCGATGCCATCGCCAGGGACCCCGTCGTGTGGCTCGGTCAGGAACACGTCGACCACTTCGGTGTCGATACCAAGATTCTCGTCAAGCTTCTGGACGCGGGGGAGCGACTGCCTGTTCATGCCCACCCGGACACCGCGTTCGCTGCCGCTCACCTCGGACTTGCTCACGGCAAGGCTGAGGCGTGGTTTGCACTGGCGGACGGCACCGTCCACGTCGGACTCCGACACGACATCTCCCGCCAGCACATCCTGGATCTGATCGCGCACCAGCAAACGGACGAGCTGCTGAGTCTGCTGCATGAGGTGCGTCTCCAGCCGGGCGATACCCTTTTTGTGCCTCCCGGCACCCTCCATGCCATCGGTCGCGGGAATTTCGTGGTGGAGGTCCAGGAACCGGAGGACCTCTCGATTCTTGCGGAGTGGAAGACTTTCGCGATCGATGGTCAAGAGCACGGGCACATGGGCCTCGGGTTCGAACTGGCTGTGGACGCGATTGATCGTCGAGCACTCTCGGACGCTGAGGTCGGGGCGTTGGTCACTCGTCAGCGCAACGGCTCCAGCGTGCTGTCCTCCCTGGCTGATTCGTACTTCAGGCTGGCACACCTCGACATCGGGAAAAAGGACACGGTGTTGCCGGCAACCTTCGGTGTACTCATCGCAACTCGAGGGGCTGTGAGGTTGTCGAGTGGCGGAGGGGATGTCGTTGTGCAGTCCGGGGACACTGCGCTCCTGGCGTACGCGGGAGGTGACATCACGATCACCGGAAACGGGTCTGTGGTGGCAGTACTGCCCCCCTCCGTCAACTGACGATGCCGAAGGAGTTGGGGGCGGTTCTAGAACCCGATTTCCCAGCCGAATCCCGACGCCACGATCACGCCGACACCAGCCAACGCTCCGGCGATCACGACGGCGAAGCACAATCCCGCCAGGATCTTCCCGACGGGGTGCGGTTCGTGCGCCTCGATGTCGGCCGCGCCTCCCACCCCGTAGGACAGCGACCGGATGCCCAGAGCAAAGACGGTCGGCAGGCCAGCACCGAGGATGGTGCCGACCAGCAGCACCTGCCATGCGCCCTCGAGCGCAAGGATGACGTTGCTCATGCTGCCGCCCCGTTCTTGGGCGTGGGCACGGCAGTGGCTCCGACCAAAGCGGGCTCAGGGCGCAGGTCTTCGGGGATCCAGTCGTCATTGACGTTCTTGGAGTCGACGGGATTCTTGCGGGAGTGCCCGTACATGAGGCTGGCCAGTATCACCAGAAGCCCGAAGACGACGAGTGTCCCGAACAACCCGCCGAGCATGTGCCCGATGACCCACATCAACGCGCCCACCAGTGCAGCGGCGGGGAGCGTGATTCCCCACGCCAGAAGCATGCGGCTGAAAACCTTCCAGTTGACCTTGGCGCCCTTCTTGCCGAGACCGGAGCCCAGGATGGAGCCGGTGGCGACGTGCGTCGTCGACAGGGCGAACCCGAGGTGGCTGGAGGCGAGGATCACCGCAGCAGATGATGCCTCAGCGGCCATGCCCTGCGGGGCGGCGATCTCGACGAGGCCCTTACCGAGCGTGCGGATGATGCGCCAGCCGCCGATGTAGGTGCCAGCGGCAATGGCCAGCGCGCAAGCCAGTTTGACCCAGAACGGGACGGCGGCGAGGTCGGTCCAGTGGCCGGTGGCGATGAGCGCGAGTGTGATCACCCCCATGGTCTTCTGGGCGTCGTTGGTGCCGTGCGCCAAGGAGACCAGGGAGGCGGAGCCGATCTGCCCCCAGCGGAAACTGGTGTTGCGGTACTTCTCCGCCACACCCTTGGTGATGCGATAAACCATTGAGGTGCCGATGGTCGCCACGATGAGCGCGATCACAGGAGAAATCAGTCCGGGAAGGATCACCTTGCCCACGACGCCGTCGAGGGTGGTGCCGTCGCCGACCCACTTCACCCCCTGGACGCCGAGCCCGGCGATGGCGGCCCCGATGAGGCCGCCGAAGAGAGCATGGGAGGAGCTCGACGGGAGGCCGAGCAGCCAGGTCATGAGGTTCCACACAACGCCGCCCACGAGTCCTGCCAGGACGATCAGCAGGAGGGCCTGTCCGCCGTCCGCCAAGAATTCGGGACGGGGGGCACCGGTGGCGTCCTGGATGTTGATGACGGCGTTGGTGACGGTCAATGCCACCTCCACGGACAGGAACGCCCCCACGAGGTTCAGTACCGCCGACAGTGCCACGGCGGTGCGCGGGGGCAACGCCTTGGTGGCAATGGAGGTAGCCATGGCGTTGCCGGTGTCGTGGAATCCATTGGTGAAGTCAAACACCAGGGCCGTGATGACCACTAGCGTGAGGGTCACGAGTTCGGGGCTCACAATGCAACTATGCCTGTTGAACCCCCAGACATGGAATCGGGCTCCTAAACTGGCAAGATTCTCATCCATTCCCTCGTTGGGCAGCCCTCTTCTTCCGCTCCCCGAGTAGCCGCACGACGAAGGAGTTCGGGGTATCGAGGGGCCCTCATCCCGCTCGTCGAGTAGCGTCCAGCTAGGCACGAGCCCGACGCGTGTCGATACGCCCGACACCCGAACGCCCAGGCACCTACGCTGGGACCAGGACGAAGGAGGCCAGTCATGCGCGTCGTCATCGCCCCGGACTCACTCAAGGGAACCTGCACAGCCACGGACGCAGCTCGCGCGATCGCAGACGGCTGGCGCAGTATCCGGCCGGACGACGACCTCGTCCTCATTCCCCTGGCCGACGGCGGCGAAGGGACCCTCGATGCACTCGGGCAAGTCGAGGGTGCCGAACGACGGTCAGCGCAGGTCACCGGCCCAGACGGCGGATCGGTCACTGCGGACTGGCTCCTGCTGCCCGGCGGGGAGGCGGTCATCGAACTGGCCCAGGCTGCGGGCCTCCCGTTGGTGAATCCTCTCGATCCCCTGAATGCCACCACCCGAGGGGTGGGGGAGTTGATCAGGATCGCACTGGAAGCTGGAGCCGAACCCATCACCGTCGCTCTCGGTGGCTCCGCCACCATCGATGGTGGAACGGGTGCGCTCGTGGCACTCGGTCTACAACTCTTCGACGACGCAGGCCTGCCGCTTCCCGATGGCGGGGGACCGTTGCGGCGCCTATCCTGGATCGACGACCACGACCTTCTGTTGCCACCAGGAGGGGGTGTTCGACTTCTCACTGACGTCATCAACCCGCTGCTCGGCCCGGAGGGTGCTGCTGCCGTCTTCGGTCCTCAGAAGGGCGCGGCCCCTCATCAGGTGGACGAGCTCGAAGCAGGACTGAGCCGGTGGGCCGATGTCCTCGGGGCAGACCCGACGCTCAAGGGGATGGGCGCCGCTGGTGGAACTGCCTACGGTTTGGTTGCCGCATGGACAGCGACGGTGGTCCCAGGCGCTGCGGAAATCGCCCGCCTCTGTGGCCTCCCGGCAGCCCTCGAAACTGCGGATGTCGTCATCACGTCCGAAGGTCGCTTCGACACGACCTCGCTGGGAGGCAAGGTCGTGGGCCATGTCCTCGGAGAAGCCCCCGACAAGACGATCGTGATCGCAGGATCCTTTGCAACCGAAAGCCCAGTGGAGTCCATCTCGCTCGAGTCACTGGCAGGCTCGCCGGCGTCTGCTCGGTCCGATGCACGGCAATGGCTGCGCGCGGCAGGTGGGAAAGCTGCGACGATCATGCACACCGTCCCCGACGCGAGCCTGAGCCCCATGCCTGCCGTGAACGAAGAACATCCGTTGTTGCCGTTCGGGCAGTAGGTGCCGCCAGCGACGAACATCCGTTCATGTCATCCCTTGCCACGAAAATAGGACCCGACCCGGCGCTGGCCAGGGCTTCTGTAATCAGTACTGACCACGAATCTTCTCCAACAACAGCGGAGCCAAGCGCGCCTGAAGAACTTGCGTGGAAAGTGGGGGCAGTCGCGTGGGTTTTGCGGATTTGTCTGAGCGCCTTCCGTACCGCACGGTGCAGGGCCGAAGAGTTGAGTGGCGCTGCAGGGGTACGATCCCGGCGACTCCGTCGCGGTACCTGGGTGGCCTCGCGAGGCATGAGCTGGGTGACTCCGTCACGATTCCTGAGTAGCCCCGCGACGAAGGAGCTGGGCATATCGAAGGACGATCTGCCGTCTGACTGCGCCCTTCGATATGCGGCTGGTTCGTTCCTCACCGGCCGCTACTCAGGGACCGTGTGCGGGGTAGCAGGTGGTTTGTTCCTCACCGGTCGCTGCTCAGGGACCGTGTGGGGGGTGGCGGCTGGTTTGTTCCTCACCGGTCGCTGCTCAGGGACCGTGTGGGGGGTGGCGGCTGGTTCGTTCTTTACGGACAGCTGATCCGGTGCCGCGAGAAATGAGGACCGGTTTCACGGTCCCTGAGTAGGTGCCGCGAGGGACGAGCGCGCCGTATCGAAGGGCTGACAGCCGCGCCCCTCTCGTGAAGCGTCGAC
This sequence comes from Propionibacteriales bacterium, assembly GCA_038242845.1. Classification (GTDB taxonomy): domain Bacteria; phylum Actinomycetota; class Actinomycetes; order Propionibacteriales; family Propionibacteriaceae; genus Arachnia. Next base: position 16,458 of record JBBSRQ010000007.1, on the reverse strand, counting down.
GATCGCATGCGCTAACATTGTCGAGTTGCTTCGGCGACAGCGGGGCTATGGCGCAGTTGGTAGCGCGCTTCCATGGCATGGAAGAGGTCAGGAGTTCGAATCTCCTTAGCTCCACCGTCTGGCCCACTGGGCTGTCGATTGTGGCTCACTGGTGACTCAAACCGTGCCCCCCAACAGCTGCCTCCACTGCCTTGACCTCCGCCTTCGCCTCGTTGACTGCATCCTCGGCCTTCTTTGCCACCTCGTCGGCCGCGCTGACGGCGTCCAGTGTTTCGAGCGCTCCGTCGACATGGTTATGTTCCAGTTGCGGAGGGCCGTTGTAACCGAGCTGTGGTGTCTCGTCATCACCCTCGTCCGCCTTGGCCGCTCTGCTCGCGGCTGGCTGCGCCGTCGTCTCGGTCTTGTCGCCGAACGCCTCGGTGACTGTCCTGATCGCCTCGGTGAACTCGCCCGGGATCACCCAGAACGTGTTGTTCTGACCGTTCGCAAGAGCGGGGAGGGTCTCGAGGTACTTGTAGGCCAGGAGCTTGGGATCGGCGTCGTTGGCATGGACAGCCTGGAAGACCCGCTCGATGGCCTTGGCTTCGCCGTCGGCCCTCAGGATCCGTGCCTGCTGGTCGCCCTGGGCCAACAGAATCTCCTGCTGACGCGTGCCCTCGGCGGTGAGGATCCGCGACTGGCGCTCACCCTCGGCGTGCAGAATGGTGGCGCGCTTGTCCCGCTCGGCACGCATCTGCTTCTCCATGGCCTCCTTGATGCTGCCGGGAGGGTCGATGGCCTTGATCTCGACACGGTTGACGCGAATGCCCCACTTGCCCGTGGCCTCGTCGAGCACGGTGCGCAACTGGGCGTTGATGGCCTCACGGGAGGTGAGTGCCTGTTCCAGGTCCATGCTGCCGATCAGGTTGCGCAACGTCGTGACGGTGAGCTGGTCGATGGCCTGCAGGTAGTTGGCGACCTCATACGCAGCGGCGCGGGGCTCAGTGATCTGGTAGTAAAGAACCGTGTCGATGTTGACGACCAAGTTGTCCTCGGTGATCACCGGCTGGGGTGTGGAGGGGAACACCTGCTCGCGGATGTCGAGCTTGTCGCGCACCCGGTCGGCGATGGGGATGATGAAGTTCAGGCCGGGCTGCAGCGTGACACGGTAACGGCCGAAGCGCTCGATGTTGAAGCGGTGGGCCTGCGGGACGATCTTCACCGTCATCATCACCAGATAGACCACCAACAGCGCCACGACGATGATCGGCACCAAGAAGAATTCCATGACACAACTTCCTTTCGCTCTTACGGCAGAAGTTCACGCGGGTACACGATGGCGGTGGCGCCCTGGATTTCCATCACGTCGACGGCGGCACCCGGCGGGATAATCAGCTGGTCGTCCAGCGACCGTGCCGTCCAGTCCTCACCCGAGAGGTGGATCAGTCCGTGCCCGGCACTGATCTCCTCCAACACGGTGGCGGTCCGGCCGACGAGGGCATCGGTGCCGTCACGGGTGAGTGCAGGTTGGGAAGCGTGTCGCAGTGCGATGGGGCGTACAACCAGCAGACCCAGCATGGACGCTCCCGCGAAGGTGAGCAGCTGGAAAACCCAAGGGGCGTCAAATCCAGCGACGACAGCGGCCATCAGGGCCGCGGCGCTGAAGATCCCGAACGCCAACGTCAGGGAAAAGGCTTCGGCCACGCCGAGAGCCACCGCCACGATCAACCAAGCAATCCACCACACGAAGTAGCCTCCTGTCCGGAGTTGCTAGAAGTCTACGTGGCTTGCCAAGACGCGACGGCTCCTCAATCGGATCGACGTGACGACTCGATCCCAGGGGTGGAAACCTGCTGTCAGAAGCAGTCAACGAGTCAGAGTTGCTCTCTTTGGAGGAGGTCGGTGAGTGCAGCCAGGAACGGGACCTGACCGGGGACCAGCTTGAACTGGGCGTCCGCGATCGAGAACCATTCCGCTCGGTCGACTTCTGGGAACTCGGCGAGGCGGCCGCTCCTGGGCGGCCACTCCATCGTGAACGTGTTGCTGGCCACGAACGTGAACCCGGGAGCGGCCCGGATGCCGTAGGCCCTGATCAGTTTGCCCGAGCGTTGACGCACCTCCGCGAGGTCAATCAGGTCGCCCGTCGGCGCAGGCACACCCACCTCCTCCGTGAACTCACGACGGGCAGCATCCGCCGGATCCTCTTCAGCCGGATCGTAGAGCCCCTTCGGGATCGACCACGCGCCACCGTCCTTCCGTGCCCACAGCGGGCCACCCATGTGGGCGAGGAACACGCGGACTTCCTCGCCCGAATCGTCGAAGGCCAGCAGTCCGGCGCTATGGAGAGGCATCTCTTCAGCCCTCAAGCCGGAGTGGCCGCAGGGCGAGGCGGGTGGAACCGCGCGCCAGATCGGAAGAGGTCATGAAGCGACGTTACCCTCCGGACGTCACGACCGACCCCTTCTCGTGAGCCGCAGAATGCCCTAGCGTCGCCCTATGGCGAGCAAGCAGAATGCAGTCGAGTTGCAGGTGGGCGAGCGGACGGTGCGACTGAGCAGCCCAGATCGTGTGTACTTCCCGGAACACGGCTGGACGAAGCTCGACGTCGCGAACTACTACGCCTCCGTCGGCGAGGGCGTTCTGCGTGCGCTGCGCGAGCGACCCACCATGCTGCACAGGTTCCCGAAGGGGCTGGCGGGGGAGAAGGTGCATCAGAAACGTTTGCCGAACGGTGCGCCCGACTGGATCGAGACCGTCGAGCTGTCCTTTCCCCGCTACGGACTGACAGCTGATGAGTTGTGCCCCACCGAAGTGGCGCAGATCGTGTGGGCCGTCCAGATGAGCACCGTCGAGTTCCACCCCTGGAACGTTCGGCGCACCGACGTGGACAGACCGGATGAGTGGCGCATCGATCTCGACCCCATGCCGGAGTCGACCTTCGCGCAGGTCCGGAAGGTTGCCGAGGTGTCGCGCGAGTTGTTGGGCGAACTGGGCATCACGGGCTACCCGAAGACGTCTGGGGGCAGCGGGATGCACGTCTACGTCAGGATCGTGCCCGAATGGACCTTTGCCGACGTTCGTCGTGCTGCCTGGGCTTTTGCACGGGAGGTGGAGCGGAGGCTGCCCGATCACGTCACCACAACATGGTGGCGCAAGGACCGCGACCCGCGGACCGTTTTCGTCGACTACAACCAGAACGCTCGCGACCACACCATGGCGTGCGCCTACTCGCTGCGTGGGGTCCCGGATGGCACCGTCTCGACACCGGTGACGTGGGATGAGGTGCCCGAGGTGGAACCCCAGGACTTCACACTTGCCACCGTGCCAGACCGCTATCGACGGCTCGGAGACCTGCACGCAGGCATCGACGACGAGGCCTTCGGGCTCGACACCCTGCTGGAGTGGGCGGAGCGCGACGAGATGGACGACCCGGCGGCCCTCGCGGACGACGAGCCCGATCACGGTGGGTCCGGCCCGGCAAGACCCCGTCCGAAGCCGCGGCAGGCTCCAGGAAGCGGCTCGAAGTAGCCCAGCGCCTTGTCTGGTGTCACACGTGGAGACTCAGTGCGACATGCTTGAGAGAGCGCCCGTACACGTCACGAAAAAGGCTTGATGCGCCTATCGGGCTGTATCGGTATCTGTCCCGTTGCGCTGTTCAGTGCGCGCGTGTCGATCCATGGCGGCGACATCCACGCGGTTGACGCGAATCCCCCACGTGCCCGTCGTCCAGCTGAGCACTCTGCGCAGTTCAGCGCTGGCGACCGCACGGGATGTGAGTGCGTCAGCAAGGTCCATGCCGCCGATCATGTTACGCAATGTCGTGACGGTGAGTTGGTCGAAAGCCTGCACGTAGTCGGCGACCTCGTAGACCGCAGCGCGAGGGTCGGTGATCTCGTAGAAGACGACCACGTCAATGAGAACAACAATGTCATCCCTTGTGATCACCGGTTCACGCGTCTTGGACAACACCTGCTCGCGGGTGTCGAGTTTGGCACGGATCGTGTCGACCGCCGGAATGATGAGGTGCACCCCGGGTTCGAGGATGGCGCGGTGGCGGCCGAGTCGTTCAGTGAGGAAGACGTGGCCGGCGGGAACCACTTTCGCGGCCCTCCACAGAAGGGCCACAGCGACCACGACGACAAGTACCAGCCAGAGCGGTTCCATGGGACATCTTCTCTTTTCAGTGGCGCCTTAGAAGGGACCGATGCAGATGAAAGATTGCAGAGGCCCTCCGACGATTGTTACATCGGGGGGTGCATCGTTTCACCACTGAACTCAGACCATCGCCATGAGTTCCGACTCCATGCGGGCGTAGCTTGCCTCCATGCCCTCGGTCATGCCGGTGGCCAGGATGATGTCGCGGGTGGCGGCGTCCGGATAGGTGATCAGCAGCGACAGCAGTGTGCCCTCATCGACGGTTGTGAGGGTCAGCTCATTGGTGGTGATGGTGTCCATGCCGATCATCTGCTCCGTGGTCACGGCCCGGTACGGGTGCGCCGACTCGAGTAGTTCGCCCGTGAACCCGAAGCGGTTCTCGCCGTTCTCGTCCTCCCACTCGTAGCGATACGTGTCGCCGACGGTGGCGGCGACGTCGCACACGGGCATGCTCCATCCGTCAGGGCCCAGCAACCAGCGCTTCATGAGCTCCGACTGGTGGTGTGCCTCCCACACCTTCTCAATGGGGCCGCGGATGATGCGGCTGACACGGACGTGGGTGTCGTCGAGAATCTGCATCGTGGTCCCGATGCCGGCCGCGAACGACGTGAGGTCGGCCAGCACCTGGTCGATCTGCCCCATGGAACTGGTGAGGCCCTCCTCCATTCCCATCTCGACGAGCTGTTCCAGGTCGGCCACCGAACTGAACGATGTCGTGGTGGTGAGGCGGGATCCCGCCCGGGTTTCGTCGAAGACGAAGACCACGCGCATGGAGGGCATGTCGTCGTCTGGCGTGCCGTCGCCGCGGGCGAACCGGTCGCGGACCTCCAGCGTGCGGGGTGCCTCGACGCCCACGATTTCCCAGAGGCCGTTCATGCGTTCACCGTCGGGTCCGGTCATGTAGTAGCGGGACAGGCCGCCAGGGGCCATGTCGTGACGGCTGAAGGTGGCGGGCCATTCGGGCGGCCCCCAGAACTTCTCGAGCTGCCTCGGATCGGAGTAGGCCTCCCACAGGCGGTGGGCGGGGACGGAGAAGTCGGCCACAACTGTCATCGTGAGGGCCTCGACGTCGGTGTCGATGGATGTGATAGGCATGGTGCTCCCTTTTCTGTGTGTTCAGTCGTCGCCCAGAAGGGCATCGAGGCGCGCGATGCGTCCTCGCCAGATGTCTTCGTAGCGGCCCAGGAGTTCCTGTGCTCGCTTGAGGGTGTCGGGGTTGCCGAGGACCCTGCGCTCGCGGCCGTAAGGATGCTTGGTCACCAGTCCGGCTCCTTCCAGGACCGCCACGTGTTTCTGGACGGCGGCGAAGGACATGTCATAGAACGCCGCCAGGTGGGAAACCGACACCTCACCGGTGAGGGTTCGGCGGAGGATGTCGCGACGGGTGGAGTCGGCGAGGGCACGAAAGATCCGATCCACCTCGTCGTCGGTGAGCCGTGTGTCCGCATCATGTACAACCATTTGGTTGTATCTTAAGCCAGTCGGGGAGAATGTGCAAGGAATTCGATGTCACACTTGAGCCCGGATCCTGGAAGGTGGTCATGGACGCAACCGGTGGGGCGACGCCAGCGTCGCCGAAAGATCGTCCGGCGGGAGCGACCCCATTGCTCGCGACCCGCAACCTCAGCAAGGACTACGGCCCCATCCGGGTGGTGGCCGACGTCACCCTCGACTTCCACGTCGGCTCCATCCACGCATTGCTGGGGGAGAACGGCGCGGGCAAGTCCACGCTCATCAAGATGGTGGCCGGCGTGGTCCAGCCAAGCGACGGCACCGTGGAAGTCGACGGCGAGCCCATGCGGTTCCGTTCTGTCAAGGAAGGTCAGGCCGCGGGAATCATCGCCCTGCCGCAGGAGCTGATGCTGGTGCCCACCCTCGGCGCTGCCGAGAACATCTTTCTGGGCGTGCGGCGCCCCGGGGCACGCGGTCTCCTGGACAGACGCCGCCTCACTGCCGACGCGCGAGAACAGCTGGCGCGGCTCGGACAGGACCTCAACGTCAACACCCCCGTGGCGGAGTTGTCCGCGGTGCAGCAGACGATGGTCGCACTCGCACGAGCGCTGGCCCGCGACGCGCGGGTCCTTGTCCTGGACGAGCCCACGGCTGCGCTGACCGACACTGAGACCGAGGTGCTGTTCACCGTGCTGCGCACGTTGCGCGATCAGGGCACCGCCATCGTGTACGTCTCCCACCGGCTGGAGGAGGTGTTTGCACTGGCCGACACCGTCACCGTCCTGCGCAACGGTCACCACGTCTGGACCAAGCCGATGGGGCAGACCCATCATGGCGAGGTGGTCGCCGCCATGATCGGCCGCGCACCCGAGCAGGAGTTCCCGACTCGTGCCACCGCCGACGGCGTGGTGGTGCTGCGCGTGACAGATCTCACCGGCTGGAAGCTTCGTGGCGTCAGCCTCGAAGCGCGCTCGGGGCGGGTGCTGGGTATCGCTGGCCTCGCCGGCGCGGGCCGCACGGAATTGCTGAGGCTGATCGCTGGCGCCGAGCGACCGCAGAGCGGCACCGTCGAGCTCGACGGCCGCGACATCACGCACCACCGAGTGGCGCGCAGTATGGCGGCGGGTGTGGCGCTGGTGCCGGAGGAGCGACGCAGACAGGGACTCCTCATGAACGCCAGCATCGCCACCAACATTGGTCTCGGCAGCCTGAAGGCACTCAGTGCGGGCGGCATCATGCAGCCTTGGCGTGAGAAGACACTGGCTCGACGACAAACTGAAGAACTACACATCCGTGCAACTTCAGAGCAGCAGGACGTGGCGGAGCTCTCTGGTGGCAACCAGCAGAAGGTGGTGCTCGCCAAGTACCTGGCACGTGCTCCGCGGGTGCTCCTGCTCGACGAGCCCACCCGCGGTATCGATGTCGGAACCAAAGCCGAGATCTATCAACTCATCCGGCGGCTGACCACCGATGGGGTTGCCGTCGTGGTGGTCTCCAGCGAGATTTCCGAACTGTTGGGCCTCGCTGACGAGGTCGCCGTGCTCCACGAGGGTCGCTTGAGTGGCATCGTCGCCGCCGCTGGCACTGACCAGCAGACCATCCTCCACCTCTGCTACGGGAGACTTGACGCATGACCGCCACCACGACGCCCGGACCGCAGCGCGCCCCGCATCGACGCTCGGCCCTTCCGGCACGGCTCGCCTCCTACGGGACGCTGCTGGGTCTGTTGGTACTGATCATCTTGTTCACCGTGCTGGACCAGAAAGGCATTTTCCTCACCGCCGGCAACTTCACCAACATCCTGGAGCAGGTGGCTGTGCTGGCCATGGTGGCGTCCGTGCAGACGGTGGTGATGGTGGTGGGCGACTTCGACCTCTCCGTGGGGGCACTTGCCAGCCTCGTCGGCGTGCTTGTCGCGCAACTACTCACGGGCGGCATGCCCGTTGCGGCTGCCATTGCGGTGGGGCTGCTCGCAGGGCTGGCGGCGGGGGCCATCAATGGCTTCCTTGTGGCATACCTGGGGTTGTCGGCGTTCATCGCGACGCTGGCGGCGATGACGTCCTTCACAGGCCTCGCGCTGCTGCTGTCGAACGGCGCCACCACCTTCGGGCTGCCGGTGTCCTTCGTCGCCATCGGGCAGGCCAGGGTGGGCCCCGTCCCTGCGCCTGTCATCACCGCGATCGCCCTGGCACTGGTGGTGTGGTTCGTCCTCGCGCGCACCGTGTTGGGTAGGCAGTGGTACGCCGTCGGTGGCAATGCGGAGGCGTCACGGCTCTCGGGAGTCAACACCCGGGCCGTGCGGTTCAGTGCATTCCTGGTCTCCGGCCTCGGTTCAGCACTCGCTGGAATCGTGCTCACCGCGCGTCTCGCCTCGGCACACCCGACGGCCGGGGATCCCCTCATGCTCTCCTCCATCGCCGCCGTGTTCCTGGGCGTCACACTTTCGCGTGTCGGCCAGCCCACCATCGGAGGCACCGCTGTCGGCATCGGCATCGTCGGTGTACTCGGCAATGGGCTCAACCTGCTGCAGGTCAACAGCTACGTGCAGCAGGTGCTCACCGGCCTCATCATCGTGTTGGCGGTCAGCCTGTCGCAGATCGTTCGGCGACGACGGTGATGCCGTTGGTCGCAGGGCTGGACCTCGGTACCTCCAGCGCCAAACTCGTGGTCGTCGATCTCGACGGTGTCCTCGTGGCGGAGGCCTTTGAGGCCTACCCGACGCGGACAGCGCCGGGTGGGATCGTGGAGCAGGACCCGGAGCACTGGTGGGCTGCCGCCTGCGCGGTGCTGCAGCGCTGCGGTGTGGCCGGACAGATTGCGGCCATCGGTCTGACGGGCCAGATGCAGGATCTCGTCCCCGTTGCCGGTGGGCGGGCCCTGCGCGCCGCCCTGCTGTACTCCGACACCCGGGCAGTCACCCAGCACCGACGTCTCATGGAGAGAGTCCCTGACTGGGAGATCCGCACCGGCAACCAGCAGGACGTCTCCTCGGTGGCGGCAAAGATTGCTTGGCTCGCGGATCACGAACCGGACGATCTGCGGGACGCGGAGCACCTCCTGATGGGGCCTGCCGGTTTCCTGGCATGGCGAGCCGGGGCAGGAGCCGCCTGCGACGTGACCACGGCCTCCACGACCGGCCTCCTCGACGTCACCTCCCGGGGATGGCTCACCGATGCAACCCGGGTCGCTGGTGCGTGGCGGGAGCAACTTCCAAGGCTCGTCGGCTGTGTGTCCGGGGACTCCGTCGTCGGCGAGGTCAGCCGTGCCGCCGCTGCGGAGCTGGGCGTGAACCCGGGGACCCCGCTGGTGCTTGCCATGGGTGATGCCGGCTCCACCACCGACGGGCTGGTCGGCTCCGAGCCCGGTGACGCCTACCTCTACCTCGGCACCACCGGATGGCTCGCCGGCATCACGGCCGACACCGACGCTGAGCCGTCGCCCATCCACTCCCTCGTCATGCCCGGCCGGACAGATCGACTCCGCATTGGCGCGGTGCAGTCCGCCGGTTCCGCGTCGGCGTGGGCACTGGCCACCCTGTTGCCGGGTTGCACGTTCGCGGAAGCCGAGCGGAGCGTCGCGCCCCGCCTGCGTCACGTCCGCGATCGCCCGTTGGGACTGCCTGGCCTGGCAGGGGAGCGGACCCCGGTGCGCGACGGCGACCTGCGTGGCGCCTTCATCGGCATCGAGGAGTCCACCACCGCCGAGGATCTCTACCTGGCCGTCCTGACAGGCGTGGCCATGGGGCTCCGCCACGCCGCCGACACCATGGGCATCCGCCAGGACCGGATCCCGCTCGTCGGTGGCGCCGCTGTCAGCAACATCTGGCGGCAACTGCTGGCCGATGTGTTCGAGGCCACGATCGTCACTGGTCACGCCGACGCCCCCGGGGCGCACTCCGCGGCCCGCGCTGCCGCAGATGCGCTGGGTCTGGTTCACCGGATGCAGCCCGTGTTCGACCACGGCGCCCACACCGAAACCAACCCCTCCGATGTCCACGGCGAGTACCAGCCACTGCTGGCAATCCACCGGGGGCTTTACGATGCACTGAAACCCACGTTCAACCAGTTGGCTCACGTCCGCTCCGGCCGAGACCACTGAATCAAGGAAGGCACTGCCCATGAAAACGAGAAAGTTCTGGAGCACCATCGCCGTAACCGCGGCCGCCAGCCTGTCCCTGATGTCCTGTGGCGGCGACGGCGGTGTTGCTCCGGCGGACCCCGCACCGTCCAGCGCCGGCGAGGCGCAGGGCGTCACCGTCCAGGTGCTTACCCCTTACCTTGCGAACGCCGCCACCAAGGAGGTCATCGACCTGTTCCAGGCCGACGGTGAGGAACGCGGCTGGGAGGTCAACGTCGTCGACACCGCCGGCGACATGAACAAGCTCAACAGCGCTTTCCAGGACGCCGCGGCGCAGAAGCCCGACGCCATCGTGCTCGGCACCGGTGACCCGACGCAGATCTCTCTGGGCCTCAAGGCCGCGGCCGATGCCGGCGTGCCGGTCTTCGCGATCGACGCGGGGGCTGCCGACGGCATCGTCGCCAACGTAACGAGCGACAATGCCGACCTTGGTAAGCAGTCTGCGGAAGCCCTCATCGACGCCATGGGTGGCAAGGGCGCCGTCGTCATGCTCACCCACGATCCCCATCCGGGGGTGCGGGCGCGCGCAGAGGGGGCGAAGAAGACGTTCGAGGATGCTGGCATTGAGGTACTGGAGGCCAAGCACGTCGAGGTGCCCGGACCAGTCGAGAACGCGCGCGCCTCCGTGCAGGACATCATGTCGGCGCGCGCCGACGAGGTGACCGGCATCTGGGGTGGTTGGGACGAGCCAGCGCTCGGTGCGGTCCAGGCGCTGGAGGCGGCCGGCATCACTGACGTTCCGGTTGTTGGCGTCGACGGCCAGGACTTCGCACTGGCCGAGATTGAGAAGGGTGGTCCGTTCGTGGCCACCGTGAAGCAGGACTGGCCTGCCATCGCCACGAAGGTCGCCGACCTGGTGGAGGCAAAGGTCGTCAACGGTCAGGATCCGGAGAGTAACAACTTTGAGCTCCCCGGCAGCCTCATCACGGGCAAGTGATCCATGGAGCATGGGGCGAGGACCCACCGGGGTTGGACTTGGGCTCGGCAGCCGTCCGGCGTCAGGAGGCGAATGGGCGATGGTGCCTGGCTCCGCGCTGCAGCGCTGGCGACGAGGATAGGATCGAGGACGTCGTCAGAGCGGTTTTGTCGGCTGGAGTGAAGGTGAAGGTCTGATGGAGCCAGTCTTGAGTCCCCGAACAGTCGGGGCGACGGCACCGGGTCGAGACGGCGGTCGCGCGCGTCCCACCGGCCTGACGAGGTCTCCGCTGCGGGAGACGACAGAACTCCTCAGCGACCAGGTCGCGGATCGGATCGAACAGGACGTCCTTCTCGGCCGGCTGCAGTCCGGGGAGTACCTGCCGAGCGAGAGCGATCTCTGCGACGTGTTCGGAGTAAGTCGGAGCGTGGTGCGTGCTGCCCTCAGGAGTTTGTCCGCCAAGGATCTCATCGACATCCGCGCCGGTCAACGAACCCGCGTGCGCCCACCCACCGATGAAACCTTGTCACGGGCCGTGCTCGGTCGCCTCGCCCGCTCCGAACAATCGCTGCATGACGTGATGGAGGGCAGGGCGCTCATCGAAGAGGCGCTGGTCCCGCTCGCTGCCACTCGCAGCCGGCCGGAGCAGAGGGCCCGTGTTCGTGAGGTGTTCGAGGAGTTCGCCCAATCCGTAGGTCGGGGGGAATGGGATGCCGCGCACGCCGCGGACCTCGAGTTCCATCGGGCGCTTCTCGACGCGGTGACCCATGAAGCGCTGAACATCATGTTGCGTCCGCTGCACATGGTCATGTTCGTGTGCTCGCGACCGGCCGCAGTGGAGTCCGCCGAAGCGTATGACGTCCCGGGGCACGAGGCCATTGCCGATGCCCTCGCCGCACAGGATGAGGGACGGCTCCGACGAGCGGTGGCTGGTCACTTCCGGTACGTGGACTCGGACGAATATCGCGAGTACGGATCCCAGCCGTTCCGGGATGCACCCAACACCCGGTTGTTGGTCCAGAACCGCAGCGCCGACGTCGGGGACGTGGTCCCATAGCCGGAGGCCTCCGGCGAGGGCGGGCGGTCAGCTGACGTCGTGGTGGACCACTGCGGCGTCCTTGATGATCTCCCAGTCAAGGACGACGCCGAGCCCGGGAAGGTTGTTGGAGTTCACGTTCCCCTGCCCGTCGATGCGGATGGGCGAGGTCACGCCGAGCTCATAGGGATCGCGTGGAACGGCAATCTCGAAGAACTCACTGTCCGTGAACCCCAGAGCGGCATGAAGGTTTGCCGCCTCGATCAGGGTGTGCCCCCAACTCTGGAGATCAACGGGAAGATCGAAGAGCTGCGCAATCGCGCTCAGACGGCGAGCCGCGGTGATCCCGCCAGCCACCGAGACATCGAAACGAACGGAATCCCACGCGGAGGCCTGGGCACCGGCCAGGACCCCTCGAGAGTCGATCACCCGGTTGCCGGAGTTGAGGATGGGAGTCAGGGTGCGTTGGCGCAGCTGCGCGTAGCCCTCGATGTCCGTGTCGGGGAGCGGTGCCTCGAACCACTGCCAGTGATAGCCCTCGAGGATGCGCGCCATCTGTGCTGCCTCGACACGAGAGTAGGACTGCTCCACATCCAGCATGAGAGCCACCTCCTGATGTGCCAGCGCCTCGGACACGGCGTGCACGAGTGACACGTCCTGCGTGAAGTCGCACCAGCTGTGCAGCTTGAATGACCTGTAGCCGACGCTCTGCAGATCGCTGATCGAGTCAAGGTAGCGCTCCAGCGAACCGAGAAAGGGCATCGAGGCGTAGCCACGCATTGGTCGATCCGACCCGCCCAGCAACTGGTAGAGCGGCAGCCCGGCCCGCAGGCCCATGGCGTCCCACAGTGCGATGTCGAGGGCGGAGAGCGCGCCGAACTGCGGGGTCAGCGGCATTTCGTAGGTCAAGCGATGTAGTGCTGCAGGCTCCAGTGTCTGAGCGCCCAACAAGCCGACGGCGAGGACCTTTGCGGCTGCTGCCTGGCTCAGGTCTGCGCAGTGCGCCGAGTACGAGGCTGTCGCCCCATGACCGATGAGGCCGGCGGATGTTTCGATCCGTACGAAGGTTGTGGTGCTGACCGCGCCACCGACTAGACCGGACCACTCGGTGATGGCTCCTGACACGGGAACAGCGGCAATTTCGATACGAACCGGGAAATCTCTTGACGTCTCTGTCATATCCTGTAACCTATCATACAGGTGCAGGTCCTGCTGAGGGATGGAGAGTCATGCGCATCAGTGACGTAGAAGTCATCGGAATGAGGGTCCCAGTGGAGGGACGTCGACAGGAATGGGGCGAAGATGCCGTAGTTGTACGCGTGTACACCAACGAGGGACTGGTGGGCATCGGGGAATCCGACACCTCGCCGGAGGTGCTGCGGGCTTATGTTGAGGCGCCCTACTCGCACTCCTCGTGCATGGGCCTCAAGGAGGCGCTCGTCGGCAAGGATCCCTCTCACATCGAGGCCCGTTGGCAGGAAATGTATGCCAGCACCACGTACATGGGACGCCGCGGCGCTGCGATCCATGCCATCAGCGCCATTGATATCGCGCTGTGGGACATCGTCGGCCAGTTACGGGGTGTGCCGGTGCACGAACTGCTTGGTTCGCGGGAGCACGATGACCTCCCGGCTTACGGAACCTTCATTCCGACGGCGGACCCGGAGACCTCCGCCGCAACGGCGCTCGGTCTCAAGGAACAGGGATTGGTGGGCGCCAAGATCGGTGGAGCCGACTTCGGCCATGACCTCGACGCGGATCTCCTGCACCTGCAGGCGATGCGTGCCGCAGTCGGATCGGACTTCCACCTCATGGTGGATCTCGTGGGTCGATGGCGAAACCCGGACCGCGCCGGGACAGCACTTGAGCTCTTCAGGGACATCGGGCTCGAGTGGGCAGAGGAGCCCGTGCCTGCCGATGATTTCGCTGGATACGCTGCACTCTCCCGAGCATCGGGCACCAGGATCGCCGGCGGCGAAGCGCTCGAAACTCGCTTCGAGTTCGCGACGTTCATGGACATCGCGCGCCCCGACATCGTGCAACCCGACATCACACGGTGTGGCGGTATATCGGAGATCATCCGGATCGCCGACCTTGCTGCGAAGCGCGAGATCAGGCTCGTCCCACATGGCTTCAGCACCGGAATTCTGAATGCGGCCACGGCCCACTTTCTTGTCACCCGACCGGAGGCGCATCTGGTGGAGATGTCTGCCAGCGCTTCTCCACTCTTCACCGATCTCGTCAAGAACCCGGTCCGTGCCCACCACGGGCGCATCTCCCCGCCTGAAGGGGCGGGTCTCGGCGTCGTGCTCAACGACGACGTCATCGACAACTACCGAATCTTCTAAAGAAAAGAGCTTGAACATGTCGACAAAGTTGTCGAATGGAAAAACGAAGGGCGTTGACGTCCCGCTCATTGTCGTCAGCCTCGTGCTGATCTTCGGTCTGGTGATCTACCTTGCCCTGGACCCGGAGCGGGCCAAACGCGTCGCCAACGTCGTCTTCGCTGCGGGGAGCGAGTTCTTCGGCTCCTACACATTGCTGTTTGCCTTCTTCGGCCTTGCCCTCCTCCTCATCCTGGCATTCAGCAAGTACGGCTCCATCCGTCTCGGGAAGGGCGACCCCGAGTACTCCACATACAGCTGGGTCGCCATGATGCTCTCCGCCGGACTGGGATCGGCAACCATGGTGTGGGCTTTCACGGAGTGGGTGTACTACTACACCACGCCCGCGCTGGGTATCGAGCCGGAATCCGCAACGGCCTACGAGTGGGCGCTGCCATACAACTTCTTCCACTGGGGGTTCAGCGCCTGGGGCTTGTACTGCATCGTTGCGCTGCCCGTCGCCTACCACTTCCACGTCAGGCGCAACAAGGGACTCAGCTTGAGTGCGACCTTCATGAGCATCACGGGGCTGGGGCGATACAAGTGGATCGCCAAAATCATTGACTTCGTGTTCATCTTTACAGTCTTCGGTGCGTTGAGCATCACTCTGGGCCTCACCATTCCGTTGATTGGCCGCTCCGTCGCAACCGCCATGGGGTTTCAGACGAGCTTCTGGCTTGAACTCGGAATCGTTGTATTCGTATCGGTCCTGTTCTCGCTGAGTTCCTTCATAGGTATCTCAAAGGGCATGAAACGGATGAGTGGGGCTGCGACGAATCTCGCCATCGCCTTCGCGGGCGTGGTGCTCGTGTTGGGTCCGACGATGTTCATCATCAAGAACTCTGTCAACGGGCTCGGGTTGATGCTGCAAAACTACGTGCGCATGAGCCTGTGGACCGATCCCATCAACAACTCGGGCTTTCCGGAGAACTGGACGGTTTTCTACTGGCTCTACTGGCTGACGTACACGCCTTTCATGGCCCTCTTCGTGACGCGAGTATCCCGAGGTCGTTCGATCCGGGCGCTCATCGCCAACATGGTGGGCAGCGGCAGTATTGGCCTGATGGTGTTCTTCGGAGTTCTCCAGAGCTTCAGTATCAATGCCGACATGACAGGCAAGGTGGACGCTCCTGCTGTGCTTGCTGAGCAGGGTCAGGACGGACTCGTGATAGCGATGCTGCAGCAGCTTCCAATCAGTTCTGTGTTCATCATCGCATTCGCCCTCATGTCCGTGTTGTTCCTTGCAACGACGCTGGACTCTGCCTCCTTCACCCTCGCCTCGACGGTCACACCGGGTCTGCGTGAGGGCGAGGATCCCTCCCCGTTCCTGCGGCTCTTCTGGTGCATCATGCTGGCTGCCGTGCCTTTGACGATGTCGTTCATCAAGGCAGACCTGAACACGATCAAGACAAGTGCCATCATCACGGCCATTCCACTCAGCTTCATCGTCATCGTGCTCGTGATTGGAATGCTGCGTTGGATGAAAGTGGACTATGGGCCGGTTCCACGTGAACTCGTCGGCTCCTCCTGGCCTGAAAGCCAAGAAGACGCGGACGCTGAGGAGCCCGTCATGGTCAGGGATTGATCCTTCGCGTCGAAGAAATGTCGCCGTCGCCGCATCAGGTGTTCACGCCTCCATCCCAAGCCCGGTGAAATAAAACCGGTTGCCCACTTCTGAATCAGTGCCGGGTGACGAAGCCTCGCGCGCCCGGCCCGGTCAGTTCCTCGCGATCGACGGGACGGCCGGACACCGTGAGGAGCAACGTCAGTGCCGTGGCGTGGACCTCTGGACCGGTGCCGTGTGTGAAGTCTGCGTCGGTGGTGATCAGGCGCCACCCGGCTGCTGACTCCTTGCCGCCGCCCAGGTTGGTGCTCGTGCGCAGTTGATGAGCGAGGGCATCGACCACGTGGGCAACGGGGTAGGCGCCATGGATCCCGAGCGGCCTGCGGATATCCTCCCCGTGCAGAAACGCTTCCACCAATCTGGTGACAAGCGGCGCGGGTGGCGTGTCCGTGCTCGTGGCCACGACCGCGAATGCGGCGAGCGTGTCCCGTGGGTCCGCGCGACGCTCACGGGTGACTCCAGCAGCTGTTTCCTTGTCGAAGTCGAACCGGGCGGCGATCATTCGGCGGAGGAAGCCGAGCCGCGTCGTCTTGGCCCCGTCAACCAGGTGCGCCACCACGTCGTGGATGTCCCAGTCCGTACAGAGGGACTGCGTCCGCCATTGATGGGCTTCCAACCCCTGCAGGTCTGCGAGGAGAGCGCTGCGTTCAGCGTGCACAACCGGCCAGATGAGTTGTCCTCGCGATGTCATGGGGCCATTACACCGTGCTCAGGGGGCAGCGGGGACGTTGGTGCCGTGGAGGTTCGCAGGGGCGCGCATCGGCGTCCGCGCGCG
>JBBSRQ010000006.1:0-38480 GCA_038242845.1 Propionibacteriales bacterium | reverse complement strand
GTGCCCTCGGATGCGTCTGCGTTCGTGCCCTCGGATGCGTCCGCGTCAGTGCCCTCGGATGCGTCTGCGTTCGCGCCCTCGGATGCGTCCGCGTTCGCGACGGCGTCCTGCGGTGCCTGTGCGTCCTCGGCCTTGTCGAACGAATCGGTGGGGGCGGGGGCGGACTCGTCGACCATCTCGTCCTCGGTCTTCGAGCGCTCAGCCTCGGTATTGCCGGCCACCTTGGCGGCCGTGGCGAAGGTGTCGTTGTTGTTCACGTACGCCTTGGACGGCTCGTGCGCCGTCCAACCGTCGTCCTTGGGTGTCAGGAAGTGGCGAACAGCTGCCACGGCACCGGCGACGATGGCCGAGATGGCGACGAACTTGACGAACTTCTTCGCCTTGCTCTTCTTGCGCTTCGGCTCCAGCTCGCCCTTCAGCGCCTGCAGTGCAGCCTCACCGCGGCGACCCGCCTCGGTGTCGGCAGCGTCGTGCAGCAGTTGCTGCAGCTTCGGCAAAATGTCGTCGGAGACCTTGTCCCGGGCCGCGTCAACGGCAGGGGACACCTTCTCCAGCGCATCCTTGATGTGTGGTTCCCAGGCGTCCAGTCGCTTGGCAGCAAAATCGGCGGTCTTGACCTTGGCGTCGTGCGCCATCGGTCCGGCAGCCTTCTGGGCGTCAGCGAGCATCTCGCTGGCCCTCGCCACCGCGTCGTTCAGGACGTTCTGGCCGGTCTCGGCTGCGGCGGCGGCAGAATGCGCGGCGGCCTTCTTGAGCTCTGTGGACTTCTTCACAGTTCCTCCAATATTGGGTGTGGCTCGTGATCGAGCACCCTCAACGCTACCGGGTCCATGGTTCGCCAACAGGCAATGGCGGTCAGGTCGGGTAGGTTGGTTCACTGATTCCGCAACGAGATCTACAGAAGGAAGCGCATGAGCACCGCAACACTGCACACCACACTGGGTGACATCATCATCAACCTGTTCGACGAGCAGGCACCCAAGACCGTTGAGAACTTCGTCGGCCTCGCCGGCGGCACCAAGGAGTACACGGACTCCGAGAGCCGTCAGAAGACCACCGGCAACTTCTACGACGGGGTCGTCTTCCACCGCGTCATCTCCGGCTTCATGATCCAGGGCGGCGACCCGCTTGGCACTGGCACCGGCGGCCCGGGCTACACCTTTGCCGACGAGTTCCACCCCGAACTCAGCTTCGACCGCCCCTACCTGCTGGCCATGGCCAACGCCGGCCCCGGGACCAACGGTTCGCAGTTCTTCATCACGGCGGGCCCGACCCCGCACCTGAACCGTCGTCACACCATCTTCGGTGAGGTGGCCGACGAGGCCAGCCAGAGGGTCGTCGACGCCATCGAGGCAACCCCCACCGACGGTCGCGATCGCCCCAAGACCCCGGTGGTCATCAACTCGGTGACGCTTTCCTGAACCAACTGCGGTGACGCCCCGGCGTCGCTGACAACACGGCGACATTGCACGCCACGGCACCATTGACACGACAAGGGCCGGACCCCACGGGGTCCGGCCCTTGTGCTGTTCACTCCGCGTGCACGGGCTCTTCGAGGGAGACGGGACCGAACTGCAGGTCGAGGACGGGTGCGAGGACGCCGTCTCCCAGGAGTTCCGCCGGAAGGCGCTCGGACGGCAGTCCCGCGTGCACGGGCCACGCCCATTCGCCGTCGGTCTCCAGCAGCCGGACGCCCGGCAGCTCCAGCCAGGCGGCGACGCGCTCCGCCTCCTCCCAACTGCCCGCCGGTATCCCGGCGTGGGGAGCGATGACGGTCTCCGCCGTTTCAGCCGCCTCGGCCGCAACGGCCTGCACAACGGGGGTGCGGGCGAAGCTGGCAGCGGCCAGCTTCCCGTACCGGATCACGTGGATCTCCCAGCCGCCGGCCACTGGGGCAGCCGCGACGAGTTGCCGGCACGCGGCAATGGAGCGGACACGGTGGTGGCGCACGGACGTGGCGTGGAAGGCCCGCAGCCGAGCGGTCAGGACGCCGGCGTCCTCGTAGCGTTCCGACGCCACGAGTTTGCTGAGCCGGTCGCGGGCGGAGCGCAGCACCCCCCTGGCGTCCGTGTCCCAGGCGCGCAGCACTTCCTCCACTGCGGTGGCATGCGCCGCGACGCCCTTGCCCAATTCACAGGGCGCGGAGCACCGGTCCATCTCCGCCAGGGCACACGCGGGGCTGGGGGTGCGGGCGGACAGCCGCGTGGTGCACTGACGCAGCGAGAACGCCTCCTGCAGCACCATGGCCGCTTCCTGTGCCGCATCCATGGAGGGGAACGGGCCCCAGTGCCTCGCCTGCTCGTCGGTGATCCTGCGGACGGCGGACAGTCGTGGGAAGGCCTCGCGCGTCAGTTTCAACCAGATGAGCCGGTTCTGGTTCTTGGACCGCCTGTTGTAGCGGGGGGACCGGCTGGCGATCATGCGGAGTTCCCGCACCTCCGCCTCCAGCGAGGTGGCGCACTGGAGGAACTGCACGCCAGTGGCTACGCGGACCATCTCGTGGATCCTGGACCGCTTCTCGGCTGCGGAGAAGTAGCTGCGGACGCGTCGGCGAAGGTTGATGGACTTGCCCACGTACAGCACCTCGGTGCGTGGGCGCTCGTCTGCGTCGCGGCCCTCGTGCACGAACCAGTAGACGCCGGGGGCTTCCGGGGCGCCCTGGGCCCAGCCACGCTTGGCGCGCCGGTCGGGGGACACGCGGGCTGTCATCTCCGACAGGTCCTCGAGCGTATGCACCCCGAGGTTGCCCACCCTCTCCAGGAGGGCGTGGAGCACGTCCACGGTGGCGCGCGCATCGCTCAGGGCGCGGTGGTTGGGCACCGTCGTGGCACCGAAGTGCGCTGCCAGCGTGGACAGCTTGCAGTTGCGCACCTCCTCAGCCAGCATCACCTGACGTGCCACCTGAACGGTGTCCACCACGTGGGGGCGGGGCCAGGGGAGCCCCAGGAGCTCATGTCCCCGGCGGAGGAAGCCGACGTCGAACGGTGCGTTGTGCGCCACCAGAACGCAGCCAGCACTGAAGGTGGCGAAGCGGGGGAGCGCGTCGGCCAGATCCGGTGCGGTGGCCACCATCTGGTTGGTGATGCCGGTGAGCACCTGGATCATCGGCGGGATGGGTGTGTCGGGGCGCACCAATGTCTGGAACTCACCGAGGATCTCCCCACCGCGCACCTTGACGGCCCCGACCTCGGTGATGCAGCTGTCCTTCCCGCCGCCTGTGGTCTCCAGGTCCACCACGCAGAACGTGACCTGGGACAGGTGCGTGCCCAGGTCGTCGAACGAGGGTTGCACCGGAGAAGGGACTGGCATGGACCCCACCCTAGGAAGGGACACCGACAAACCCGCAAACGGATCCCTGCCGGTCCCGGAAACCGGAACTGTCAGAGGGTGTCGCGAGTATGGTGGGCATGGCTACTTTGCATGTGGATTGCGACGGGTGTGCTGCCCGTGGACCCGGTTGCGCGGACTGTGTCATCTCCGTTCTGCTGGGCCCACCGGGCGAGAAACAGTTCGAGGATCAGGAGGTGGCGGCCATGGAAGTGCTCGCCGATGCGGGTCTCGTGCCACCGCTGCGCCTGGTGAGCACTCGACCTGACCGCGGTTTTGGGGATATCCTGAAGGTCGTTTAGCCTTCTCTCAGGTTATTCACGTTCTCGTTGTGGGGGTCATGTCCGGATGAACAGGTTGCGTGGGGCCATCGTTGTGGCCGTCTCAACGCTCTGCATCGCGAGCGTCGTGGTGCCTGCACATGCCGATCCCGAAGCGGTGGCCCAGGCCAGGGCAGACCTGGAGCGCATCCAGCAGGAGTCTTCCGCGATTGACCAGGAGATCATTGAGGCCAGCGCCCGCGCCGGCGATGGCCAGACCAAGCTGGCCGAGGTCACTGCGGACCTCGAGAAGCAGGAAGCCAAGGTGAAGACCATGGCCTCCGACCTGGGGGAGATCGCTGTAGTGCAGCTCCAGTCGGGCGGCTTCGACATCACGGCACAGCTCCTGACCAGCGAGTCGGAGTCCAGCTTCCTCTCGAGTCTTGCCACCATCCAGAACGAGGCCAACCGGAGCAACTCCAACCTGCAGCTCCTGCAGGTGGAACAGGCCGAGGTGGACGCGCTGCGCGCCGAGGCTGACCGCACCAACACCAACCTGCTGGCCGACCTCGCCACCAAGGAAGAGTTCGCGCAGCAGTATGACGCCAAGGAGGTCGAGGCCAAGGGCGTCTATGATCGCCTGAGCGCCGAGGAGCGCGAACGCCTCCATCAGCTCGAACTCCAGCGCCAGCGCGAGCAGGCGGAGGCCGACAGGCAGGCTCGCGTCGCCGCCGAGCGCGAGGCCGCAGCCGCGGCCGCAGCCGCAGCCGCGGCGGCCGAGCAGGAGGCAGCCACCGCGCCGTCGCAGGACATCCCTTCTGATACAGCCCCCCGCGACGACTCTGCAGACACCTCACCGACGCGCCCCGTGCCCGTCACCAAGGACGAGGCTCCGGCAGCCCCCACGGGGGACACTGGCCGCGCGCAGAGCGCCATCTCGGCCGCTACGGCCAAGGTGGGAAGCACGTATGTCTGGGGAACCTCGGGGCCGAGCACTTTCGATTGCTCAGGTCTCACCAGCTACGCCTACCGCCAGGTGGGCATCTCGCTGCCGCGGTCTTCCCGTGCGCAGTTCTCCATGGGCACCAAGGTGGCGAAGTCCGACCTGCAACCCGGTGACCTGGTCTTCTACTACACGCCGGTCAGCCACGTGGGCATCTACATCGGCGACGGCAAGATCGTCGATGCTGCCAACCCTCGCAGCGGCGTGAGGATCACCACGCTGAACTCCATGCCCTTCTCCGGGGCGCGCCGCGTCGGCTGATCCCCTGGCGCAGTCCGCGCTGGGCGTGCCGTGACACTGTGGCTGTGCAGCATCACGAACTGCGTCGCGTCAGGAGCTGTGCTGCATCACGAACTGGACTGATCGTTCGAAGATGAGGTCGGCGTCGTTGTCCAGCGTCGCCACGTGGTAGCTGTTGTGCAACCGCACCACCTCGGTGGACGGCAGCACCTTCAGCAGGGCTCGGGGACTGGAATCGTCGACGACATGGTCCACGTCTGAGCGGAACAGCATGACGGGCGCCTTCACCCGCGGCAGGTCCGCGCGGACCTGCTTCCACAACTGCGTCATCGTCCAGCCAGCCGCCACGCTCGTCTCGTCGTAGGCACGCTCTGACACGCCCTCCTTGCGGATGTCGGAGGCGATTCCCGGCTGCGTCGCGACCATGTGGTGCAGGATCCCCGCGAACGGCAGCAACTTGTTCCTGCTGGCGATTGCCGGATTGACCAGCAGTACGCCGTCGACGGGGTGCTTCTCCGCCAGACGCAGCGCCAGTGCGCCGCCCATCGACAACCCACCCACGAAGACTGTGCTGCACGCCTCGGACAGCTCAGCCCATGCTGACTCCACGTCGGCGTACCAGTCCGTCCAGCGACTCTGCGACAGGTCCTCCACCGTGGTGCCGTGCCCTGTCAGCCTCGGTGCGATGACCCGGGCACCACAACCCTTGGCCAGGGCGTGCGCCCACGGCGCCACCGACATCACCGAACCCGTGAAGCCGTGACTGAGGACGATGCCGATGTCCCCGTCGCCCACCCGCAGTGTCCTGGCCTCGGGCCAGATCTCGTGTTCCATGTGCTGACCATGCCGTCTGGCGCGCACACGCGCAAGCGTCGGTGGAGGGCGTCCGTCCTCGATAGAGTGGCCGCAATCGCGAATCCGCACGAGAGGGGACCACGGCATCGTGTGGTACGAGTTGTTCAAGGCCTCAATCTTCAGGCCGCTGGTCAAGTACGGCTTCCGCGCCCGCATCATTGGTGCCGAGAACGTTCCGCGCAGCGGCGGCGCCGTCCTGGCGAGCAACCACATCGCCACGATGGACTCCCTCGTGGTCCCGGCGATGATCCCCCGCAGGGTCACCTACCCCGCCAAGGCAGAACTGTTCTCCGGCAAGGGTGGGCCCGGACCCGCCGTAGTCGCCTGGTTCCTCAAGGCGGTCGGCATGGTTCCGATGGACAGGGGCGGAGGGCGGGCGAGCGCGACGGCGCTGGACAACATCTCCGAGGTTCTGGCTTCCGGTGCACTGGTGGGCATCTACCCCGAGGGGACCCGCTCACCTGACGGCAGGCTCTACAAGGGCAAGACCGGCCTGGCCCGCATGGTGCTCGCCAATGATGTGCCCGTCCTGCCCGTGGGTGTGGTGGGCACGCAGAAGGTGCACGGACCGTTCGGGATCCCCTGGATCAAGCGGCCCATGGTCATCGTGGGTGAGCCTCTCCACTTCTCGGAACTCGCCGGACGCGACAGGGAGACCAAAGCGTTGCGGTGGGTCACCGACGAGACGCTCGCCGCCATCCAGCGCCTCACCGGCCAGGAGTATGCCGACGTCTATGCCGGCCGCGTGAAGCACGGAGACCTGAAGGATGCCGGTTCGGACGGGTACGTCCTGCCACGCCCGGGTGGGGGACCTGCACCGCAGATCGCCGCCGAGCACGGCGTGGTGTGAGCCCCCACATCACCGTCGGCCAGGGCTCTTCCCCCAAGGGCTGGGTTGACGACGCGAGTTCATGGTTCCGACATGCTCGTGATGTGCTTGGACGCGTCTACTCCGTCTGCGTGACCGTCCGCGTCGTCATGGCGCTGCACGCCATCGGTCTCAATCTGTTCGTGGTGCTGCCCAAGGCCCACAACAAGCCACTGCTGGTGGCGGTGTGCCTCGTGATCGCTCTCTGGACTGCCGGGGTCTCCGTCGTGCTGCGACGGCCACGCCGTCGCTCGCCATGGGTGTTTGGTGCCGATGGGCTCGTCACGCTCGCCGTGGTGTTGGCCACACCGCTGGTGGCGGATGGTGCCGATGTCCCTCTGACGCTGGCCGCCTACTGGGCAGGGGGCTGCGCCGTCTACACGGCGATCCTTTCCTCGACCCGCTGGGGGTTGGTCCAGGCGGCGATCATCTCCGTCGGCTTCGTCACCATTCCGCCCTACCTGACGGCTCGCCGCGTCGACCTGGTTGTCCTCATCCTCGCTGCGACACTGTGCCTCGGGACACTCATCAGCCAGTTCAGGACCACGCTGGGGGAGCAGGAGCGCGAGCGCATCCGCTCCGCGGCACTGACGGAGCGTGAACGCCTCGCCCGGATCGTGCACGACGGGGCGCTCCAGGTGCTGGCGCTGGTGGAGCGCGAGGGTCCGTCGCTCGGGCCCCGTGGCATGCGGCTCGCTTCTTTGGCACGGGAGTCCGAGTCGCAGCTGCGGACCCTGCTGCAGGACAGGGAGATCGGCGAGGATGCGGAGAGTCGCCTGGTTGACCTCGCTGCCGCGCTGGACAAGTACCAGAGTGCGCGGGTGACCGTGTCGACGATGGCCGGGCAGGTGATGGTGACGCGCTCCGTGGTGGATGAGGTGGAGGCCACCCTGACGGAGGCGCTGACCAACGTCGACCGGCACGCTGGTCCCGACGCCGCGGCATGGGTGCTGCTGGACCAGGAGAGCGACGACGAGGTGATCCTGTGGGTCCGTGACAACGGCGTCGGCATGCACGCCGATGCGGTGACGGACGCCTCCGACCGGGGCCGGTTCGGCATCCGTGACTCCATTGTGGGCCGGATGTCGGCACTGCAGGGCTCTGCCATGCTGAAGTCCACGCCCGGTGTGGGCACTGAATGGGAACTCCGGTTCCCCGTCGACTTGGGAGAGTGAAGTGGAGCGCAACAGGGTGATGCTGGTGGATGACCACCCGATGTGGATCGACGCGCTGAGCGAGGACCTCACCGACGTGGGGTTCGAGATCGTCGCCGTCGCGAAGAACGGGACCGAATGTCTGGCGCGTGCGCGAGCCACGCGCCCCGACGTGGTGGTGATGGACCTGCAGATCCCCGAGCCGGACGGCGCCACCTGCACCGAGATCCTGCTCAAGGAATTCCCCGAGCTGCACGTGCTCGTGATGTCCGCATCGGGGGAGCGGGACGACGTGTTGCGCGCCATGCGGGCCGGCGCCAAGGGCTATCTGGTGAAGTCGGCACCGAAGTCCGAGCTGATCGAGGGCGTGCAACGCACCGCCGCCGGCGACGCAGTCTTCACACCCGGCCTCGCAGGGCTGGTGCTGGGTGAGTTCCGACGCCTCGTCAACGTCGCCCGGGCCCACAACGAGGAGGGGCCAATACTGACCACCCGAGAAATTGAGGTGTTGCGTCG
The DNA here is from genome assembly GCA_038242845.1 of Propionibacteriales bacterium. Lineage (GTDB taxonomy): Bacteria > Actinomycetota > Actinomycetes > Propionibacteriales > Propionibacteriaceae > Arachnia. The sequence goes on along the minus strand of JBBSRQ010000006.1, from coordinate 30,257 downwards.
GGTGGCCAAGGGGCTGGCGTACCGGGAGATCGCCGACGAGTTGTTCGTGTCCCACAGGACGGTGCAGAACCACGTGCAGAACGTGCTGCGGAAGCTTCAACTGCACAACCGGGTCGAGCTGACCCTCTACGCGATCGACCAGGGATTCCACGATCCGAACGACCCCAACGACTGAGCGGTTCCACCGCCCGGGCCGCGGTGCGGGCACCCTTGCGGGTTGCGGTAGCCTGACGGCCATGTCCACCATCATGTCCAGGGAAGAACTGCGTGCCCTGCCACAGGTCCAGCAGCCGTCCTACCCGGATTCCTTTGCGCTTGATCGAGCCATCGACGCCATGGAAGCGCTGCCCCCGCTGGTGTTCGCCGGGGAGTGCGACGATCTGCGCCAGAAACTGGCCGACGTCGCTGCGGGCCGCGCCTTCCTGCTCCAGGGTGGCGACTGCGCCGAGTCCTTCGAGGCCGTCACCGCCGACAACATCAAGGCCAAGCTGCTGGTCCAGCTGTCCATGGCCGTGGTCATGACCTACGCCGCACAGGTGCCGGTGGTGAAGGTGGGTCGCATCGCCGGCCAGTACGCCAAGCCCCGCAGCAACGGCAACGAGACCCGTGACGGCGTGACGCATCCGTCGTACCGCGGTGATGCCATCAACGGCTTCGACTTCAACGAGGAGTCCCGGGTCCACGACCCGCAGCGGCTCGTGCGCATGTACAACGCCTCGGCCGCCACCCTCAACCTGGTGCGGGCCTTCGTCAAGGGCGGATTCGCGGACCTGCGCGGAGTCCACACCTGGAATCGCGACTTCGTCGGCAACTCGCAGGTGGAGACCGAGTACGAGGAGCTGGCCAGCGAGATCGACCGTGCCCTGGCCTTCATGGTGGCCTGCGGAGTCGACGACCGTGCGTTGTCCACCATCGACTTCTACGCCAGCCACGAGGCGCTGCTGCTCGAGTACGAGCGCGCCCTCACCCGCGTCGATTCCCGCTCGCAGCAGCTCTACGGCGTCTCCGGCCACATGCTGTGGATCGGTGAGCGCACCCGTCAGCTCGACGGCGCCCACGTGGAACTGCTGCGCCGCGTCCAGAACCCCCTGGGGATCAAGCTCGGCCCCACCACCTCTCCCGCGGACGCCCTGGCACTGGCTGAGCGTCTTGACCCGGACCGCGTTCCCGGCCGCATCACCTTCATCACCCGCATGGGCGCGTCCAAGGTGCGCGATGTGCTGCCCGCCATCGTCCAGGCAGTCGAGGCCTCCGGGCGCAAGGTGGCCTGGGTGTGCGACCCCATGCACGGCAACACCTTCGAGGCCAAGAACGGGTACAAGACGCGAGCCTTCGCCGACGTGGTGGAGGAGGTCAACGGCTTCTTCGACGTCCATGACGCGCTGGGCACCTGGCCGGGTGGCGTGCACATCGAACTGACCGGCGACGATGTCACCGAGTGCGTCGGCGGCATGCACCAGCTGTCCGAGGAGGACCTGAGCAGCCGGTACGAGACCGTCTGCGACCCCCGGCTGAACCGCAACCAGTCACTGGAACTGGCGTTCATGGTGGCAGCCCGGCTCCGTGAGGGCCGTGGACGTCGCGAGAACACGGTCCAGACGTTCCACGCACGCGACCTGTGATGGCGCCTGTCCTGTGATTGATCTTCGCAGCGACACCCTCACCCGGCCGTCGGCCGGGATGCTGGAGGCCATGATGGCGGCCCCCGTCGGCGACGACGTCTACGGCGAGGACCCCACCGTTGCCGCGCTCGAGCAGCGGGCCGCGGAACTGTTCGGGCACGAATCGGCACTGTTCTGCGCCACCGGGTCCCTGGCCAACCTGCTGGGAATCTGGCTGCATGTCCCGCCGGGCGGTGAGGTGCTGTGCGACTCCCTGGCCCACATTGCCCGCGCCGAGATGGGTGCCCACGGTGCGCTGCACGGCGTCACGATGCGCACGTGGACATCGGAGCGTGGTCGGGTGGTGGCGGACGACGTACTGCGGATGCTGGCGCTCGACTGCGGCCCCTACCTCGTGGAGACCTCCGCCGTGGAGGTGGAGGACACCAGCAACTTCGGTGGCGGCACGGTGCAGGACCTCGATGAGGTGAGCCGCCTGAGCGTCGAACTGGGCCGCCTCGGCATCGCCCGCCACCTCGACGGTGCACGCCTGGCCAATGCGGCTGCCGCGACCGGCCGCAGCCTCGCCGAGTACGGACGGCTGTTCGACACGGCCACCCTGTGCCTCTCCAAGGGACTCGGCGCGCCCATCGGGACCGTGCTGGTGGGATCCGCGGCGAACATGGCCCGCGCCCGCGTGCAGAGGAAGCGTCTGGGCGGCGGTTGGCGGCAGGCCGGCATCCTGGCCGCAGCTGGACTCTGGGCGTTGGAGCACAACCTGCCCCGCATCGCCGACGACCACGCCGCGGCGAGGCTCTTTGCCGAAGCCGTCGCCAACGCCGTCCCGGACGCCGTGACGCCGACGGACGTGGAGACCAACGTGGTGCTGCTGGATGTCGCGGACGCCCGCGTCGCCGCCGCACGCTGCGAGGACAGGGGAGTGCGTGTCAGTGTGCTGGGCCCCCGGCAGTTGCGGGCTGTGACCCACCTCGACGTGACGGCGGAGCAGTGCGCTCACGCCGGTGCCGTCGTGGGCGACGTGCTGGCTCAGGCGCTGTAGTTCTCGATCTCGGCGATCGGCCGGGGCCAGGCACCCAGTTCCTTCCAGGCGAAGTCGGGAATGCGGGCGAAGAAGCCGTGCAGGAACTCCGACGCCCTGTCCAACTCCGCCGGCGACCAGCGTCCGCCCTCCACCCTGATGTTCCCGTCGGAGGCGATGTGGAACCCCAGACCGCCCGTTCGCAGAAAGTACTCGAGCTGGCGGGGATGGAACACATCCGAGGCGAAGCGAGGGACGGGGCAGCGAACCTTGAAGCGCTGGTTGAAAGCCGTGGACTCGAACTCCACCTTGTTGCCCCCGAAGCCGCCGAAGAGACCCCAGTTCACTGACACCTCACGGAACGGGAACGTGGTGCGGAACTCGGCGAGATCCTCGCTGTGGTTCTGCGTGTAGGTGGTGGTGTTGCCCTTCGAGTCGGTACGGGTGTGCCGGGTCTGCCACGTGTGGGTCAGTCGGATGAACGGCAACCCTTGGTTGTCTGAGGTGATGACGTCGATGCCCTGGTGGTTGAAGCCGCCGCCCGTGTGGTTGACCCAGCCGAGCATGGAGTCGTCGCGCGGCGTGTAGATCCAGTGTTCCCTGTCCTGGAAGGACAGGTGATGGGGCGGCGGGGCACCCTCGAAGGCCATGGCGTGCGACGACGTCAACGCCTGCTGGAGCCTCTCCAGCCATGCCACGGCGAGCGCCAGGTCCTCGGGTGCACGGGGCACGTGGAGCAGGACGAGCTGGTCGTGGTCCACCCCGACGTCGATCCGCATGGGCTGCCCCCTGACGTCGAACAGCGGACCGACGGCGGGCAGCACCGAGGCGAACTCGTGTCCGAAGTCGGGACGTCGGGCCACCACGTGGAGCGGTAGGGACGCGACCAGCGCGCCCGTCACCGAGTCACGGGGTGAGTCCGGCAGGAAGGCGGCCACGGTGGGCAGTGATTTCGGTAGTTTCATGGTGAGCACACAGCCGCTGCTGCGGAAGGCATCGGAGCTGTAGCGGAATGCCTGGAAGGGCACGCCAGCCGGGCTGCGTCCGATGACCTGGTCGTCGACCTTGCGAGAGAAGCCCACACCGAAGGGGGCCGTGTTCAGCCCGACGGTGATGGCGATGGTGGGCGACTCCACCCACGTCCAGCCCCGCGCCTCGATGGCCTTGACGTACTGGTGCTTGCGGTAGATCCAGATGCCTCCGGCAACGGCGGCGACACCGAGGACCAGGAGCACGACGATGAGGATGCCATTCATCAGTACCTCCAGTGGGTCGGCGTCCATCGAGTGTAGGCAACATCGACGGCGCACCGTGGGACGGGATTCACCGGGCGCGGCCGCGTCGCCGCTGCACTTCGTCCACGAGGGCGTCGATGACGCGGCCCCGTTTGCGCGGCCAGACCGTCAGGAGCAGTGACAGCACCACGAGCGAACCCCCCACGATGATGAAGACCGTCAGTGGCTCGAAGCCCAGGCTGATGGCGAAGACGGCAGACCACACCGGTTCGGAGCACATGATGACGGCGCTGGGAGTGGCGGCGACGTGGCTCTGGGCCCAGCTCTGCAGGAACAGGGTGACGGCGCCGCAGAAGATTCCGAGGTACAGCAGCTGGGCCCACAGCACCGGGTCTGTGGGCAGTTCGAAACCGCTGAAGGGCATGACCAGCAGCGCGGCCACCGTGCCCACGAGCGCCTGCATGACCGTGAGTTGCTGCACGGTCCCCGTGCGGACCCACCGGCCCAGCAGGACGATGTGGAAGGCGAACATGACCGCGCCGAAGAGGGTGAGGGATGCCCCGAATCCGAAGCCTGCGTCGCCGGTGCTGGCACCTCCCGCGAGGATGACGATTCCGACAATGGTGAGGGCCACCGCAAGCCAGGTGGTGGCGGGTTGGCGCTGACGGAGCAGGACCGCCGAGATGATGGCCGTGAACACCACGTAGCTGGCCGTCACGAATCCCGAGAGGGAGGGGGGTGTGTACTGCAGACCGATGGTCTGTGAGGCGACCCCCGTGTTGAACAGCACACCCAGAACCAGGCCCTTCAGTGCGGTGTCCCGCGACATGCGCAACCGGGTGGAGAAGACGGCCATCAGGGCGGCACCTGTGAGGACCAGCCGGAAGACCAGCAGGTTGATGGGGGAGATGGATTCGAAGGCGCTCTTGGCCACCACAACCGTCGAGCCCCACGCCATGGCTGCCACCATGAGGGCAGCGATTGCCGAGGGTGTGCGGTTCGGGGTCACGTCGTCATTCTGTGCGGTCGTCGATCAGGCGACGAGCAGGATGACGGTGCTGCCTTCGGGGACGCTGGTCCCGCGGCCGGGCTCGGTGCCGACGGCGAACCGGCCGGGCAGCGGGAAGGCCGTGGCGTTCTTGACCTCCACGGTGAACCCAAGGGACTCCAGCATCCTCTGGGCCTTTTCGACGGATTCGTACTGGACGTCGGGAATCTCGACCAGCACGGGTCCGAGGGATTCGACAATTTCCACGGTGTCGCCGCGCTTGCCGGTGCCTGAGGAGGGGGTCTGTGAGATGACGAGACCCTTGCCCACCGTTGCGGAGTTCTCTTGTGACACCTCTACCTCGAAGCCCGATTTCTTCAGCTGCTGCTGGGCGTCTGCGGACTTGTCCTTGGTGAAGTCCCGGATGGTGATGGGCTCCGGTCCCTTCGACACGGTGAGAATGATGGTGGTGTCCCGCTTCAGTTGGACACCGGGGTCCTCCGACGCCGACATCACAACCCCGGCGGCCACATCGTCTGACCAGATCTCCTTCACCTCCCCAACCACGAGGTTGAGTGCCTCCAACGAGTTTGTTGCCTCATCCAGGGTGCGGCCCACGACTTCTGGCATGTCGAAGCGTTCAGGTCCCAGCGAGATGACCAGCATCACGGTGTCTCCCCGCAGCACACGGGTGCCGCCGCTGGGGTCCGTGGAGATCACCAGCCCGGCAGCCACGTCCTCGGAGTACTCGGTGCGCGTCTCCCATCCCACGTTGTTGGCGGACGCGGCTTCGACGGCCACTGCTTCGCTGACCTGTGTGACGCTCGGGACCGTGGTGAACCGTCCGGCGGTGAACCACCACGAGCCGACGCCTGCCCCGGCGGTGATGAGCAGCACCAGCAGCAGCAGCAGGGTGCCACGTCGGCGCCGGTGCACCGGGTCCTGGGAGATGTGAAGGTTGGGGAACACGGGTGTGCGCGGCATGCGTGGGTGACGTCCGGAGTCCTCCGAGGAGGGCGAGATGGGGGCGGGCTGGCCCGTCGTGACGGGGGAGCGCGACGAGCGTGGTGTCACGCTCTGCCACGCGGGCGGACTCATGGCATCCGACGCGTCGGCTTCACCCGCCGTCGCCGACACCACATCCAGCGGACGCGGGCGCGCTGCGGGGCGCGGCTGGATCTGCTGGGTCATGTCCCCCGCCTGCGACGGCTCGGGACGGATGCGCTCGGCGAGTGCGGGATTGTCACGGCCACCCGTGGTGGTCAGCTCGCGCTTGACCTCCCGAAGTTGCTCCAGCATCGCGCGCCCATCGAAGAGGCGGACGTCGGGGTCGCGTGCCGTGGAGGCGGCCACGAACGCATCCAGGTAGTCGGGGATGCGCCACCCGGCGTGGCCCAGGGTGTGCAGCGTGTCCGAGGGCTTCTCGATGTCCACGTTCACGTGGCGGTAGGCGATCTGGTAGTTGTTCTCCCCCGTGTGGGGTTTTTTGCCCGTCAACATCTCGAAGAGGACAACCCCGGCGGAGTACACGTCGCTGCGGGAGTCCGGGCGCGCATGCGTCACGAGTTCGGGGGGCAGGTAGCTGGCCGTACCGACGAGCACGCCGGTGGCGGTCATCTGCGGAGACGCCATGAGGCGGGCCAGGCCGAAGTCGGCCACCTTCACCTGACCCCGGTTGGAGATGAGGACGTTCTCCGGCTTGATGTCCCGGTGGACGAGGCCGGCCTCGTGGGCGCATGCCAGCGCCGCGACGATGGGCTCCAGGAGCTCCAGCGCCTTGTCCGGGGGGAGCGGGGCGTCACGGCTGATGCGTCGGCGCAGCGTCTCACCCTCCACGAACTCCATGACGATGTAGGGCTGTCCCTGCGCGGTGCCCTGATCGAAGACGCCCACGACGGCGGGGTGGTTGATGGTGGCCGCAGCACGTGCCTCGTGGTCGAACTTTGCGGCGAAGTCGTCATCCTCGCCGAGATCGCGACGCATGATTTTGACGGCCACCGTGCGCATCAGCCGCAGGTCACGGGCGCGGTAGACCGTGGCCATACCGCCCCGGGCCAGTTTGGCCAGGACTTCGTAGCGATCGTCCAGCACATGGCCGACCAACGGGTCGTAGGTGCTGTTCATGTACGCAGTCTCCAAAAACACGCCTCAAAGGTTTGTGGCGGGCGGTGTCAGCCCGTGGGGCGATTGTAGGCGCCAACACTGACAGACGGCGCATCGGCGCGCCCGGCAGGTCCGCATCGGGTGGTCCACCGGCCTCTAGGGTGAGGGGATGACTGCATTGGTGGGATTGGCGACACGACTGGCACTGGCGAAGGTGGCGCTCCTGGTGCCAGGTCCGGTGATGGACGTCGACACACTCGCCGCGGTCGTCGATGCGGGTGTGGACCTCCTCATCCTCGAGGGGTCGGGGGACGTGGACGTCGACGTCGAGACCCTGCGCGCCATCCGCAGCAGGTGGGGGACCACGACGCTGCTGGCAGGAACCGCCAGAGCGAAGGTGGCGGAGCCGGCCTCCGCCGACGTGGTGCATCTACGGCGACCGGGGTGGCGGTTCTGGGGGTACCCGAAGGGGCACCAGTGGAGCCTCTTGGGCAGACATGCCGGAGAAGTGGGCATCGTCGAGGTGCCCGGCGACGATTTCGACTACTTGTTCGTGGGGCCTCTGACGAGCCCGGACGACGCCGTGCTGGTAGCTGCTGTGCAGCACCACCCCCCGCTGACCCGCGAGTCGCTCCCGTGGTTCGCACTCGGTGACTTCACCGTCGAAAAGGCGGACGCATGTCTTGTGGCCGGAGCACGACGCATCGCCCTGACGGGTGAAGTACTGGGGCGCGAGGATGCGGCGGGTGAGGTGAGGGTGATTGCCGAGGCCGTGGCCCGGGCATGGGTTGCCGATGACAGGGCGCACGGTTTCACGGCCGAAGCCTTCCGCCTCTGACGAGGGGGTGATTGACGTTCCACCGGCTCCCGGCCATCGGTTCGTCCTTCGGGCTAGCGTGGGGGACTGACAGCAAAGAGGAGACGCCATGCGCTGTGCCGTGCTTCATTCACCAGGGGATCTCCGACTGGAGGATCGTCCCACCCCCGTCCCGGGGCCAGGGGAGGTGCTGTTGCGGGTGGAGGCCACCACCCTGTGTGGCACCGACGGTCGAATCCTGCGTGGAGAGAAAACCAGTGGGGTGCGGCCGGGTGTGGTGCTGGGCCATGAGGTGGCAGGCCGGGTGACGGAGCTGGGTGAGGGCGTCGACGGCCTCGAGGTTGGACGGCAGGCCACCGTGTCCATTGTCGTGTCCTGCAATGCCTGCGCCGCGTGCCTGGCAGACATGGAGCACATGTGCCGCAACCTCTCCCTCATCGGCTATGAGATCGACGGAGGGCTCAGCGGGTACCTGCTGGTGCCGGTGCACGCAGTGCGCAACCACAACGTCATCCAGACCACCATGGAGTTGCCAGCGACGACGCTGGCACTGGCGGAGCCGGTGTCATGTTGCCTGAACGGTCTGTCGAACTATCGCGTCGAGCCGGGAGACACGGTGGTCGTGATCGGAGCGGGACCCATCGGCCTCATCCACACATCCTTGGCGGTGCTGTCGGGCGCCGGACAGGTGGTGGTGGCCAACCGCTCGCGGACCCGGCGTGAGCTCGCCACCCGGCTGGGTGCCACCCACACCGTGGACCCCACCTCGGAGAGCCTGCAGGACGTGGTGATGTCCGCCACCCGCGGGCGCGGAGCGGATGCCGTGGTCGTCTGCATCGGGGTTCCCGAGCTCGCCCAGCAGGCCCTTCAGCTGGCACGGGTGGGCGGGCGCGTCAACTACTTCGCGGGCTTCCCCCGGGGTAGTACATCCGTCCTGGAGCCGAACCTCATCCACTACAACGAACTGACGGTCACGGGTGGGTCGAACGCCCGACGACGCGACGTGGTCCGGGCCGTGCAACTTCTGGAATCAGGCCGGCTGGACATCGGGTCACTCGTCACGAGCACCTATGCCCTCGACGATGTCCACGAGGCCTTCGCGGCGGTGGAGCGACGCGAGGGCGTCAAGATTGCCGTCATTCCCTGACAGTCCTATCGATGGTGCAGAGGCGACGGCAGCGCCCTCATCGGTGCGTCAGCCGTGCCGGAGCACTCCTGCCACTGCCTCGCTGATCATCGCGAAGGAGACGGCGCCGGGATCCGGTGAGCCGACGCTGCGTTCGGCCAAGGGGCGTGCCCGCCCCTTCCTGGGGGTGAGCGGAGCCGTCTCATCTGCGGCTTGGCGGGCTCGTACGGCCGCGGCAGCCCAGGCGTCGGGAAGGGAGACACCGCCCTTCACACCAGATCGCAGTTCATCCAGGAAGGGGACCACGGCATCCACCAGGGTTTTGTCGCCGACCTCGGCGTGCCCCAGGTGGACCACTGCGTCGAGGAAGGCGGTTCCTGCCTCCACGACATCCGCGGCGTGGACGGCGTCCTCGTTGCCGAGGGCGTCACCGAAGGCGCGGATGGCCGCGCCCCACAAAACACCTGAGGTGCCACCGGCGTACTCGCCCCAGGCATCACCGGCAGCAGCGAGCACCCCGGCCATGCCCCAGCCTGCCTCCTGCGCGCCAGCGGCTGCCTCGCCGGCATGCTGGACACCGCGGGTCATGCCACGCCCGTGGTCGCCGTCGCCGGCGACGGCGTCAAGGTTTCCGAGGTGCTCCTCCTGCTCCTGCAGCACTCCTTGCATGGCTGCCAGGGCCGCGACCGCGACCCGTGCCGCTCGACGTGAGTCCTCCGACCCGACCGCAGGTGCGATGGCGGCGGGCACCACACGCTCCGGAGCGGTGTCGTCCTCACTGACGACCTCGTCCATCCTGCCGCGGCAATAGGCAGGGGAGTCCGCCGGGGCGAGCCACAGATCCTCCAGTTCGTCGTCCAGCCAGACGAGGGTAAGGGACACTCCACCCATGTCCAGGCTCGTGACGAGTTCCCCGACCTCGGGGGCAATAATGTCGAGTCCGGCGGCGCGTAGCCGCGGCGCGATCCTGCCGTAGAGCAGGAAGAGCTCCTCGTACTTGGTCCTGCCCAGGCCGTTGACGACGACCCCGACGCGGCCCGTCGCATCATCGGGACGTTCCTCCAGCAGCCGGTCAACGAGCAGCCCCGCGAGATCGTCGGCGGGGACCCAATCGATGTCGCGGAGCCCGGGCTCCCCGTGGATGCCCATCCCCAGCCCCATCTTCCCGTCCGCAACGGTGAACAGCGGCTCTCGGGCCCCCGGGAAAGTACAGCCGGTGAAGGCGACGCCAAGGGTGAAGGTTCGCTCGTTGGCGCGGTTCCCGAGCCGTTCCACCTCCTCTATGTCCAGACCCCTCTCGGCGGCGGCACCCAACACCTTGTACACGACGAGGTCGCCAGCGATTCCGCGCCGCTCCTGCTTGGCGTCGGCGGGGCTGCTGGCGACGTCGTCGGTCACGACGACCTGGCGGGCGTCGATTCCCTCGGCCATCAACCGGTCCCCGGCCAGACCGAAGTTCATGACATCGCCGGCGTAGTTGCCGTAGCTGAAGATCACTCCGCGACCCTGATCGGTGGCGCGCCCCACGGAATAGGCCTGCGCAGTCGAGGGGGAGGTGAAGATGTTGCCCATCACGGCACCGTCGCCGAGCCCCGGGCCGACGAGGCCGGCAAATGCCGGGTAGTGGCCGGACCCGCCTCCGAAGATGATGCCCACCTTCGGCTGCGGCGGTCGTCGCCGTCGGACGACGCCTCCGTGTACGGCGCGCAGCCGGGATGAGTACAGGTCGACGAATCCGCGTGCTGAGTCCTCGGCGAAGTCGGACGGGTTGTCATGGATCATCGTCATCGGGTGTCACTCCTTGTGGTCTGCGGGATGTGTGTCGAGCGCTGAGCACTGGGTGTCGTGGTGACGGAGTGAACCACGTCGTTTCCGCCGTGCCTGCGATCCTGCGGAGCCGGTGCATGACGCGTCCCCGCCGACGACACGCTGATTCGCCATCTCAGTGCTCCTGTCGGCCCCAGAAGCCGTCGGGTGCGAACAGGTTCCCTACGATGTCCTCCAGAAGGTTCGCTTCGAGCACGACGTCCAGGACGGTGTATCGCTTGCGGATCATCTGCGCTCGGATGTAGGTCGCCTTGAAGCGATGCCAGTCCAGGCCGATGTCGCTGGGGTGTGCCGGCGCTCCGACGGCGCGTAGCCGATTTTGGAGCTCGGCGGCTGGCAACAGTTGCTGCTGCAACCGTGGGACCAGCGTGGGCCACAGGTTGACGAGCGTCTCGAGTCGCTCCTGAAGCACCTCGGGCGTGATCCACTTGGCGAGAGCCTGGACCACCGTTTCCTCCACCAGTTGGGGATCGGGGTTCAGGGAGCGGACGCGGCGTTCCAGGTCGTCCCTGCTGGGCCAGTGGGCAACCGCGGTGTCGACGTCCATGGCGGAGAGGTCACGGCCGAGGAGATCCTCGTACAGCGCCGCGATGGCCACGGAGCCGATGCCCACCTTGAAACCGTGGGACAGACGGCGGGGTGTGACGTCAACGCCATGGCCCTCCATCTCCCAGAGGTGGCTGAACTGGTGCTCCGCACCGGATGCCGGGCGCGACGACTGGTGTGCCTGCATGGCCAGGCCGCTCATGAGGAGCCCCTCGGCGAGTTCGCCGACGGCCGGAACGTCGCCGACGGCCAGTTCGGCAGGCCGTGACAGCGACTGGCGCAGCGGACCCTGCACAAGGTCCCAGACGAGGGCGTCGATCGGCTCGACACCGAGGGCGTCGGCGAGGATCCAGTCGGCGCCGGCCGGGACCTTGCCCAGCAGGTCCCCATAACCTGACGCCGTCATCACCTGCGGGGCCGCAGCCATGACATCGAGGTCAGCGACACACACCTGGGGTGCGGGGCAGCTCAGCGTCTGCTTGAAGCCGTCCAGTGCGATGGATGAGCCGAAAGCTGTGTATCCGTCCATGGATGCTGCGGTGCCAACCACCATGTACTGGCGTTCAAGCTCTCCACAGGCCCTCTTCAGGATGTCGTTGAGCGTGCCGGATCCCACGCCGATGGCGACTCGCTCCAGGGGGCGCAGCACGTCGCGCAGTGCCTCGCAGTTCTCGTACCGTGCGTACAGCTCCGGTTCCCCGGGAAACACGTGCGTCGTCACGTCGACCCCTGCAGTCCGCAGGACCTCCACGACGCGGTTGCCGACGACGTCCATGGTGCGCTCGTCGCCGACGACGATGGCGTCCTGGCCAGTGAACTGCTCGGCGAACAGGGCCGGCAGTTTCTCAACAGCGCCCGGTTCGCAGAGGACACTCTTGGTGTCTGTGGCACTCTTCAGCGCCTCAGTGATCAGGGTGGTCATGAGGTCCTGGCTTTCCTTGCTTCGTGGTCGACGAGGTCGTGGGTCATGTCCTGCATTTGCGGATAGGTGTCGCGGTACTTGTCGACGTAGTACTGGTACTCCTCGTGCCGTTGGGGGTCTGGTTCGAGCCGGTCGATCTCGTGCACCATGTTGGCTGCGGCGTCGCCGATGTCGGAGTAGAAGCCGGCGCCCACGGCGGCCAGCATGCAGGAGCCGAGCACCACGGCGTCGCCCACCTCGGTGAGCGAAATGGGCACGCCGGTGACGTCGGAGTGCATCTGCATCCAGTCGCGGCTCTTGGTGGAGCCGCCGCAGGCGACGATCTCCTTGACCTCGAACCCTCCGTCCTTCATGGCACGAAGGTTGTGGGCCGTGCCGTAACAGACGGACTCCTGGATGGCGCGGTACACGTGCGCGGGGGTGTGGTGAAGGGACAGGCCCCACATGATCCCCCGGGCCTTCGAATCCGTGTACGGCGTGCGGTTCCCTTGGAAGTACTCGTTGATGATGAGACCCTCGGACCCGATGGGAATGTCCTTGGACATCTGGTTGAGCAGGTCATAGGCGCTGATCCCGGTGGTCTCGGATGCGCGAACGACGTCACCTGCGAAGTTGTCCTTGAACCACTTCAGCACCGACCCGGTCGAGACCTGCCCGCCCTCGACGGTGTACTGCCCCTTGACGACGCCGTCGGTGTAGGCCCCGAAAAATCCCTTCCCATGGATGGGTTCCGTGGTTTGGCCGGTGAGGACGTGCGACGAGCCGGTGATCAATGCCATCCGGCCCGGCTGGACCACACCGAGTCCGATCTGACCCGCCCACGCGTCAGCGGGGCCCTGTGCCACGGGGATTCCTGGGCGGAGCCCGAGCAGTTGCGCTGCGACCGTGGACAGTTCGCCGACCGGTGTACCCAGGTCGAAAACGTCCTCAGGGATCTTGTCGAAGACGTCGCCGCAACCGATCGTCTCGTAGAAATCGACCGGCCAGCCCCCCTCATCCCGGTTGTAGTACATGCGCAGGGCAGCGGAGTTGATGTTGGTAGTCCACCGACCTGTGAGTTTGTAGGTCATCCAATCGGGCGCGTCCACGAGACGAAATGCCTTCTTGTACGTCTCGGGTTCGTTCTCACGCAGCCAGGCCGCCTTGAACGGGTACCACTCTGCTGTCGCGGGTGCCGTTCCGGCTCCGTTGTACAGGCGTGCCACCGAGTCGGACGCGTTCGCGCGGTCGGCCTGCTCCGTTGCTCTGACATCCATCCACATGATGGCTGGCCGGAGCACCTCGCCTTTTTGGTCCATGGCGACGACCGTCATGGTGGTGGCGTCGTAGGAGATGCCGCCGATCGAGGACGCGGGGATTCCACCGTTGGACATGGCCTTGTGGGCGGATGCCTGCAGCGCCTCCCACCAGTCCTGGGGGTTCTGTTCTGCCCATCCTGAGCGGGGGTGGTGCGTCTTGTATGCAGTGGCAGCGAAGGTGACGAAACGGCCGTTGAGGTCGAAGATGGCGACACGGCAGCTCTCGGTGCCAAAGTCGATTCCCATCATGTAGGGGCCGGAATTGCTCATCGTTGGGTCCTTCCGGGACTGACGCAGTGCGTCGGGAGTGAGTGACGTGGTGGCCGGTGGTTGGCGGGCGCTGACGTGTCAGGACGTCGCGTCGTTGTCATCGGTCCATCCCAGCTCCGCCCAGATATTGGGGGGAATGAGGCGATCGATGCGATCGAGTACGTAGGTGGGGCGCTGATCGGCGGCAAGTACCTCGACGTCCTGGGCGGTGGCCTCACCAGTGAGGACCACCGCTGAGGACATGCCGACGGCGAGGGCCATGGCGATGTCGGTCTGGAGCCGGTCTCCGACCATGACGGCGTCCTTGAGCTCGACTTCCAGCCCCTCCATGGCTTCGGTCAGCATGATGGGGCTGGGCTTGCCCAGACTCACCCGGCAGGTGGTCCCGGTGGCGGCTTCGATGGCCGCTGTCATGGCAGCGCAATCGGGTTCACCCCGCCCGCCGGGAAAGGGACAGTACCGGTCAGGGTTGGTCTGAATGAGGAATGCACGCTTGTGGAACCAGATGGCATCGAAGGCGATCTGCAGCTTGTTGTAGTCGAAGCCTCGGTCGTAGGAAGCCACAACAATGTCGATCTCGGCGGGGTTCTCGCTGAGTCGGAATCCTGCCGCTCGCAGGGCATTCTTCAGTGGCTCCTCCCCGACGACGAAGAGCACCGCATCCGGATGGTGGTGTTCCAGCCATCGCGTGGTGGTGACAACCGTGTTCGCGATATCGGACAGGTCGGTAGGGATTCCGAGCCGCTCCAGCTTCTCCTGGTACTGGTGGGGGTCCTTGGTGGGGTTGTTCGAGAGGAACCTCACCGGGATTCCCCGCCGCCGCAACTCCTGGATCATGCGGGCAGCGCCAGGGAGGAGTTCCTCCCCGAGGTAAATGGTTCCGTCGAGGTCGAACACATAGGCCTCGTGAAGTGTGGCGGGCAATGCGGTCACATGGGTAAGGATGTCCGGACCTCTCTGTTGGCGACGTGGGGACAACAAGGAGGCGAGTACCGCCACTGAGGTGTTGCCGTCCCCGACTGATGTGCGAGCTGGCCGAAGTGGGTGGGTCCTGCGGTGGTGGGGCAGTGAACGACTTATGGAAGTCGAGGGAACAGTGATGCACCGCCAAGGTCGAGCACGAATCGAGGACGGTCAAGCACGATGGACGCTGGTCAGGCGTCCGGGTGCTCGTAGGAGCTGAGGGCGTCCACATTGGCCTGGGAGTGCGAGGTGGGATCGAACGTGTAATCCAGGAACTCCTTCGCCAACCGCAGAGCGAGTTGCTTGCCGATGACGCGCTCTCCCATGGTCAGAACCTGAGCGTCGTTTGACATGACGAGACGCTCCACGGAATAGGAGTCGTGCGCGACGCTGGCGCGAATACCGGCGACCTTGTTGGCGGACATGGCAACGCCCATTCCTGTGCCACAGACAAGGATCCCGCGGTCAGCACGACCCTCGCTGATTTCCTTGGCGGCGGCGATGGCAATGTGGGGGTACGCGGTGTCCTCTCCCTGTTTGATACCCATATCGATGACCTCATCCACGCGGGGATCGGCCTCCAACTGGGCCTTGATTGCTTCCTTGTAGTTCACTCCGGCACTGTCACCGGCGACGACGATACGAAATCCCATCTTTCCTCCTGAAGTAGCTGCTCCCCGAAGTAGCTCTGCTCTGAGCTCGATATGTGAAACTTATCACAGCGTGTGGGAGAAACGCCGTCCAGCGGACTACGACAACACTGTCGAACCCGAACCTGAGCAGCGGTGGTGGCCGCGAGTTCCTCGTGGGCGGGGATCAGTTGGAGTGGGTCGGCTCGGTCACCACCTCGAGACTCGCTCCCCATCCCTCCATCCGCTCCTCCTCTTCAACCGAGATTCGGTTGTCCACCAGCACGAGGTTGAAGTCGTCCAATCGTGCGAAAGCGTGCAGCGCATGGCGGCGCAGTTTTCCACTCTCGAGGAGAAGAACGCTGAAGCGGGCGGACGACAACATGGCCTGTTTGACCGCAGCGACGTTCTCGTACGGATGGAAACAGTGGCCGTTCTCGATGCCGGATGCGGACATCACGCAGTAGTCGGCGTCGAGCCCCGCAAGGTTCTTCAGCGTGGTGGGACCCAGCAGTGCGTCCGCCCACCCGTGGTACTCGCCCCCCGTCATGAACAGCTTCACGTTCGGCATTGAATTGGTCTCTCGTGCCACCAGGAGCGAATTCGTGATGACCGTCAGCGGAGTGCCGGGATTGAGAGCCCGCAGGACGAATATTCCGCTGGTTGAGTCGTCGAGCATCAGGGAGGATCCGGGCGCGATGCGTTCGGCCACGACCTTGGCGAGGGCAGCCTTGGTGTCGGGTTGTTGCTCCAACCTGAAGGCTGCGCTGGCTTCATGCAAACCACTTGCGACAGCCGTCACCCGGCCACGGTCCCGCTGCAACAGACCGGCCTCCTCCAGCGTGCTGATGTCTCGGTAGGCAGTCATGACCGAGACACCCATCTGGGTGCTGATGCTTTCGACACTGACCGAACCACGTCGTAGCACCAACTCCACTACAGCGAGCTGGCGCGCCTGTTGGGTGCGGTGTGAAGAGGGGCCGCCCTCCGTGGCTTCGGACATCAGGTACTCCTGGCTTTCGACGTGACCGCCCACAGGATACGGGGCAGTTCTCTTCAGACATGCATGACTCCTTGCGGTGCGGCTGGTGCTCAAAGCGCAGACACTCAGCCTCAGCCGACGATGTTGCTCGAGGTGCCGATTGGTGCACGAGAGGTCCTGACAGGACCCCTTCCATGCGATCGAATCGATCTGTTGACAGTGCAGTTACCACTACGTATGGTTGGCTTCCAACGTATCGTGTTAAAGTTAACAAATCGGTTACAGAAGCTAAACCGGGGTCGTTCCAGCATAGATTGAGCAAAGTTGCGAGATCCGCGCCGTTCACCTCGGCCAGGCCCGGCGCTGCGATGAGATTCGCGAGTCGGGTGGACGTCCATACGAATCCGGAGAGCAAAGATGCACTCAGCACGATCCACTTCAAGAGGCGAGCCGCCCGTCGGGAACGTCACTGGTAGTCGGGTACTGGTCCCTTGAGCGCCACAGTGCCGGCGAGGAAGAGTCCGGGACAACCGCTTTCCAAGAACGCCAAGCGCGGAATCTGGATCGGAGTGGTCATTCTTGTGATCATCGGAGTCGTCCTGGGGACAAAGGTGGTGCCATTGGACGACCCGATGGCCAAAGGTGCGAAGAAGTTCGACCCTGCGACCTATGGAGCCGAGAACTTTCCCACTGTGCAGTCTGGAATCTCTGACCGCGCTGTGGATGCTTCGACTCTCGCCTCGGCGATCGTCAAGGATCCAGCAGCCGCTGCGGAGAAGTACGCGGTCACCAGTTCTGGTGGACCGGTGTACAGCACCAAGTTCACCGGCATTGTTGGCGAGGGTCAGTCAGGGATATACGTGGTGAAGGTCGACGGCGTTTCCGATGACCTCCTCATTCGGGTGCAAACCGGACCGGCGATCAACGGCACTGAACTGCGGGACGGCACAGGTGAGATTCAGTTCGGACAGTTCACCAATCAGATCGAGTACCAGAACGCTGCCGCGGCACTGAACGACGAACTGAAGAAGCAGGTGTTGACTGATATCGACACCGCCACCCTGACTGGAAAGACCATCGAGGTCACCGGCGCCTTCACCCTCATCAACCCCAAATCCTGGCTCGTCACCCCGGTGCAGTTGAGCGTGAAATGAGCGGGCAATTCGACGATGTCGTCCTCGAGGCGCGTGACGTTGTCAAGACCTACGGCGGTACCCGAGCGTTGAAGGGCGTCAACTTCGAGATTCGCCGGGGTACGGTGACCACTCTGTTCGGCGAGAACGGCGCCGGAAAGTCCACACTGATGAAGATCCTCTCCGGCGTGGAGCAGCCAACCGCCGGCGAAATCATTCTTGATGGTGAGCCGGTGGTGTTCCAATCGACAAATGATGCGCGTGACCGGGGTATCTCGATCATCCATCAGGAGTTGAGCCTCGCGCCGAACCTGTCGGTGCGCGACAACATCTTCATGGGTCGGGAATTGACCGGTCGCTTCGGTGTTGACTACGCCGAAGAGAGCCGGCAGACACGGGAACTCCTTGCGGAACTATTGCCTGGCGTCGAACCGGAGACGCTGGTCACAGATCTGCGCGTCGGTCAACAGCAGATCATCGAGATCGCTCGTGCGCTCTCGGTGAACTCACGCATCCTGATCATGGACGAGCCGACCTCGGCTCTCGCCGCCGCTGAGGTGGAGATCTTGTTCGGCATCATCCACGAACTCACGGGGCGCGGAGTTGCGATCGTCTACATCTCGCACCATCTCGAGGAAGCCCTGGAGGTGACCGACCACGCGGTTGTCCTTCGCGACGGCACAATGACGGCGAAAGGGGAAGGATCGAACATCGACCTCGAGTGGATAGTGCACAACATGGTCGGTGAGCACTTCGACCTCGGCACACCGCCGACCGGCTACGAGTTCGGCGACACGGTGCTCAGCGTCCGCAATCTTCATGTACTGGATCCCCAGAACCCCGAGCGAGCGATCGTGAACGGTTTGGATCTGGATGTCCGGGCGGGCGAGATCGTGTGCTTGTACGGATTGATGGGGGCGGGTCGGACAGAACTGCTGGAGGCAATTGCTGGCCGCAACCCAATCGATGGGGGTGAAATCACGCTTGACGAACGACTCTTGGGCAATGAGACCATCGCGGAGCGCATCACGCTCGGCGTGGGGTTGGTCCCCGAGGATCGTCAACGCGATGGGCTGGTGAAGACTTTTGACGTTGGGTCGAACCTCACCCTTGCAAGCCTCAGCAACTCGCTGGTCAACGGGGTGCTTTCGCGTCGAGTGGAGAGGTCAATCGCTCGCGAACTCATCGAGGCGGTGACCGTGAAGACGCCCGGACCGGAGTTGCCGATCGGCTCCCTATCCGGAGGGAACCAGCAGAAGGTTGTCATCGGAAAGGTGATCGCGACCAACCCACGCGTCATGCTCCTCGACGAGCCGAGTCGCGGCATCGACATTGGCGCGAAGGGTGAGGTGTTTCGGCTCCTGGCCGAGCGCGCTCGCGAAGGCGTTGCGGTGGTCTTTTCGACCTCAGAGGTCGGGGAATGTCTCAGCATTGCACATCGGATTCTCGTCCTGCGCCGAGGTCAGATCTCTGCCGAGTTCGGGCCCGACGCAACCAAGGAAATGATCATGGCTGCCTCCGGCGAAGCTGTGGCCACATAATGCCCATGAGAATGGATCGACAATGATGATGACACCCACCATCCGTAGCACCGGAGACAAGCAGTGGTTCTCGCTGGGGCGAGTGCTGATCGAGGGGCGAGCATTCCTGGCGCTGATCCTGATCATCATTGTTTTCTCGTTGCTGTCTCCCAACTTCCTGACGTTCAACAACATGTTGATCATGGCCTCGCACGTTGCCATCTACGCCACCCTCGGGTTGGGCATGCTGCTCGTCGTGCTCAACGGCGGTATCGACCTCTCCGTGGGCTCGACACTCGGCTTCTCCGCGGTCATCGCTGGTTTCCTCATGCGGGGGGTCCCGCTCAACATCTTCGGTGTGATCCTGTTTCCGAGCGTTCCCGTCGTCGTGCTGCTGTCGTGCACGGTGGGCGCGCTCATCGGCCTGGTCAATGGCGTGTTGGTGGCGAAATTCAATGTTGCGCCTTTCGTGGCCACCCTGGGCATGTTGTACGTCGTGCGGGGAATGGCGTTGCTGCTGACCAACGGCCTCACGATCAATGACCTCTCCGGAAATGCTGATCTTGGTAACACCGGATTCAACTGGCTGGGCTTCAACCGCATTCTGAATATCCCCATTGGCGTCATCATCATGGCGGTAATTGCGATAGTGCTCGGCTTCGTGCTTGGACGCACCAGGTTCGGTCGCTGGCTGTACGCCTCGGGTGGTAACGAGCGGGCCGCGGAACTCTCCGGAGTGCCTGTCCGTGGGGTGAAGATCTCCGTATACGTCATCTCGGGTGTGTGTGCCGCAATTGCAGGACTCATTCTGGCGTCGACGCTCACGAGCGCCAGTCCGACGGCAGGAAACACCTACGAGTTGACCGCGATCGCCGCTGTGGTTATTGGCGGCGCGTCCCTGATGGGGGGAGTCGGTAACGTGAGAGGGACCCTGCTCGGGGCCTTTGTCATCGGTTTCCTCTCGGATGGGCTCGTGATCGTCGGTGTGTCGGCGTACTGGCAGATGGTCTTCATCGGCGGCGTCATCGTCGTCGCCGTGATGCTGAACAGCCTGCAATATGGGGGGCGCCGTCGTCCTGCCGCCACCAAGCCGCCGAATCCGTCGGCAGAGCCGCCTGTGGCTCCCCCCTCGGATCAGAACTCTGTGGCACCGGTCACCAAGAGTTGATCCGTCATCTGGCATTCGCACGTTGCTGTGCCACCAAAAGAAAGGACGCATCACATGATGCGCACGAAGGCAATTGCTGCACTCATCACAGCGGGCGGGCTGCTCCTGTCCCTTGTCGGATGCTCTGGAGGGGAGACCTCGGACGCACCCTCGTCGGAAACCTCTGGAGGTGGTCAGGCCGGGGGTCTCATCACCATCATCGTGAACGACCCCTCCAACCCCTACTGGAAGACCGAAGGCGATGTTGCCGCTGCGGCCGCAAAGGAACTCGGCTACGAGTCGACCGTTGGCGCCCACAAGGGCGACACCAACACCGAGAACACACTCATTGACACGGCGATCTCCAACAAGTCCGTGGCGCTCATTCTCGACCCGGCCAACGCTGACGGTTCGATCGCAGCGGTCAAGAAGGCTGAGGCGGCGGGCATTCCCGTTTTCCTCGTGAACGCAGAAATCAACGAATCTGGTCTGGCCAGAGTTCAGCTCGTGTCGAACAACGCCCAAGGTGCTGCGATCGGCGCCCAGGAATGGGTCAAGCAGATGGGTGAGAAGGGCGACTATGTGGAGCTGTTCGGCGCCCCCGCCGACAACAATGCGCAGACGCGCTCCAACGGCTTCCAGACAGTGATCAGCCAGTACCCCGACCTCAAGGAAGTTGGCAAGGAGGTCGCTGACTGGGACCGCACCAAGGGCCACGACAAGATGCAGTCCCTGTTGCAGGCGAACCCGAGTCTCACAGGTGTCATCTCCGGCAATGACGAGATGGCCCTGGGTGCGATCGCCGCACTCAAGGAAGCGAGCAAACTCGAAGGAGTGGTCGTCGGAGGCTTTGACGGCTCGCCTGACGCAATCGACGCGGTCACCTCCGGGGATCTCGCTTACACGGTTCTGCAACCCGTCGCTGTGTTCTCCAAAGAGGCCGTGAAACTGGCCGACGAGTTCATCAAGACGGGCAAGGCGCCGGAGACCGAGAAGCAGTCCTTCGACTGCATCCTCATCACGAAGGACAACGTTGACAAGATGACGGGACCCTTCGTCTACACCGGCTGACCGTAGTGAGCTGTGACCACGCCCCAGTGCGAGGTCATACGGCGTGAGCGCTCCAAGCTACTGGTGGGTGCCCACGCGGGCCCCCTTCCACAGCTTGGGGCGCTCGTGGCGGATTCGTGCGGAGATCCACCACGTCGCTTCGACGGCTACAGCTCCGATGGCGCCGATGAGGAGCCCCATCATCATGGTGCGAGGGTTCGAGATGTCCAACTCGAGCAACCGTTGGGTGGGTGGCCACAGGAACAGCACGGTGTAGAACGCGTAACCGAAGACCACCATGGCGAGCCGCCACAGCACGAAGGGGCGGGCGACGATCGAGACCACCCACACTGCGGAGATGATCAGGGCGGCCAGTGTGGCGGTGGTGGCCTGCACGTCAATGGTGTCGTGGACTGGTCCAAACCCCCGCGTCATGAGGAACGTCGTGATGGTGGCGGCAGCGACGATGATGCCGCTCGGCACGCCGACGACCAGGACGCGTCGGACGAAGCCCGTCCGGGCGCGCTCATTGTTGGGGGCCAGACTCAGTAGGAATGCGGGGATGCCGATGGTGAACCAACCGATGACGGTGATCTGGAGCGGTACGAACGGGTTGGGCAGTTGCAGAATCCCCAGCACCAGGGCAAGCGCGACGGCGTAGACGGTTTTGGTGAGGAACAGCTTCGCGACGCGCTCCACGTTGCCAATCACGCGTCGCCCCTCGGCCACCACGTGTGGGAGGGTCTCGAACCGGTCATCGAGCAGCACGATCTGCGCCACGGCGCGGGTGGCCGGGGAACCCGAGCCCATCGCCACGCCCAGATCCGCATCCTTGAGCGCGAGGACGTCGTTGACGCCGTCGCCGGTCATGGCGACGACCTGGCCGCGGGCCTGCAGCGACGCCACCATGCGGCGCTTCTGCTGGGGGGTGACACGCCCGAACACCTGCCCCTCGGCCACGGCGGCACTGAAGGTCTCGTCGTCCTGTGGCAGCGTGCGAGCATCGACTGCGGGACCCGAGATCAGGCCGAGGCTGGTCGAGACAGCCCCCACGGAGGCGGCATTGTCCCCGGAGATGATCTTGACGGCCACGTTCTGGTCGTCGAAATACTTGAGGGTGGCGGCCGCGTCCGGCCGCAGCATCTGGTCCAGCACCAGGAGTGCCACTGGGGCAAGGCCGTCGGGGGCTCCCGGTTCATCCAGCGCCGATGAGCAGTGTGCCAAGAGCAGCACCCGGCGCCCCGTGGAACCGATCTTCTCGGCGCGGGCCGCCACGTCGCCAGTGACCAGTACGTCGGGCGCGCCCAGCACCCAGTTCCCGCGGCCCTCGAACGATGCGCCCGAGAACTTGCGGGTGGACGTGAACGGGGCGCGCGACGTCAGGGGCCATGGCTCGGTGGCGGGAGGGGTGTGCTGCGCGATGGCCTGCATGGAGGCGTTGGGTGCCGGATCCACCGCCACCAGGTGGGCGAGCACCTGTTCCACGTCGGCAGGGGAGGACCCGTTGAGGGGGATGGTCTCGCCGAGTGTCATGGCGTTCTGCGTCAGGGTGCCGGTCTTGTCGGTGCACACTACACTCACGCGGGCCAGCCCCTCGATGGCGGGCAGTTCCTGCACCAGGCAGTTGCGTCTACCCAGGCGCACAACGCCCAGCGCGAACGCCATTGACGTCAGGAGCACGAGACCCTCGGGGATCATGGGCACGAGGGCGGCGGTCATGCGCAGCACGGACTCCTGCCAGGTGCTGCCCTTCTGCTGGAACTGCACCCAGATTGTCAGGATTGCCACCGGCACCATGAGGAAACTGACGAACCGGATGATGCGGTCAATTCCTTGGCGCAGCTCGGAGCTGACCAGCGTGAACTTCGCTGCCTGTGCAGTGATCTGGGCGGCGTAGGCGTCGGGCCCCACACGCGTTGCCGTGTACTTTCCCGTGCCAGACACCACGAACGCGCCGCTGAAGATCTCATCCCCGGGCCGTTTGGCGACGGGGTCCGCCTCTCCGGTCAGCATTGACTCATCGATCTCGAGGTAGTCGGCGACGGCGATGCGGCCGTCGACCACCACCTGATCGCCGGGGCCCATGCTGATGACGTCGTCCAGCACCACCTGGTCGCGGGGGAGTTGGGTGGTGACGCCGTCACGCAGCACCATGGGGCGCGCCTCGCCGACGACCGCGAGGTTGTCCAGGGTGCGCTTGGCACGCAGCTCCTGGATGATGCCGATGATCGAGTTGGCGATGATGAGCATCCCGAAGATGCCCTGTTCCACTTCTCCCGTGGACATCACGATGACGAAGAGGATGAACAGGATGGCGTTCACACGAGTGAAGACGTTGTCCTTGACGATCTGGGAGGTGGAGCGACCGGAGCGCTCCGGCATCGCATTGACCTGCCCTGCGTCGATCCGTTCACGGACCTCGGCAGCACTCAGACCGGTGATGGACTCAGTGGTCACGCTGCGCACTCAGTTCGGCCAACCGGACCAGTGCCGTGCGTCCCTCGTCGGTCATGGGCGTCCTCGTGATCAGCTGGATGGCGCTGGCGACGTCATCAGTGATCAAACGCTCCGCCTCGGCGAGCGCTCCCGTGGCTTCGATGATGCTGCGAGCCGAGCGGAGTTGCTCGTCGGACATGCCATTCTTGCCCAGCACACCCTCCAGGGTTGCGCGCTGCGCCGCGTCGGCACGCTGCAGTGCGGTGAGGACCAGCACGGTCCGCTTCCCCTCCCGCAGGTCGTCACCGGCTGGCTTGCCTGTGACGTCGGGATCCCCGAAGACACCGAGGACGTCGTCGCGCATCTGGAACGCGCTCCCCACCAGTGAACCGAAATCGGCGAGGGCGGACTCCAGTGCGACGTCCCCGCCGCCCAGCGCGGCTCCCACCTGCAGTGGACGCAGCACGGAGTAGCGCGCGGTCTTGTACTCCAGGATGCGACGGGCCACTGCCAGTTCCTCGTTGAGATCCGTGGCGCCGCTGACACCGAACGAGGCACCGACGTCGAGGTACTGTCCGCACGTGACCTCCGTGCGCATCGCGGACAGGAGCGGTCGTGCCCGTGCCATGCGGTCCGCGGGCAGGCCGCTGACATCAAAGAGTTCGATACTCCACATCAACAGGAGGTCCCCCAGGAGGATGGCTGCGGCCCTGCCGAAGTCGTCGGCGTCGCCCCGCCCATGCAGTTCTCGGTGGTGCGCTGCGAACTGGTGGTGTGCAGCGGGAATGCCCCGGCGGGTGTCCGAGGCGTCGATGATGTCGTCGTGGACGAGGGCGGAGACGTGCAGGAGGTCCAGCGACGCCGCTGCCCGGAGCAGCCCCGTCGGGTCTGCCGGGTGCCCACTGGCGGCCACGTGGCCCCAGTAGCAGAACGCTGGCC
Organism: Propionibacteriales bacterium; assembly: GCA_038242845.1. GTDB lineage: Bacteria > Actinomycetota > Actinomycetes > Propionibacteriales > Propionibacteriaceae > Arachnia. The sequence continues at coordinate 5,686 of JBBSRQ010000006.1, read as the reverse complement.
GCAGGCGTTTGCCGCCGCCTGTGAAGGTTCGGGCCAGGTCCAGCAACTCGCTCGTCACCACCCTTGACGTCGCAGCCTCCTGCGAATCGAGGAAGCGGGTCATCTCACGGGAGACGAGCCCCAGCAGAGTAGGACCGAGCGGGTAGGTGGCATTGGGAGTCTCAGACACGTCCATGAGCTTATGGGACCACCGGAGCGTTCCCTATGGTTGTGGCCATGTCAGCAGAGCTCAGCCCATCCACGACGATCGCCGACCTCCTTCGGGGCGCGACCGAGCCCATGTTGTCCTACGAGTTCTTCCCGTCCCGCACCGCTGAGGAGGAGCCCCGCTTCTTTAACGCAGTGGAGAGGCTCGCGGCTTTTGCGCCCGACTTCGTGTCCGTGACCTATGGGGCGAGCGGCTCGACGCGGGAGCGCACGATCGATGCCACCCGCGCGCTGGCTGGACGTGGCGACATCACCGTGGGGCACCTGACGTGCGTGTCGCAGTCACGCCAAGACACGACGGAGGCACTTGAGGCGTACCGCGCGTCCGGCGTCACCAACATCCTCGCCATCCGCGGTGACATGCCGGGTGGCCCCACCCAGCCGTGGGAGCAGCACCCGGACGGTCTGGCCACGGCCACAAAACTGGTGGAGTTCATCCGCGACAGTGGTGACTTCTGCGTGGGCGTCGCCGCGTTTCCCAACGTGCACCAGCCCGACAACGATCCTGAGTTGGACGCGCGCATCGTGGTGGAGAAGGCGAAGGCGGGAGCGGAGTTCGCCATCACGCAGCTGTTCTTCGAGTCGCACCGTTGGATCGAACTGGTGGAGCGCGTCCGTGCCCGTGGCTGCGACATCCCCATCATTCCGGGCATCATGCCGCTGACGGTCATCACCCAGATAGAACGCTTCGCGGGTCTCGCCGATTGTGAGCTGCCCGCTGGCTTCGTGGCGCAGTTGCGCGCCGCGGCCAACCCCGCCGAGGTCAGGCGCATCGGTCTGGAGCGGGCCGAGACGATGTGTCACGAGTTGCTCGAGGCCGGTGCGCCCGGCCTGCAGTTCTTCACACAGAACCGTTGGCAGGCTACGTCAGAAGTGATCTCCAGGCTGCCGTGGAATCGGTCACGTCAAGCGTCGTCATCCGCTGCGTCGCTCGCGTGAGCGCCACGTAGAGCACCCTCTCCCCGCCCGGTGCCTCGGCGACGATGTCGTCGGGGGAGACCACGAGGACGCCGTCGTACTCCAGCCCCTTGGCCTGCAGTGCCGTGACCACCAGGAGACGCTCTTCCAGCTGTGCCAACCGCTCGTCGGACATGGTGAGCCGGAGCACGTTCTGCACCCTGGACGGTGGGCAGATGACACCCACGGTGCCATTCACCTGCCCGGCCAGTGTGAGGACCTCACGCACGATGGCTGCGTCGGCGTCCTGCGGAGACGTACTCGCCAGGCGTGGCTCCAGCCCTGTGGTGCGCACCGCCGTCGGCAGGTCTGCCCCGGGGAACACCTTCGTGATCACCTTCGCCGCGAGGTCGAACACCTCCGCGGGGGAGCGATAGTTGGTGCTGAGTGTGAACCGGCGTGTGGGCGCGCGCCCCACCAGCTCATCCAGCGCCTTGGTGGTCTCGTCCTGGTCGGGGTAGGAACTCTGGGCGGGATCGCCCACGATGGTCCACGAGGACTGCGGGCCGCGTCGCCGAAGCATCCGCCACTGCATGGGGGTGATGTCCTGGCCCTCGTCCACCAGGATGTGGGCGTAGGTGGTCTGCGGGTCGTCCTCCGGGTCGATGACCTGGTCGTGGCGCAGTGTGTCCGACGTTGTCACCAGTTCGTTGATGTCACCCATGTCGATGAACACGGGCTCGTCGATGTCGACGTCGTCCTCCACGGGGGCAGGGCCCAGCATGTCCAGCAGTTCGTCGAGCAGTGCCATGTCCGCCACCGACCACCCGGTGATCTCGGTGTGGTTGCCCCGCTGCAGCCATGTGTAGGACTCCGCGAGCGCTTCCGCCTCCCCAGCTGTCAGCTCGGGGGCGACCTCCGTCACCAGTTGCGGGTCCGCCAGGCGCTCCAGTACGCGCGGCGCGTTGAGCGTCGGCCACCAGGCGTTCATGAACATCGACAGCGACGCCTGCTCGTTGATCAGGAGGGGCACCTCGTCGGCCGGCACGTCCACGTCGTCGGACAGCTTGGCGGCCAAGGCGTTCACCACCATCTCACGGGCCTGGTTGCGGCCCTTGTTGAGCTTGGTGCCGGACAACACATTGTCCCTGATGCGGTTGAGCTCCGGTGCATTCAGCGTCAGGACTTCACCCTTGACTGTCACCCGGACGCGGAGCACCTCGGGGCCGTCGATGAGTGGACGACGGATGAGGCGACGCAGCACCTTCAGCATCCGTAGGCTTCCCTTGAGGGACGCCGCGGCGGCTCTGTCCACGCGTTCGCTCGTCATACCGAGCACATCGGAGGAGACGGAGCCGATGGACTTCAGGGTGACGGCGTCCTCGCCGAGGCTCGGCAGGACCCGTTCGATGTAGTTCATGAAGACGTTGGACGGTCCCACCACCAGCACGCCGCCGCGCTCAAGGCGGGCACGATTCGAGTAGAGGAGATAGGCGGCGCGGTGCAGCGCCACCACGGTCTTGCCCGTGCCGGGGCCCCCGGCGATGATCGTGACACCTTGGTACGGAGCACGAATGGCCTCATCCTGCTCCGCCTGGATGGTGGAGACGATGTCGCGCATGGTGCGGCCACGCGCCCGGGTGAGTGCAGCCATCAGCGCGCCCTCCCCGAGGATGGGCAGGTTGGTCTCCACAGAGGAATCCAGGAGGTCGTCCTCGAGGCCAATCACCTTGTCGTCGCGACAGCGAAGCACTCGACGACGGATGACCCCCATCGGGGCCGTCTGCGTGGCACGGTAGAACGGTTCGGCGGCCGGCGCACGCCAGTCGATGACCAGGGGTTCGTATTCCTCGTCGCGGACACCGATGCGACCGATGTAGCGGGACTCGGGCTCCGTCAGGTCGAGACGCCCGAAGACCAGGCCCTCGTGCTCCGCGTCGAGGACTGCCAAGCGACGTGCCGCCTGGTAGGCGAACGCGTCGCGCTCGAACAACGCAGTGCTGTCCTCTTCCCTGTGGAAACTGGTGCGGTCAGTCTGGAACATCTGCTGTCCCTGATGAGCCATTGTTCGGGCACTGGCCGTTGCGGTGGCCAAGTTGTCATAGACCTTGTCGACATGTGCCTGTTCGAGCGCGATTTCTTGTTGTAGTTCGCCGCGCGAAGTGGTCAAGAGCTTCAATCCTCACCTTGAGACGGACATTCGATCTTACCGTGTCGCTCCAGCCTCCGCGCCACTAGCGCTCGCACGTCCCGCTCAGTGGTTCGCTTTTCACACGGGCACAACATAGCCTCGGGGCAGTTCCTTAGGGGGTAATTGCACAGTGTCCACTGAGCCCACTGACCACCAGTCCACATCGCCGACGACTCGTTCCGGCGGCACGTCAAACGCCCCACGAAAGAGCGACACCACCGGCTTCTACAAGATTGCAGTGGTTGTCCTCAGCATCATCGTGGTGGGTCTGTTGGCGGTGATGAGTCAGCAGTCCGGGGGCACGGCGGCGCCGCAGGCAACCGCGACCGTGATGACGAGTGGTGATGCAGTGGATGGGCAACCCCCGGCGGAGGTGGAGCCGGTCGAGGACCCGGAACGGGATGATTTCCTGCTCAGCCTGCCGCGACGCCAGGAGGGTGACCCGCTGGCCAACGGGAGCATCGACGCCAAGATCGTCATGACGGAGTGGGCCGACTACCGCTGTCCCTTCTGCTCGGTGTTCACCGAGGACACTCTTCCGCTGCTGCAGCCACTCATCGACGACGGCACCCTGCGGATCGAGTTCCGCGACCTCGCCATCTTCGGCGACGACAGCGTCAATGCTGCCGCCGCCGCCCGAGCCGCTGGGGAGCAGGGGCTGTACTGGGAGTTCGCCACTGCGTTGTACGAATCCCTGCCGAACCAGGGGCACCCCCCCGTCGGTGACGACGTCGTGACCGACATCGCACAGCAGGTGGGCGTGCCGGACATGGACAAGTTTCAGGCCGACTACATGGCGCCCGCCACCCGTGATGCCGTCGTAGCCGACAGCGCCGAGGCCCAGGGCTTCGGCATTTCCGGTACGCCTGCCTTCCTCATCGGGACGGAGTTCATCTCCGGTGCCCAACCCATCGATGTGTTCGAACAGGTGATCGCGGCCGAGATCGGCAAACAGAACTGATGGGTGTCGGGTTCGCAGGGGCTTTCCTGGGTGGGCTCGCTGCGCTCCTCAGCCCCTGCGCTGCGATGCTCCTGCCCTCATTCTTCGCCTACGCGTTCGGGTCCTCCCGCACGCGGCTGGTTGGCCGGACTGGATTGTTCTACGTCGGGTTACTGATCACCCTCGTGCCTCTGGGTCTTGCCGCCGGGTCGCTCGGCGCCCTGCTGGCGACGCATCGCGGAACCCTGGCCCTGGTCGGCGGCGTCGTGCTGATCCTGTTGGGGTTGCTGCAACTGTTCGGCATCAACATCAACCTTCCTGGATTCCGCAGCGGGGGCGGCACCGGTCCGCTTGCCGTGATCGCGCTCGGCGCGGTCTACGGCTTGGCCGGTGCGTGCACCGGTCCGCTTCTCGGTGCGGTACTCACCATGGCCGCGGTCGGTGGATCGCCGCTGTACGGGGCGCTGCTGCTGGCGATGTTCGGTGCCGGCATGGTGCTCCCGCTCATCGTCCTGGCGTGGGTCTGGGACAGTGCCTCGCTCGGTGAGAAACTGAGGCCCCGCCCTCTGCAGATCGGCCCCATCACGACGTCGGTGTGGGGTGTGGTGTCCGGACTCCTGTTCATTGTCCTCGGCATCCTGTTCCTGACCACCGACGCCACCAGCGCTCTCGGCGGCATCTTCGACGCCCGCCAGCAGTTGGCTCTTGAGACCACGCTCGGCAACTTTGCGAAGGCGGTCCCCGACATCGGGGTCATCCTCGTGATCGCTGCCGTCGCCGGCCTGCTGGTGTGGCAGGTGAAGAAGCCACGCTCCCGTGTCACGGACGAGACAATGGAAGACACCGACGCGCGCTAGCCGGGGTGTGGATTGGGTGCCACTCCTGCCACCTGCAGGAATGGAAGGAGTGACGTCGGAAACTGAATCCGCCCAAGAACACGCTTCCGGTAGCGCGGCGAAGCGGGCGGTGGCAACCGACGTGGAAAGTCACGTCCAAGGCGTTCGGAGGTCTGGCGTGTAAAACGGCTCTTGCGCTTCCAGAGTAGTCTCCAGGAGACACGGGTTTCAGCCATCTCTGGGTTCCTGCGTGGTCGGTTGGAGAAGTCTATTTCTATTTTTTCATAGTCGAGTGACCGGAAAATCTTTCCTCCCCTTCGTGTTTGAGTACTCGAAAGATTGGTTTGCTGCTCTTCATAGTCGAGTAACCGAAGGAATTGATTCCCGCCCCATCATGGTTCCCGCCCCATCATGGTTTTTGAGCCCGGAGGAACGATCATCTACCCCTTGCCGGTTCCTGAGTAGTCGCCGCGAGGAACGATCATCTACCCCTTGCCGGTTCCTGAGTAGTCGCCGCGGGGAACGATCATCTACCCCTTGCCGGTTCCTGAGTAGTCGCCGCGGGGAACGATCATCTACCCCTTGCCGGTTCCTGAGTAGTCGCCGCGGGGAACG